>NZ_VFUE01000040.1:0-23257 GCF_006441495.1 Mesorhizobium sp. B2-6-4
CGTCGAAGGCACTATCGGGAATACTCCAATAGGGCATCGCCACCAGCTTGCCGTGGCGAGACCCGGTGTAGGTCCACTGCGCGCAGCCGGCGGCCTCGAAGTCGGGCGCGCTTTGCTCGTCCGCTTTCAGCATCAATTCGCCGCGCAACACGATGGCGACGATGACGCCGTCGGCATAGATGCCCTTGCCGCCGAACAGTTTGCGGATGCTGACCGGGCCCAGGCTCTGGAAGAGTTCTTCTATGCGTTCATTGTCCATGCGCGGATCATGTCACCGCGATCCGGCCTTGTCATCGCCGCAACCAAAACCATGCTGACAGGTTGAAAGGGGATCGACCGGAGTTTCCCGTCATGCCTGTCCTGCTCAAAGGCTCCTGCCGCTGCAATGCCGTTCGTTTCGAGGTGGAAAGCCACACGCCCGTGCCATTCATGCTGTGCTACTGCTCGATCTGCCGCAAGCAGCAGGGCGGCGGCGGTTTTGCCATCAATCTCGGCGCCGACTACGAGACGATGACCATCCGCGGCAAGAGCAGCCTCGGCGTCTATCGGGCCGAGATCGAGGACGACGAACATCCGCATTGCGAAATCTCGACCGGAGAGCGCAATTTCTGCCGCAAATGCGGATCGGCGCTGTGGCTCTACGACCCGACCTGGCCGGAACTCGTCCATCCCTTCGCCTCGGCGATCGACAGCGACCTGCCGAAACCGCCAAGCAAGGTGCATCTGATGCTGAAATACAAGGCCAACTGGGTCGAGCCCGATGTCGGGCCGAGCGACAAGGTGTTCGACGTCTATCCCGAGGAATCGATCGCCGACTGGCATAAGCGGACCGGGACGTGGGTGGAGTGAGTGTCTTCGCTGCGTTCTAAGGGAGGTGAGGAGTGGTCTGCGCAGCAGGCGGGAAGCCAATTGCGCGGCTTTTCGAATGACGAACGCCGGCAGCGGGGCTATCGCTGCCCCTCATCCGGCCCTGGGGGACACCTTCTCCCCGTAAACGGGACGAAGGAAGGTCAGGCGGAGGCGCGTGCTTCTGCCAGCGCCTTGAGGTCGGCCGGCTTCAGTTCGACGGATTCGCCGCAGCCGCAGGCCGAGCTCTGGTTCGGGTTGCGGAAGGTGAAGCCGGTGCGCAGCGTCGTCTGCTCGAAATCCATCTCGGTGCCGAACAGGAAAAGTGCTGCTTCCGGCGCGACATAGACATGGGCGCCGTCGCGCTCGATGTGGTCGTCCTTGGTATTGGGTTCGGTCACCAGGTCGACCGTGTATTCCATGCCGGCGCAACCGCCCTTCTTGATACCGAGGCGAATGCCATGCGCATTCTCACGCGTGGCAACGATCTCGCGCACCCGGTCGGCGGCCTTTTCGGTCATCGTGATGACGGCAAAGCGTCCCATCTTTTTCCTTCTCCATTCCATGCAGGTTCAAGGCCTGCCGAATGATTCCTCACCTAAAATGGTGAAGTTTTACCACTGGCGCAAGTGTGCCGGACTCAAGGTCAATACCAGCCCACCGCCACCTGCGCCTCTTCCGACATGCGATCGGGCGACCAGGGCGGGTCGAATGTCATGTTGACCTCGACGCCCGACACGCCTTCGACGGCGCCGACGGCGTTCTCAACCCAGCCCGGCATCTCGCCGGCCACCGGGCAGCCGGGCGCGGTCAGCGTCATGTCGATCTTGACCGAACGGTCGTCCTCGATGTCGATCTTGTAGACGAGGCCAAGCTCGTAAATATCGGCCGGGATTTCCGGGTCGTAGACCGTCTTCAGCGCCGAGACGATGTCGTCGGTCAGCCGCGCCAGTTCGTCGGCGGGAATTGCGGAGGCGGAAACCACCGCCTTAGCGGCCGCGTCGGGAACAGCGTCGGTAGCTGTGCTGGCATCTTCCATTATCGTCACCCGAAAAACTTGCGCGCTTTTTCCAACGCATCAGCCAAAGCATCGACTTCGGCTCGCGTATTATACATGCCGAACGACGCCCTGCATGTGGAGGTTACGCCGAAGCGTTTCAACAGGGGCTGGGCGCAATGGGTGCCCGCGCGCACAGCCACGCCTTGCCGGTCGATCACCATCGACACGTCATGGGCATGAATGCCTTGCAGCTCGAACGAGATGATGGCCCCCTTGCCGGGCGCATCGCCGAAGATGCGCAGCGAGTTGATGGCGCGCAGCCGCTCGTGCGCATAGTCCTTCAAATCGGCCTCGTGCGCGGCGATGCGCTCGCGGCCGATCTTTTCCATGTAATCGAGCGCGGCGCCCAGCCCGATCGCCTGGACGATCGGCGGCGTACCGGCCTCGAAGCGGTGTGGCGGGTCGTTGTAGGTGACGATGTCTTCGGTCACCTCCTCGATCATCTCGCCGCCACCCATGAACGGACGCATGCGCTGCAAGATGTCCTTCTTGCCGTAGAGTACACCGATGCCCGAGGGACCGTAGACCTTGTGGCCGGTGAAGACGAAGAAATCGCAGTCGAGGTCCTGCACGTCGATGGGCATATGGACGGCGCTCTGGCTGCCGTCGACGAGCACGGGAATGCCGCGCGAATGCGCGATGCGCACGATCTCCTTGATCGGCGTCACCGTGCCCAGCGCGTTCGACATCTGCGTGATGGCGACCAGCTTTGTGCGGTCGGTCAGTCGCTTCTCGAATTCCTCGATGTGGAAGACGCCGAGATCGTCGACCGGCACCCAGACCAGTTTGGCGCCCTGCCGCTCGCGGATGAAATGCCATGGCACGATGTTGGAGTGGTGCTCCATGATCGACAGCACGATCTCGTCGCCCTCGCCGATATTGGGCATGCCATAGCCATAGGCGACCGTGTTGATCGCCGATGTCGTGTTCGAGGTGAAGACGATATTGTCGGTGCTCGGCGCATTGAGGAAGCGGCGAACCGTCTCCCGCGCCTTCTCATAAGCGTCGGTCGCGGCATTGGACAGGAAATGCAGGCCGCGATGGACGTTGGCGTATTCCTGGGCATAGGCGTGCTGGATGGCGTCGAGCACCGCCTGCGGCTTCTGCGCCGAGGCGCCATTGTCGAGATAAACGAGAGGTTTGCCGTAGACTTCGCGCGACAGAATCGGGAAATCGCGGCGGATCGCCTCGACGTCGTAGGTTTCGACTTTCTGGTCCATCATAAGCTCTCTTGAGGCACCGCCCCATTCCGTCCAACACCCCTCATCCGTCTCGGCGCTTCGCGCCGATCCACCTTCTCCCACAAGGGGAGAAGGTCAGGCGCTCTTCCTTCTCCCCTTGTGGGAGAAGGTGGCCGCGAAGCGGCCGGATCAGGGGTGTTCGCCGGAGCGAGCCCTATCCACTCATCCATGCGCCGCAAACCAGCCGTCGAGCCTGGTCTCCAGGGCCTCGACGATCACCTCGTCGTCCAGTTCCTCGATCACCTCGGCGATGAAGGCCTTCACCAGCAGACCACGGGCGCTCTTCTCGTCGATGCCGCGCGCCATCAGGTAAAACAGATGGTTGTGGTCGATCTCGGTGACGGTGGCGCCATGACCGCAGACCACGTCGTCGGCGAAGATTTCGAGTTCCGGCTTGGTCGAGAACTCGCCGTCGTCCGACAGAAGCAGCGTGTTGCAAGCCATTTTGGCGTTGGTCTTCTGCGCGTATTGATGGACGTTGATGCGGCCCTGGAAGACGCCACGCGCCTTGCCGGTCACGACATTGCGGATCACTTCCGTCGACGTGGTGTGCGGCACCGCATGATCGAGCACCATGGTGGTGTCCGTGTGGGCGTCGCCGGCCAGCAGGTTGATGCCGCGCAATTGGAAGTCGGCGCCCTCGCCCGTCGTCTTCACCACGACCTCCTGGCGCACGAGCTTGCCGCCGGCGTTCATGACGAACAGCGTCAGCTTCGCATTCTTGCCGATATGAGCCTTGAACTGCGCCAGATGCGTTGCCGTGTCCGGCTGCTCCTGGATGATCAGCCACGTCACCTCGGCGCCTTCGCCGAGCACGAGCTGGCTGACCGAGCTGACAAGGGCCGCGCCCTCGCCGGCCTGGCGTTCGACGATCACAGCCTTGGCGTCGGCGCCGGCGCGCACGGCCAGGCGTACATGCGCCTGGCCGCCGGCCAGCAGGTTTTGCAATTCGATCGGCTTTTCCACTTGGGTGCCATCGGCGATGTCGACGAAATAACCGTCGGCGACGAAAGCCGTGTTCAACGCCCCGATGGCATCGTCGCTGCCGTAGGGCTCGAGCCCAGGCGCGATGCTGCCGTCGGTCAGTTTCTCCGACAGGCACTGGACGCTGACGCCTTCGATTGCGGGCGTTTTGGCGCTCGACACGCCGTTGAGAAGCGGCAACACGGTGGAACCTTCAACGACTGGCGCGATGGCTTTGGCCACGGCCGTCGGGTCGAAGTCCGGCACCGCATTCAGCAGCCGGCGCAGGTCGGTGTAGTGCCAGGATTCGATACGCCGGGTCGGCAGTCCGTGCTTCACCGCCTCGATGGCGTCGTCGCGCTTCAACATCACCGCGCCGTCGCCCGGCAGCAGCGACAACCGTTCGCCGAAAGCGTCGATCAACGCTGTTTCGGCCGGTGTCCGCTGGGGTTGTGTGTGCATGTTCATCAGTTTGACCTTGCCTTCTGGCATCTCACGCGGCTTCACCGATCACGCCGGCATAGCCATTGGCCTCGAGGTCGAGCGCCAGCGACTTGTCGCCGGACTTGATGACCTGGCCCTTGTAGAGCACGTGCACGGTGTCGGGCACGATGTGTTCGAGCAGCCGCTGATAGTGCGTGATGACGACGATGGCGCGCTCGGGCGAGCGCAACGCGTTGACGCCATCGGAGACGATCTTGAGCGCATCGATGTCGAGCCCGGAATCGGTCTCGTCAAGCACGCAGAGCTTTGGCTCCAAAAGCTTCATCTGCAGAATCTCGGCGCGCTTCTTCTCGCCGCCGGAGAAGCCGACATTGAGCGGCCGCTTGAGCATGTTCATGTCCATGTTGAGCGAGGCTGCGGCATCCTTCACCCGCTTCAGGAATTCGGGGATCTTCAGCGGCTCCTCGCCGCGCGCCTTGCGCTGCTCGTTCATGGCAACCTTCAGGAATTCCATGGTCGCCACGCCCGGTATCTCCATCGGATACTGGAAGGCCAGGAAAATGCCCGAAGTCGCGCGCTCGGCCGGATCCATTTCGAGGATCGACTGGCCGTTGTAGAGGATATCGCCGTCGGTGACCTCGTAGTCCTCGCGGCCGGCGAGGATGTAGGACAGCGTCGACTTGCCCGAGCCATTCGGCCCCATGATCGCGGCGACCTCGCCGGCTTTTACCGAGAGATTCAGGCCGCGGATGATTTCGGTGCCGTCATCGACGATGCGGGCATGCAGGTTCTTGATCTCAAGCATTCTTTTCTTCCTGAATATCTGTCCGGTCAGCCGACCGAGCCCTCGAGCGAAATCCCGATCAGCTTCTGTGCCTCGACGGCGAATTCCATCGGCAGCTGCTGGATGACGTCCTTGACGAACCCGTTGACGATCAGCGCGATCGCTTCCTCCTCCGGAATGCCGCGCTGCATGACATAGAATTTCTGGTCCTCGGAAATCTTCGATGTCGTCGCTTCGTGCTCGAACTGCGCGGTCGCGTTCTTGGCTTCCATGTAAGGCACCGTGTGGGCGCCGCACTGGTCGCCTATCAGCAGCGAGTCGCAATTGGTGAAGTTGCGCGCATTGGTCGCCTTGCGATGCGCCGAAACCTGGCCGCGATAAGTGTTCTGCGAAAAACCGGCGGCGATGCCCTTGGAGATGATGCGGCTCGACGTGTTCTTGCCGAGATGGATCATCTTGGTGCCGCTGTCGACCTGTTGGTAGCCGTTCGACACGGCGATCGAATAGAACTCGCCGCTGGAATCGTCGCCGCGCAGGATGCAGCTCGGGTATTTCCACGTGATCGCCGAGCCGGTCTCGACCTGCGTCCACGAGATCTTCGAGCGGTGGCCACGGCAATCGCCGCGCTTGGTAACGAAGTTATAGATGCCGCCCTTGCCCTCGGCGTCGCCGGGGTACCAGTTCTGCACCGTCGAATATTTGATCTCGGCATCGTCTAGCGCCACCAGTTCGACGACCGCCGCATGGAGCTGGTTCTCGTCGCGCTGCGGCGCCGTGCAGCCTTCGAGATAGGAGACGTAGGCCCCCTCCTCGGCGATGATCAGCGTGCGCTCGAACTGGCCGGTGTTCTTCTCGTTCATGCGGAAATAGGTCGACAGTTCCATCGGGCAGCGAACGCCCTTCGGCACGAAGACAAACGAGCCGTCGGTGAAGACGGCCGAATTCAGCGTCGCATAAAAATTATCCGACGTCGGCACGACCGAGCCGAGATATTTCTTCACCAGTTCCGGATGCTCGCGGATGGCTTCCGAGATCGAGCAGAAGATGACGCCCGCCTGCGCCAGTTCCTTCTTGAACGTGGTGACGACGGATACCGAATCGAACACGGCGTCGACGGCGACGCGGCCGGACTTGTAG
Organism: Mesorhizobium sp. B2-6-4; assembly: GCF_006441495.1. Taxonomy (NCBI): domain Bacteria; kingdom Pseudomonadati; phylum Pseudomonadota; class Alphaproteobacteria; order Hyphomicrobiales; family Phyllobacteriaceae; genus Mesorhizobium; species Mesorhizobium sp. B2-6-4. Next base: position 6,476 of record NZ_VFUE01000040.1, read on the forward strand.
ACATTGTCGCTGGCTTCCTCGAGTTCGGACGCATCGGTCTTCTGCACGCCGGCCAGGATCTCCTGCTCCTTCAGCGGAATGCCGAGTTTCTCGTAGACCTTCAAGATCTCCGGATCGACGTCGCTGAGCGAGCTCGGTCCGGGCGTGCTCTTCGGCGCCGCGTAGTAATAGATGTCCTGGAAATCGATCTTGGGATAGTTGACGCGCGCCCAGGTCGGCTCTTCCAGCGTCAGCCAGCGCCGATAGGCTTCCAGACGCCATTCCAGCATCCAGGACGGTTCGTCCTTCTTCGCCGAAATGAAACGGATGATGTCTTCGCTCAGGCCCTTGGGGGCCTTGTCGACAGCGATTTCGGTCTGGAACCCGTATTTGTATTGGTCGACGTCGATCTTTCGGACCCGATCGATCGTGTCCTGCACAGCAGGCATATGCGTTCTCCATCCACGCCGGGGTCAAGGCCCGACAGTTTTCAAACTATGGCACCGCCGGATAAGCACCCAAGGAGCACCCGCGGCGGCGTAAGTTTCATATAGTGCGCCTCGGCCGGAAATTCACCCGGCCAGCATGAAACGCACGGCTCTACCAGGCCGAAAGGCCCAAATTCGTCCAACCGCTACGCGGCCTTCTCCTTGCCCACCCGACGTGCGGCGATTTCTGCCAACGCCAGGCGGAACGCCTCGATGTCCTGCGCGCCGGTCGCCGCGCCGATCGACAAGCGCAACGCACCCGGACTGTCACCTTGACCCATGGCCTTCAGCACATGGCTCGGACCGACTTTACCCGACGAGCAGGCGGAACCCGCCGACAGCGCCACACCGGCCAGGTCGAAGGCGATCTGTACAGTCTCGGCCTTGACGCCGGGAATAGCGAAGAATGTCGTGTTGGCAAGCCTCGGCGCGCCAGTTCCGAAGATTTCCACGTCCGGTATCAACATTTTAACGATGGCCTCGATCTCGTCGCGACGCCGACGCAGGGCATCGATGGCCTCCAATCCGATGAGAGCCTCCCGCGCCGCCGCGCCAAATCCCGCAATGCCGGGCAGGTTCTCGGTGCCGCCGCGATGGCCCTTTTCCTGGCCACCGCCGTTGATGAGCGGCTTCGGCATCATCAGATCGGCAGCGGCGACGATGGCGCCGACGCCCTTGGGGCCGCCAATCTTGTGCGACGACAGTATCAGATAGTCGGCGTAACCCGCCGAAATGTCGATCGAAATGCGCCCTGCCGCCTGAACCGCGTCTACGACGAGGACACCGTCGACCGCCTTTACGATTTCGGCGATACGATCGACCGGCTGGATGACACCAGTCTCATTGTTGGCGGCATGGATTGCCACCAGCGGCAGGCCGGCGGCCTTATCGTGCGCGGCAAGCGCGTTTGCCATTGCTTCGAGGTCGACAATTCCATTGGCGTCGACGCCGATCCGCGTCACCTGCGAGGCCGGGAAGGACCCGCCGTTCAACAGGCAGGGGTGGTCGGCTTCGCAGACATAGAGATGGCTCATGCGGATGGTCCCGCGCCCCATCCGCCAATCGGGCGTCAGCAGCGTCGAGGCGGCTTCCGTGGCGCCTGACGTGAACACGACATGCCCAGCCTTGGCCTTCACCAATTCCGCCACATCACGCCTTGCAGTTTCGATCAGGCGACGCGCCGCACGCCCTTCGGCATGGACCGATGATGGGTTGGCGGCCACATCGAGCGCCGCGACCATAGCCTCGCGTGCCGCTGCAAGCAGGGGCGCACTGGCATTGTAGTCGAGATAGGCGCGCATTCCGGCCATTTTCTTCCAGTTGGTCCCGTCAGAAGCCATTCCACCGAGATATCGCGTTATTTCCTTGAAATTCCAAGGCAAGCCGTCCTATTTACGCGGCTTGCGGCGCGGGCAGCCGGACGATTGCGTTCCGGCCACCCAGTTTTGAACAATTCTAAACTAGCTTCTATGAAGACGCTCGCCCTGCGTCAAGGCCAGAGGAAGGTTCTCCGGGCGCCGCGCATTCTTATTACCCAAGTTGGAGTATTTCATGCCTGAGGTCATTTTCACCGGTCCGGCCGGCCGTCTGGAGGGTCGCTACCAGCCCTCGAAGGAAAAGAGCGCGCCGATTGCCATTGTCTTGCATCCGCACCCGCAATTCGGCGGGACGATGAACAACAAAATCGTCTACGACCTCTTCTACATGTTCCAGAAGCGCGACTTCACCACGCTGCGCTTCAATTTCCGCGGCATCGGGCGCAGCCAGGGCGAATTCGATCACGGCACCGGCGAATTGTCGGATGCGGCCGCCGCACTCGACTGGGTGCAGTCGCTGCATCCGGATTCCAAGAGTTGCTGGGTTGCCGGCTATTCGTTCGGCTCGTGGATCGGCATGCAGCTTTTGATGCGCCGGCCCGAGATCGAAGGCTTCATCTCGGTCGCGCCGCAACCCAACACCTACGACTTTTCCTTCCTGGCGCCCTGCCCCTCCTCGGGGCTCATCATCCATGGCGACGCTGACAAGGTGGCGCCGCCGAAGGACGTGCAAGGCCTGGTCGACAAGCTGCACACGCAAAAGGGCATCACCATCACGCAGAAGACATTGCCCGGCGCCAATCATTTCTTCGCCAACGATGCCGAACTGCTGATCGAGGAATGCGCGGATTATCTCGATCGCCGGCTGGCCGGCGAATTGTCGGATCCGCGCCCGAAGCGGCTGCGCTAAGGACGGATAATCGCAATGTACCAGCCTCCTCATTTCCAGGAAACACGGCCGGACGTGCTGCACGGGCTGATCCGGGCACATCCACTCGGCCTGCTGGTTTCCAGCGGACCCGAGGGGCCGGTCGCCGACGCCATTCCGTTCCTGATCGACGCCGATGTCGGGCCAAACGGCAGGCTGCGCGCACATCTGGCTAGAGCCAATCCGCAATGGCGGCTTATCGCCGACAATCCGGCCTCGACGGTGCTGATCGTCTTCCAGGGTACCGACGCCTATGTGACGCCGTCCTGGTACGAGACCAAGCGCGAGACCGGCAAGGTGGTGCCAACCTGGAACTATGCCATCGTGCAGGTGCGCGGCACCGCGAAGGTGATCGATGATCAGGACTGGCTGGCGCGGCAGATCGCCGACCTGACGGCTTCGCAGGAAGGCACGCGTGAGGCGCCATGGGCGGTAACGGATGCGCCTGCCCCGTTCATTCAGTCGCAGATCAAGGGCATCATCGGGCTGGAGATCGAGATCGGCGAAATCCATGGCAAATGGAAGGTCAGCCAGAACCGTCCCGTCGCGGATCGCGCAGGCGTTGCGCACGGGCTTGAAAGCGAGACGGCAAATTCGTCCGACATGGTGAACCTGGTAAGGTCCTATGGCGGACTGAACGGCGACTAAATCCCAGGCTCGATGAATCAGACGGCCGTTCGGCTTGTTCGACCGATCAGCCGAAACGTCTGCTTGCGCACCGGCAATCCCGATCGTGTCGGGCTGAAGATGAAGCCGAGCCGGGCAAAGACCAGTCCGCAAACCAGCGCGAAGGCAAAGCCAAGACCAAAGCCGGCGACGGTATCACTCGGATAATGCGCGCCGACGAAGACCCGCGTCGAGGCGATGCAGGCCGTGATCGGCAAGGCGATGTACCAGCGCCGCGGGAACAAAAGCAGCAGGATGCCGAACACGGCCCCCATGGTCGTGGCGTGACCGGACGGGAAACCGGCAAAGCGCGCATCGAAGGCGAAGGGACGCAGCGAGAGCACGCCGAGATCCTGAAAATAGAGCGGACGCGCCCGGCCGACCGCATATTTCAGGACATTGACCAGCAGGCCGGACAGACCGACGGCGCTCAGTGCAAGGAACGCCAGGCAGGTCCAGTTGTAGACGAGCATCAATGACCGCCGCGACAGGTTTCGCCAGTCCGTCAGATTGGCCCCTATGAGCAAGAGTGCCGGAGGGATGAGATACCAGCCGCCCAGGCCGAACTGTGTCAGGAACTCGGCGAGCCGGCCGAAGCCCGCCGACCACCGGCCGTGCAGCAATCCCGCAGGCGTGTCGAGGCCGGCGAATGCCGCTGCCGTGAGCAAAATCCAGGCCGAGATCCAGAGCGGCCATAGGACCTTGGGATACGAGGCGGAACGAGCGGCGAAGCGCCCTCTGACGATCCGCAGCGTGTCGCGGAAATTTCCAACGGACCGACGCACCACCGCAGCGGGCGCAATGGAAACGGAAGGGCGCGGTTTCACCAGCATTGAAAACCCGATCCCATTGTCGAACTCATTGGGCGATACGGTAGAGGCCGAGCGACATTTTGTCTCCCGATGAAAAGTTGAGCCCGTCGACCGTCGTAAGATGGCTCGCCGCCTTGCCTTGCCCCGCCAGCAATCCATCGAGTTTCTGCTGATCCTCGACCGGCGCCAGCCCCAGCGCGCAGGCGGGGTCGGCAAGCAGATGCTTTGCCACGCCATCGATGTCGGTCAGTATCGTTTTCGTGCCCACCAGGAACACAAGGCTCGGCTCGTGATACTGCGACGACGCCAGCACCGAGGTGTCGCAAGGCTTGTAGACGCGCACAGCCTGGTCGATCGCCGGGCTCAGCCATATCGGCTTCAAGGACGGGGCGATGACACCAAACAGCAACCCGTAGGCGATGCCCGCACAGGCGGCGACGGCGCCGATACGGGCAAGCGGCACTTGCAGCTGTCGCGAGAAGGCCAGGTAGCCGGCGCCGAGCGCTGATGCGGCCGCCGGAATGCTCCACCACGAGAAAGTGTGGGTGAGATAGATCGGGGCGCCTACACAGACCGCGGCCAGGCCGAGGCTGACCACGACCAGGCCGAAGGCAGTCGACCACCACAACCATTGCTGCCAGCGCCGGAGCGGCGCATTGGCTTCCTGCGGCTGCAATGTCAAAAGCCAGCCGATCAGCAGCGCCATGCCGGGATAGGCCGGCAGCACGTAGTGCGGCAGCTTGGTCGGAATCAGTTCGAATACCAGCCAGAAGGGGATGTACCAGGCGAGGCAGAAGCGCAGCCTGACATCGTCGCGCAGCCGGTTGAGGGCTTGCAGGCCGGCGCCGACGGCGATCAGGCCGAACGGCCACATGAACAGCGAATAGGTCAACATGTAGAAGCCGGGCGGCAGGCCGTGCGATTCCTCGCCCTGGGCGACCTTGCCGAGCATATCCTTGCCGACGGCCTGCTGGAGGAAGGCGCCGTGGCTTTTCCAGGTGATCAGGGCGAGCCAGGGCAACACGATCAGCACGACGAGCAGCAGGCCGCGCCCCACCTTGAGCTTCGACAGCCAGCGCCCGTCGCGTTCGAATGCAAACAAGACAGCGATGGTGAGCGCCGACAGCAGTGGGGCGATCGGCCCCTTGATGAGGATCGCGGCCCCTTGCGCCAGCCAGAATATCCACCACAGATGGCCGGCGACGGGCTCGTTGCGGCGCGATGCCAGGTAAATCTGCGCCAGCGCGCCCTGCGCCGCCACGCAGCAGGCCAGGAGCATCGCATCGGTCTTGGCGTCGCGGCCCTCGAAGGCGGTGGCGAAGATCGCCGCCATCACCAGGCCGGCGGCGATGCCGGCACTGGCTCCGAAAAGCCTGGTGCCCGTCCAGGCGATGCCGAGAACGGCCAGGGCGATGCCCAGCGTCGACACCAGGCGGTAGACCCATATTGGTGCGGCGGCGCCCTTGCCGCTTAGAGCCACGGCCGCGGATTGCAGCCAATAGATGCCGATCGGCTTCTGGTAGCGCGAAGCGTCCTGAAAGCGGATGTCGACATAATCGCCGCTCTCGACCATCTGCTTGGTGGCCTGGACGAAGCGCGGCTCGTCACGGTCCAGCGGCGGCATGGACGCAAGTCCCGACACCGTCATCACCAGGCTGAACAGGAAAAGAAGGATGTAGTTCCTGTTCAGCGCCATATTCCAGCCTCTCCGACCATTCTTCCCTGATGCGCAAAGCCGCTCAATCGACCTTCGTCATCGCCGCCTTGCGTTCATTGGCGATCAGCCAGAGATTTCTGATGTAGATGAACAAGCCCATGCCCTGGCCGGCGATGAACACCGGGTCCTGCCGCTTGATCGCATAAATCAGCAACAGACCTCCGCCGAACAGCGAGAAGAACCAGAAGGCGATCGGCACGACGCTTCGCTTGGCCTTTTCCGATGCGAGCCACTGCACGACGAAGCGCATGGTGAAAAAGAACTGGGCGACGAAGCCGAGCAGGATCCACGCGTTGAACTGTTCGATGAAGACCCGGTGGATCCAGGTCACCAGTTCCTGAAGCACGTTAACCATGCGTGATTTCCTCTACTTTTGGCATCCGGCGACGCCTGCGGCGCAGCCACCAGACGCCGCAGAGATCGAGCACGCCCTGCAGGCCACGGTCGAAAATTCCGTAGTTCGACTTGCCGTGGCGGCGGGAGCGGTCGACGACGTCGCAATGCACGACATGGTATCCTTCCTGGATGACCAGCGCCGGAACGAAACGATGGGTGCCGTCGAAGAACGGCAGCTTGCGCAGGATCTCGGTGTGGACCGCCTTCAGGCCGCAGCCTGTGTCGCGCGTCTCGTCATGCAGGATGGCGTTTCTCAGCCAGTTGGCGAACCGCGATGCCAGTTGCTTGACCTTGCTGTCGCGGCGCTTCAGGCGCTGCCCTTGCGCGGCGCCGTAGCCGGGCCCGGCCCGCCGCAAGGCGTCGACCAGCATGGGAATGTACTGAGGATCGTTCTGGCCATCGCCGTCGATCGTGGCGACGATGCTTCCGCGCGCCGCCCAGGCGCCGGAGCGTACCGAGAGGCTCTGGCCGGCGGATTTCTCGTGCCGCAATTCCCTGACTGGAAACGGGCGAAGTGCTGCCTGCCTGGCGAGAACGGCTGCGGTTTCGTCGGTCGAGCCGTCGTTGACGATGATCAGTTCGAAGTCGCGCCCGGTCATCGCCGCCTCGATCTCATCGATCAGCAGCGGCAGGTTTGCCGCCTCGTTCCTGCAAGGAATGACGATGGATATCAATGCGTCCGGCATGTCGCGTGGGGCTCTGTCGTCGGATATGGCATTGGGTGGATGCCGTGCGGTGCCGCTTGAGGTCGTGGGCTGCAAGGACCTTTTGGCGCGCGCCTCATTACGCCAGCACAAACAATGAAGCAAGCATCCGCGCCGAGAGGCGGCTTGCGGCGTTGCAACAACAAGTGATTGCCAAGCCCCTGGTCGAAGCGCGATCGGGCGCAATACCGGAATCCACTTTTGCTGATCGCGCTTGGGTGCTAAACGCGCGCTTTCACATACGCCCGCGCCGGACGGGCGGACGCTTCGGGAAAGAAAAAATGCCTGCCTTCAAATCCGATTTCCTGCGCACGATGAGCGAGCGCGGCTTCATCCACCAGACTTCGGATGATGCTGGGCTGGACGATCTCTTCGCCAAGGAGACGGTGACGGCCTATATCGGCTTCGACGCGACCGCCAAGAGCCTGCACGCCGGCTCGCTGATCCAGATCATGATGTTGCACTGGCTGCAGCAGACCGGCCATCGGCCGATCGCCTTGATGGGCGGCGGCACCTCGATGATCGGCGACCCTTCCTTCAAGGACGAGGCGCGCAAGCTTCTGACCCCGAGCGACATCGACGACAATCTCGCCGGCATCCGCCGCAATTTCATGCCGTATCTCAAATTCGGCAGCGGCCCGAATGACGCGATCATGGTCAACAACGCCGACTGGCTGATGGAGATCAACTACGTCAATTTCCTGCGCGACGTCGGCCGTCACTTTTCGGTCAACCGCATGCTGGCGTTCGATTCCGTCAAGCTGCGGCTCGACCGCGAGCAGTCGTTGTCCTTCCTCGAATTCAACTACATGATCCTGCAGGCCTACGACTTCGTCGAGCTCTACAAGCGCCTCGGCTGCCGTCTGCAGATGGGCGGCTCCGACCAGTGGGGCAACATCATCAACGGCATCGATCTCGGTCGCCGCATGGAGGACGCGCAGCTTTATGCGCTGACGACGCCGCTGCTCACCACCTCGTCGGGCGCCAAGATGGGCAAGTCCGCCACGGGCGCGGTCTGGCTCGACGCCGAGATGCTCTCGCCTTACGAATTCTGGCAGTATTGGCGCAACACCGAGGACGCCGATGTCGGCCGTTTCCTGAAGCTCTACACGACGCTGCCGTTGGACGAGGTGGCGCGCCTGGAGAAGCTCGGCGGGTCTGAGATCAACGAGGCGAAAAAGATCCTCGCCACGGAGATCACCGCATTGCTCCATGGTCGCGGCGCCGCCGAACAGGCCAGCGAAACCGCACGCAAAACCTTCGAGGAAGGTGCCCTCGCCGAGACGCTGCCGAGCGTCGAGGTTGAAAACGCCAAGCTCGAAGCCGGCATCGGCATCCTGGCGCTGCTGGTGACCGCCGGGCTGGCGGCGTCCAACGGCGAAGCGCGGCGGCATGTGCAAGGCGGTGCGGTGCGGCTCAACGACCAGCCGGTCAGCGATGACCGCCGCACGGTGACGCTTCAGGATTTGAGTCCGGAAAACGTCGTAAAGCTTTCACTCGGCAGGAAAAAACACATTCTGGTGAGGCCGATCTGAGGCCCCTTCACCGGTACTCGAAGATCGACCTGAATATCCCCGGCGCGATCACCGAGAGCGGGTTGATGTCGAGCAGCGGCTTGTTGGCGTTGCCCTTGAGCCGGTAGGTCACGCCGATCAGGCCGCGGTCGCGGCCATTGCCCAAAAGCGCGCCGACGATGGGCAGTTCACCGAAGATGCGGTTGAGGCCGTAGACCGGCATGAAGGTGCCGGTCATGTCCATGTTGTTGTTCTGGTCATAGAGCGTGCCCTGGAACGTCGTGCCGATGCGGGGACCGCGCAGCACGCCATTGGCCAGCCTGAGATAGCCGCTGCCCTTCTCGATCTCGGCGTAACCGCGTTCGAACTGTACCCGCGAGGTGTCGAGCTTGCCCTTGACCGCCTGATTGAGGCTGCGGCTGTCGCCTGCCGGCGTGGTCGAGACGATGGAGGCGAGCTTCGGTTCGTTGACGACGAAGAAGTTCGTCGTGTCCACCTTGCCCTTCATCGGCCCGTCGCCCGCTCCTGACAAGGCCAGGGCAATCGCCCCACCTTCCATGTGCTCGTAGATGTTGAGGAATCTCAGTATCGCACCGGCGTCCGCCGACTGTACGTTAAGCGAGCGCCGGCCGGCGCTGCTCGTGTTGCTGATGGCTATGGCGGCTCCCGAACTTGCAGTGGCGCTGACCTTCAGCCCGTTCACCTTCGAACCGGCCGCGCTGTAGTCGAGCTTGAGGTTGGACAGTTGCTCGTCGTGGAAACCGGTCAGCCGATCGACGTCGGCGCTGACGGAAATCGCGTCGGCGCCCGTCGTCTTGGTCGCGGTGTCGACGTCGGAGGTGAACTGCTTGATCAGCGAGCGGGCATCCAGGGCATTGCCGCTGATGTTGACTGCATAGCCCCTGCCCGATCGCTTGACGGACACCGCCACGTCATCGCCGCGGTTCAGGGCGACTTTGCTGAACTTTGCCGAGGACAGGGCCCCGTTGACCAGCACGATGTTGCCGTCGACGGAGAATGTCTTGCCGTCGAGGTCGAAGTCGGACAGCGTCGTGGTGTCGCCGGACGTGGTCATGATGAATGTAGCACTTGCGGGGACCCCTGCCCCCTTGCTCCATCCGGCCCAGGGAATGTCGAGCCTGGCATTGGTCAGGTCGGCCGAGACGTTCTGGTTGCCCTCCCCGCTTTTGTCGATCGCTACCTTCACTGTTCCGCCCAACAACGGGGCCAGCCCCGGCATGGCGGCGGCGCGGATCTTGTCGTCGAGCACCAGGGCCACCTTGCGGCTGCGTGCCGGTCCGCCATCCTCCAGCGGCTCGATCAGGTCGAGTTCGGCCGGAATGCCGTTCAGGGAGGCCTTGGCGGAAATGACAGCCTTTTCAGGGTCGACCGTGACGGAACCATCGGCATCCGTCACGGTCTGGCCTTCGAACGGCTTGGCCAATGAAAGCCCGCTGTAGTCGAGCGATACCAGCCAATCGAGCTTCGAGCTGTCGACACCAGATTGCAGCGGAATATCGGCCCTGACATGGCCGGTGACGCTGCCGGACAGGTCTTCGGGCAGGAAGCCGACATGGCGCATGGCATTGATCGGCTCGTAGGAGGCAAGTTCAGCGACCGCGGACGCTTCGCCGGCAACGTCGATGTCGAGCGCGCCGACGACCGGCGGGCGGTTGGCCGCCTTGACCGTCAGCGTGCCGTTGCTGGCCGCCACGGTGCGGCCGCTGGGCATGAAGACGGTGCCAGAGGACAGGGAGATATCGACGTCATTGCCGTGGAAGGCGACGACACCGACGGCATCGCGTATCGGCGGAATGCGGCCAGCCGTGTCGAAACGCGATCCTTCGATCTGGAAGCGGCCGAACACCTCGTCGGCGGAAAGCGGCACGCCATTGCCGAGGCGATCAGGCACCACCTGGAATTGAAGATTGGCATCGACGACGCGGCCGCCGAACAGATTGTCCAATACCCAGAGCCGTGCATTGCGCGCCGAAAACCATGGCCAAAGCTGCTTGACGTGCGAGACCGGCATGTCATGCACGTTGAGCGCCAGATTGATGCCTGGAGCCTTGCCATCAACGAACTGCACGGCCGCGGTTCCAAGGACCTCGCTGGAAGCGGCCGACCGGACCGCGATCTGATCGGCTACCAATTTATGGCTTTTGGTCTGGTAGGCGCCGGCGATGCGGGCAAGGAAGGTGAGCGCTGGCTCCGGCGATTCCGAAGGCGCCAGTGTCGAGCCGTCACTGGTCAGATCGTATCGGTAGGCCGGCTCCTCTCCGGCGGCGCCGGTCGCGGGCCTGGGCCCGATCGAGCCGGCGAAATCGAAGGTCGAGCGGCCGGTCTTCAGCAACAGCCTGTCCACCTGGATCTTGTTGCTGCCGCGGACGAGCGTGGCGCCGAGATCGACATCGGCCGACAGCAGGCCACGCGTGCCGAGGTCAAGCACCGATCCCCTGGACGACAGGGCAGCCGTCAGCCGCGACGCGGTGTCGTCGGCCCCCTGCGACCCTTTGAGCGTCACGCTGAGCGCCCCCAACTTGCCGCCGGACGCCATTGCGCCGCTTTCGCCGCCGTCTTCGGCGATGCCGACGGTGGCATCCAGCGACATCACGCGCCGGGTCTCGGCATCGCGGCTGGCGGATGCGGCGACGGTCACCGCCTTGCCGTCGACATTTGCCTGCGAGGAGAACTCCATGCCGCCTGTCCCCGACTGCAGGACGACCGCGTCGGCGACGGTGATCAACCTGACCGCCTCGGTGTCGGGCAAGACGAATGCCACATTGTGAAGATCGATACGGTGCAGCGATTCCTCGCGCACCGCATCGAGAGCGTGATTGATATTGGCAAAGAGCGCATCGGACAGTTTTTCGGGATCGATCAGCCCGTCCCGATTGCGCAGTTCGGCCGTCCAGTCGCCGCCCGACGGCATCGCCGCGGTAACGATGCGCGCATCGGAAATCCTGGCGCTGGTCAGCCGCACCTCGCCTCGAAGCAGCGGCAGCAGGCGGATGCCGAAGCGCACCCTGCCCGCATCGGCCATGGGTTTGCCGTCGCTGGCCTTCAGGCTGACGTCGCTCACCTGGAGCGCGACGAAGCTCGAACTGTCGAGGGTGATGCGGGCCGGCCCGACCGCAACATCGACATCGACACCCGCTAGCTTCTCGATGGCGGCCTCCGCCTCGACGCGCAGCCGGTCGGCCCCTATTCCGGAGACACCGATGAGATAGACAGCCACCCCCGCCAGCAGCACCAGCGCAACGGCGCCGGCAAACAGCCGCGATAGGATACGAAAGCCGCGGCCGATCGCCGCCTGGCCGAGCGGCGGAACGCGGCAAGCCGATGGCAAGGCGCCCAGGTCGGTGATTTCATCCCGCCTGAACCTGATCTTCTCGTGCTGCGGTTGCTCCTGATCCACGCAATTTTCCGTTCTACGAACTCGCTCGTGGACGAATCCCCGCTCGACACTATATCGGTGTGGCTTCGCGCGTAACCTCAAACAAGGGCATGGATATGGCTGACCTCAATGTGGGCGATCCCGCGCCGCAATTCGAGTTGCCGCGGGACGGCGGTGGTTCGCTCAGCCTGGCCGGCTTTGCCGGCAGACCTGTCGTCCTCTACTTCTACCCACAGGACGACACCACCGGCTGCACCGCCGAAGCGATCAGCTTTTCGCAGCTGAAGCCGGAGTTCGAGAAGGCCGGCGCCGTCGTGATCGGCCTGTCGCCCGACAGCGCCAGGAAGCACGACAAGTTCAAGTCGAAATACGATCTTACCATCGACCTTGCCTCCGACGAGGAGCGCAAGGTGATCGAGGCCTACCACCTTTGGGTCGAAAAATCGATGTATGGCCGCAAATACATGGGTGTCGAGCGCGCGACGTTCCTGATCGGCCGCGACGGGCGCATCGCCAGGATCTGGCGCAAGGTCCGCGTCAAGGGCCATGCCGAGGAGGTGCTGGAAGCTGTGCGGGCGATTTGAGGGGGGCGCCTCCGCGCCCTTGTTTTCAGAAAGCGATGCGAAGCAACCCCATGCTCGCTTTGCGGGCAATTCTTGCCGGCGTCTTGCTTCGGCAAAGCTTTGTTAACCTTAATAATGTGTAGTCGGGCTGTCGTGGTGTCGTAAACGAAAGCTTGGTCCCGTGAACGCAACCGGTCAGTCCGCGATCTTTGGCAGGCGCAAGGAACCGCATACAGTCATCATCGCCCGCGGCAGCGAGATCAGGCACTTCACGATCCGGCCCTGGCTGGTTGTATTTCTCGGTTCGGCGCTGGCGGCGATCGCCATCGGTTACCTGCTGGCCACCTCCTATCTCGTGCTGCGCGACGACCTGATCGGCGCCACCACCGCGCGCCAGGCCCGCATGCAGCAGGCTTACGAAGACCGCATCTCGGCGCTTCGCGCCCAGGTCGACCGCATCACCAGCCGGCAGTTGCTTGACCAGCAATTGATGGAAACCAAGGTGAGCGAGCTTTTGGAGCGCCAGACGCAGCTCAGCCAGCGCCACGGCCGCCTCGGCCCGCTGCTCGACCGCGCCGAAAATGAAGTCGGCGCAGCGACGGCCGAAGATCCCGCAGTGCCGGCAAAGCCTGACAAACACGCCGAAGTGACCGGCAGCATCGCCCAGCCTGCTCAAAGCTACGCGCTGGCCAGCCTCGGCGCCGCCACTGGCACCGCCGACACCAGGCCGTTCTCCCTGTGGGCGACCCGCTCCGATCCGCTGCCGAACGATTCAGCCGCCGATCGTGCCGACAAACTGTTCATTTCGATCAACAAGTCGTTGAAATCCATCGAGAACGACCAGCTCACGCGCATCAGCATACTTGCTGATAACGCCTACAAGAATGCCGACGCCATAACCCAGGCGCTCGAGGCGGCCGGACTGCCGGTCGACAGTGATTTCGGCAAGAACGAAAGCGATGTCGGCGGACCGCTGATCCCGCTCGACAGCTCGATGTTTTTCGACAGCAAGGTCAAGGAACTGGACGAGGCGCTGGACACGCTCGATCAACTTAAGAAGGAAGCACGCCGGCTGCCGCTCGCCAATCCCGCACCCGGTCATTCCGTCACCAGCCCGTTCGGCGTGCGCACCGACCCGATCCTCGGCACGGCCGCCCTGCATTCGGGAATGGACTTCAGGGCGCCGATCGGCATGGCGGCCAAGGTCACCGCGCCAGGCGTGGTCACCAAGGCCGGCTGGAATGGCGGCTATGGCCGCATGGTCGAAGTCGATCACGGAAACGGGTTTGCCACGCGCTATGGACATCTCAGCGAAATCGACGTGACCGTGGGCGAAAAAGTGGATGCCGGCGCTGTCATCGGCAAGACCGGCAGCAGCGGTCGCTCGACCGGCCCGCATCTGCATTACGAAGTCCGCCACAATGGCGAAGCGATCGATCCTTTGCGTTTCCTCACGGTCGGCAAGAAGGTCGCGCAGTATCTCTAACGCACGGGCCCAGGCCGCCGCCATCCCGCGCCGTCCTCATTGCTTTTTCGCATCCTTGTCGCCGTTCAGGGCTTTTCCCTTTCGAGGCGACCGCAAATTGTCGAAGCCCATATAGTGGTCAGTATCAGATGTGTTCCATCTGCCGCCCAGGCAGATGATGGCAATGGCCGCGGCGAAGATCAGCAAGACATAAATCTTATCCATGTCCCGCTATCTAGGGCGCGGTGATCAGCCGGACACCGGCCGGCTTTTCCGCCGTAGTGGGCGCGTCCCTCAAATGCGGTGCATTTTTGAATTCCATTTGACTGAATAAATATTTGGTGCCAACCTTGCCTCAACCGGGGACGCAAGGCATGGCATTGCGAGGGACCAATCAGGAGTTCGGGCGGCCGTACAACCGGCGCATCGTGCTCGAATCGATCCGCCGGTACGGCCCCATCGCCAGGGGCGATATCGCCAGGCATGTCGGCCTCACCGTTCAAACCGTATCGACCATCGTTCGCGAACTGGAGGAGCAGGGTTATGTCCTGTCCGTACGCGAGGAGCCGAAGGGCCGTGGCCTGCCACCGGCGACGCTGCGCATCAATCCCGAGGGCGGCTATGCCGTCGGCATCCACCTGACGCCGCTGGGGATCGACGCGGCGCTGATCAATCTCAGCGGTGACGTGATCGACAGCTTGCACCGCGAGGCCCCCAACGCGACGCCCGATCATGCGTTCGACCAGGTCCGCGCCATGGTCCGCGACCTGACCGGAACGCGCGCCGCGGGCCGCGTCATCGGCATCGGCATGGCGCTTCCCGGCCCGTTCGGCGTGGACACGATGAGCTTCATCGGGCCGACCACAATGGCCGGCTGGAAGGACGTGGCGCTGCGCGAGCGGCTGACGGCGGCGACGGGATTGCCGGCCTTTTTCGACGGCGACATGGCTGCGGCCGCCATGGGCGAGCGCCTCTACGGCATCGGCGCCCAGCATTCCGAATATTACTATCTCTATTTCGGCGTCGGACTTGGCAGCGCCATGATGCATGACGGCAGCGTGCTGCGCGGCGCCTGGGGCAATGCCGGCGAGATCGGCCATATTCCCGTCGTTCCCAACGGCGAGCTTTGCCCGTGCGGCAATCGCGGTTGCCTCGAACGTTATGTCTCGCTCGAAGCGCGAGGGCGCTGGAAGGGCAGCGATGCCGATTGGGTCGCCGAGGTCGGCCCGATCTTCCGCAACGCCATTGCCATCATCGAGAACCTTTTCGACCCCGAGACGGTCGTGCTCGGCGGGCTGGCGGCGCCGGACCTGCTCGAACGCCTGGCGAGATCGGCTGCGCCTCTGCACAATTCGGTTTCGGCCCGCAAGGACCGCAAGACGCCACGCATCGTCGTCGCCGGCGGCGGCCAGCAAGCCGTGCTGCGCGGCGCGGCCGCATTGGCCGTCTCTGGCGTGTTGTCGCCACGCTTCGGCCAGATGTTCACCGCCGAGCGCGAACGCGGCCGCGATATTCTGGCAGCCAGGGAGGTTGCCTGATGAGCGAACCCTTGCTGGTGCTCGACAACGTCACCAAGAACTACGGCGCGATCCAGGCGCTGAAGGGTATCAGCTTCTCGATCGGCAAGGGCGAGGTGGTCGCGTTGCTGGGCGATAACGGCGCCGGGAAGTCGACGCTGGTCAAGATCATCGCCGGCGGCCTGGAGCCCACCTCCGGCCGCATGCTGTTCGAAGGCAAGGAGTTCCTTGCCAAATCCCCCGCCGAGGCCAAGGCGGCGGGCATCGAGACCGTCTATCAGGACCTGTCGCTGTGCACGAATGTCGACGTAGTGGCCAATTTCTTCATGGGCCGTGAGATCACGCGCAAGGTGCTTGGCATTCCAGTGCTCGACGAGCGGGCGATGGAGGCCGTGGTCGGCAAGGCGCTTGCCAGCGCCGGCACCCGCATTCCGTCTTTGCGCACCAATGTCGAGCATCTTTCGGGCGGCCAGCGGCAAGCCATCGAGCTCAACCGCTTCGTGCACTGGGGCGGCAAGCTGGTGCTGCTCGACGAGCCGTTTGCAGCGCTTGGCGTCGAACAGACGCGGCGCGGCCTCGACATGATCCGCCAGGTGGCGAACCAGGGCATCGGCGTCGTCATCATCACCCACATCATGCAGCAGGCCTTCCAGGTCGCAGACCGGATCGTGGTGATCCGGCAAGGCGTCGTGGCCGGCGATGTCGCACGCAACAAAACAAGTCCCGATGCGGTGATCAACATGATCACCGGGGAGACGCCTGCCGGTGCCGGACCGGCGGGCTGAGGGACAAAAGAGGGGTCCGGTACTAGAGGAGCCAACGACATGAAACGAATACTTCTTTCTGTCCTCGGTATCCTGGCACTGGCAGTTGCCACGCTCACGCCGGCATTCGCCCAGTCCAAGGGTACCGTCTACTACATGGTGCCGACCTTGCTCGACGAGTTCCAGACCGGCTCGGTGAGCGCGCTGGAACTGTTCCTGAAACAGGTCGGCTACGAGATGAAGACGCTGAACGCCGACAACAAGACCGACGCCCAGCAATCGCAGATGAACGACGTCATCGCGCTGAAACCGAAGGCGATCATCCTGGCCGCCGTCGACTTCAACGCGCTGAAGCCGTCGATCGAGGCCGCGCGCGCGGCCGGCATACCTGTGGTGGAATTCGATCGCCAGATCACCTCCACTCCGTCCGACTTCACCTCGGTAGCCGGCACCGTCGAGATCGGCCACGTCGCCGCCGAACAGGCCGAAGCGCTGCTGAAGGCCAAGAACGGCGCTGTGAAGGGCAAGATCCTGCAGGTGCTCGGCGACCCCGGCG
>NZ_VFUE01000041.1:0-19430 GCF_006441495.1 Mesorhizobium sp. B2-6-4
GTCTTGCCATGATCAACGTGGCCAATCGTGCCGATGTTCACATGCGGCTTGGTGCGCTCGAATTTACCTTTTGCCATGTGATGTCTCCATTCCTGCTCGCCCGTACGGGCTCTTAATTAAGTTGCCGCAGCACCCTGTCGGGTTACGCGTATTTCTTCTGGACTTCCTGGGCGACCGCGGTCGGGACCGGCTCGTAATGGTCGAACTGCATCGTGTAGGCCGCACGGCCCTGGCTCATCGAGCGCAGGTTGTCGACGTACTTGAACATGTTGGCGAGCGGCACCATCGCGTTGATGACGACTGCCACGCCGCGGGCTTCCTGGCCCTGGATCTGGCCACGGCGGCCGTTGAGGTCGCCGATGACACCGCCGACATAATCTTCCGGCGTCACGACCTCGACCTTCATGATCGGCTCGAGCAGCTGCACGCCGAGCTTCGGCGAAGCTTCCATAAAGCAAGCGCGGGAAGCGATTTCGAATGCGAGCACCGAAGAGTCGACGTCGTGGAAAGCGCCGTCGATCAAGGTAGCCTTGACGCCGATCATCGGGAAACCGGCAAACGGGCCGGAACCCATCTTGCTCAGCAGGCCCTTCTCGACACCCGGGATGTATTCCTTCGGCACAGCGCCGCCGACGATCTTGGACTCGAACACGAAATCCTCGCCCTCGGGGTTCGGCTCGAAGACGATCTTCACGCGAGCGAACTGCCCGGTACCACCGGTCTGCTTCTTGTGCGTGTAGTCCTGCTCGTGCCTGCGGGTGATCGTCTCGCGATAAGCCACCTGCGGTGCACCGACATTGGCCTCGACCTTGAACTCGCGGCGCATGCGGTCGACGATGATGTCGAGGTGCAGCTCGCCCATGCCGGAAATGATGGTCTGGCCGCTTTCCTCGTCGGTCTTGACGCGGAAGGACGGATCCTCGGCAGCCAGGCGATGCAGCGCGAGGCCCATCTTTTCCTGGTCGTTCTTGGTCTTCGGCTCGATCGCGATCTGGATGACCGGATCGGGGAATTCCATACGCTCGAGGATGACCGGATGAAGCGGATCGCACAGCGTATCGCCGGTGGTCGTGTCCTTGAGACCTGCGAGAGCGACGATGTCGCCGGCATAGGCCTCTTCAACGTCGGCACGGGAATTCGCATGCATCTGCAGCATGCGGCCGATGCGCTCTTTCTTGCCCTTCACGGTGTTGTCGACCGAGATGCCCTTGGTGAGCTTGCCCGAATAGATACGGGCAAAGGTCAGCGAACCGACGAACGGGTCGTTCATGATCTTGAACGCCAGCATCGACAGCGGCTCGTTGTCGTCGGCGTGACGCTCGATCTCGGCGTCGGTCTTGGCATCGACACCCTTGATCGCGGGCACATCGGCCGGCGACGGCAGGTATTCCACGACGGCGTCGAGCAGAGGCTGCACGCCCTTGTTCTTGAATGCCGAGCCGCAGAACATCGGGAAGAACTTGACCGCGATGGTGCCCTTGCGGATCAGCGCGCGGATCTCGTCATTCGACGGCATCTTGCCTTCGAGGTAGTTCTCAAGAGCCGTCTCGTCCATCTCGACGGCGGCCTCGATCATCTTCTCGCGGTATTCCTCGGCGCGAGCCTTGAGGTCGGCCGGGATCTCGACGACGTCCCAGGCAGCGCCCAGCGTCTCGTCGCGCCAGACCAGCGCGTTCATCTCGACCAGGTCGACGACGCCCTTGAATTCGGTCTCGGCGCCGATCGGCAGCTGCATGACGACAGCCTGCGCACCGAGGCGTGAGCCGATCATCTCGACCGAGCGGTAGAAGTCGGCGCCGGTCTTGTCCATCTTGTTGCAGAAGATCATGCGCGGCACGCGGTACTTGTCGGCCTGGCGCCAGACGGTTTCCGTCTGCGGCTCCACACCGGCATTGGCGTCGAGCAGCGCGATGGCACCGTCAAGCACGCGCAGCGAACGCTCGACCTCGATGGTGAAGTCGACGTGTCCGGGCGTGTCGATGATGTTGAAGCGGTGCATCTTGCCGTCACGGCCCTTCCAGAAGGTCGTGGTCGCGGCCGACGTGATCGTGATGCCGCGTTCCTGCTCCTGCTCCATCCAGTCCATGGTCGCGGCGCCGTCGTGCACTTCGCCGATCTTGTGCGACTTGCCCGTGTAATAGAGGACGCGCTCGGTGGTCGTCGTCTTGCCGGCGTCGATATGCGCCATGATACCGAAATTGCGGTAGTCTTCGATTTTATATTCGCGGGCCATCGTAACTGCCTCTCAGTCTCTTTCGCGCTTTACCAGCGGTAGTGCGCGAAGGCGCGGTTGGCTTCAGCCATCTTGTGGGTGTCTTCACGCTTCTTCACGGCGGTGCCGCGGTTGTTGGCCGCGTCCATCAGCTCGCCGGAGAGGCGGTCGACCATGGTGGTCTCGTTGCGGTTGCGGGCCGCGGCGATCAGCCAGCGGATGGCCAGCGCCTGACGGCGCTCGGGGCGCACGTCGACCGGAACCTGGTAGGTGGCGCCGCCGACGCGACGCGAACGCACTTCCACATGCGGCGCGACATTGTCGAGCGCCTGATGGAAAACGGTGACCGGCTCCTGCTTGGTCTTCGACTGGACCTGGTCGAGCGCGCCGTAGACGATGGTCTCGGCAACCGACTTCTTGCCGTCATACATGACGGCGTTCATGAACTTGGTGACGATCAGATCGCCGAACTTGGGGTCCGGATTGATCTCACGCTTTTCTGCACTGTGACGACGGGACATGGCTTTTGTCTCTCAATCTCTCATAGCCCGGCGCGCAGTCAAAAAAGCGCCGAAGCCGGAAAACCTTACTTCGGACGCTTGGCACCGTATTTCGAACGGCGCTGCTTGCGGTTCTTCACACCCTGCGTGTCGAGCACGCCGCGGATGATGTGGTAACGGACACCCGGAAGGTCCTTGACGCGGCCGCCGCGGATCATGACCACGGAGTGCTCCTGAAGGTTGTGACCTTCGCCGGGGATGTAACCGATCACCTCGAAACCATTGGTCAGGCGGATCTTGGCCACCTTGCGCAGCGCCGAGTTCGGCTTCTTCGGCGTCGTTGTGTAGACGCGCGTGCAGACGCCCCGCTTCTGCGGGTTCTGCTGCATGGCCGGGACCTTGTTGCGCTTCACCGGCGCAATGCGCGGCTTGCGGATCAGCTGGTTGACGGTAGGCATTAAACCCTCTTGTCTCTCAATTCCGTGTCTCGTGCCGGTCAAGGCTCGCTCAAAGCGCCATTTCCATACGCAAATTCGGGCCACAAACCGCGCCTTGCGGTCTTGCCCGAACAAATCGCAGAGGAAGCGGATACCGCTTCGTGCACGCCGGAAATGTCTTTTCGCTCGTAAAACGAACCCTGTTTGAGGCAAACTCCAAAGCGTGTCGCTTCGGAAGGGAGAGCCTCACATCGGTTCTGACTGGGCGGCTTCTACTCGCAAGCCCGCGTACCGTCAACCCCGGAGCGGCAAATATTGCATTGAAGCCGGGGCTTGGCAGCCATGCGTAAACCGCATGTAATTTTCTTTCGTAATTTTGCAAGGGCGAGGAAGAAAGTGCCAAGCCTTTAGCAAAGTGAATGGCTTTTGGCTGTTGCGCGGTGCGGCTTCATGCGAAAAAGCCGCATGAACAGTCAAAGCCCCTCGCCGCGAAGGAATCGGCCCGTGAACGACAACGAGGAACGCCCGGTCACCATCATCACTGGCCGGGTGTGGAAGAGAAAAGGCGGCAAGCCGGAAGGCGTGCACGTCATGCTGGTTGCGCCCGATGACGATTCGGCGGTGCGCCGTGCGCTCGAATCGCTGGCGGCGGAGGGTTACGCCGAAGCCGAGCTCGACCAGATCGGCGACATGGAGGGCGAGCCCGACGAGGAGCCGCATCTTTCGGCCTTCCAGGGGGCGCTCGAAGGCGAAGTGTCGATCGTGACCTTCGATGTGCCGATCTGAAAGCGTGCCGGCCCTCGCCGTTCGAATCGGCGCTGGAGCCTTCCAACGAGTGAAAGGCTGCAGCTCCGGCAAAGACGGAGTTGACCTTTCGGCTTCGGCTTGCCCGGGGCAAGTGTTCTGATAAGAAGCGCTCACCATTATCCAACAGACGGAGCGGCCGTGTCCCAGCCCATCAAGATAGGCATTGTCGGTGTCGGCAAGATCGTCCGCGACCAACACCTTCCGGCGCTCGCCAAGGACCGGGACTACCGGCTGATCGCCGCTGCCAGCCGGCATGGCAAGGTTGAAGACATCCATAATTTTCCCGATATCGAGACGATGCTTGGCGCTGTTCCCGAACTCGACGCCGTCTCACTCTGCATGCCGCCGCAATTCCGCTACGCTGCGGCGCGCACCGCGCTCGAGGCGAAGAAGCACGTGTTCCTGGAAAAGCCGCCCGGCGCCACGGTCAGCGAGGTCGAGGACCTGAAGGCGCTGGCGACGAAACAGGGCGTGTCGCTGTTCGCCAGTTGGCATTCGCGCTATGCGCCGGCGGTTGAAGCGGCGCGGACTTTTTTGGCCGCGACGCAAATCAAATCAGCGGCAATCGTCTGGAAGGAAGACGTGCGCCGCTGGCACCCGAACCAGGACTGGATCTGGCAGCCAGGCGGCTTCGGCGTCTTCGATCCAGGCATCAACGCGCTGTCGATCGCGACCTACATCCTGCCCGCCATGTACATCACCTCGGCCGCGCTCGACTTCCCGGAGAACCGCGACGCGCCGATCGCCGCCCAGGTCGCCTTCCGCGCGGCGAACGGGTCGGCGGTGACGATGGATCTGGATTGGCTCCAGACCGGGCCGCAGAGCTGGGACATTCTCGCCGATACCGATGCCGGCAAGATGGTGCTCTCGGGCGGTGGCTCGAAACTCGCCATCGACGGCCGCATTGTCCATGAAGAACCGGAATCGGAATATCCTGAACTCTACAGGCGTTTCGCCGAAATCGTGCGCGCCGGCACTTCCGATGTCGATCTCGCGCCCCTCCAGCATGTCGCCGACGCCTTCATGCTCGGCAAGCGCAATGTGGTCGAGGCGTTCTTCGACTGAACAGCGACTGTCGCCCGGATCGCGGATCCGGTCCGCCTATCGCAACAACTCAATCGACAATCGCTATGGCGAACCCGTCATAGCCCTTGGCGCCGACAGTCTGGATCGCGGTGCCGTCCAGGCGCTTGTCGCCGCCGATGAAGGAGAACGCCGCGCGTGCACCTTCGACGTTGGCGTCGCGACCATCCTCGTCGAGCACCGTGCCGTCGCGGATGACGTTGTCGCAGACGATGACCGTTCCCGAGCGCGACAGCCGCATGGCCCAGGAGAGGTAGTTGGGGTTGTTAGGCTTGTCGGCGTCGATGAAAACGAGGTCGAACGGCCCGGCGTCTTCGGCCCCCAGCGCAGCGAGCGACTGCAGCGCCGGCCCGACCCGCAGATCGACCTGTTCGGAAACCCCTGCCCGCTCGAAATTCGAACGCGCGACCTTGGCGTGGTGCGGATCGAGTTCGAGCGTCACGATTTTTCCGCCGGCCGGCAATCCCCGCGCCATCCAGATGGTGGAATAACCGCCCAGCGTACCAATCTCGAGCACCTTTTTCGCGCCGCGAATGCGCACCAGCAGCGAGAGCAGCTTTCCTTGCGTCGCCGAGACGTCGATCGCCGGCAAGCCACCGTCGCGGTTGGCCGCCAGGACCGCGTCGAGAACGGGATCCGCCTCGAAGAGCGAGGAAACGATGTAGTTATCGACAGCCGTCCAGGTTTTCATGCTCATCTGCCTTCCTCGATTGTTCGTTGAAACGAAAAAGCCGCCGGGTTGCCCCGGCGGCCTTGTTGCCTGAGATTTCGTGCCGCCGCGCTTACTGCGCGGCGGTTGTCATGTCGGCCAGCATCGGCTCGGCGACTTCGACACCGGAGGCCTTGCGGCGCTCGTCGATGATCAGTTCGTCGCGCGAGGTGGCGATGCGGCGGATCTGGCTCATCGTGCCGCCGGTACCGGCCGGGATCAGCCGGCCGACGATGACGTTTTCCTTCAAGCCCTGCAGCATGTCGGTCTTGCCGGCAACCGCGGCTTCCGTCAGCACCCTGGTCGTCTCCTGGAAGGAGGCGGCCGAGATGAAGGACGGCGTCTGCAGCGAGGCCTTGGTGATGCCGAGCAGCACCGGCTGGCCTTCGGCCGGCTTCTTGCCGTCCTCGATCAGGCGCTCGTTGACCTCTTCCAGCTCGATCACGTCGACGTGGTCGCCCGGAATATAGGTCGAGTCGCCCTGCGTGGTGATCTCGACCTTCTGCAGCATCTGGCGAACGATCACCTCGATGTGCTTGTCGTTGATCGACACGCCCTGCAGACGGTAGACTTCCTGGATCTCGTTGACGAGGTAGGACGCAAGCGCCTCCACGCCCTTGATCGCCAGGATGTCGTGCGGCGCCGGATTGCCGTCGAGGATGTAGTCGCCCTTCTCGATGACGTCGCCGTCCTGGAGATGGAACGGCTTGCCCTTCGGGATCAGGTATTCGACAGGCTCAAGCGTCGAGTCATGCGGCTCGATGATGATGCGGCGCTTGTTCTTGTAGTCGCGGCCGAAGCGGATTGTACCATCGATCTCTGCGATGATGGCGTGATCCTTCGGACGACGGGCCTCGAACAGCTCGGCAACACGCGGCAGACCGCCGGTGATGTCCTTAGTCTTGGCGCTTTCCATCGGGATACGCGCCAGGACGTCGCCAGGGCGAACCTGAGCACCCGGCTCGACCGAGAGAATGGCCTCGACCGAGAGCAGGAAGCGGGCATCGCCGCCCTTCGACAGCTTGCCGACCTTGCCCTTGGCGTCCTGAACGACGATCGCCGGCTTCAGGTCGTTGCCGCGCGGCGTCGAACGCCAGTCGATGACCTCGCGCTTGGTGATGCCGGTCGACTCGTCGGCCGTTTCCTGGACGGAAATGCCGTCGACCAGATCCTCGAACGCCACCTTGCCCTCGATTTCGGTGAGGATCGGGCGGGTGTAAGGATCCCATTCGGCGATGCGCTGGCCGCGCTTCACCTTGTCGCCATCGTCCACGAAGATGCGCGAACCATAGGTGACGCGGTGCGTGGCGCGCTCCTTGCCGGCCTCGTCGAGGATCAGCACCGCCATGTTGCGGCCCATGACCATCTGCTGGCCGTCCGAGTTGCGCACCACGTTGCGGTTGCGGATCTCGACCTTGCCCTCATAGGAGGCTTCAAGGAACGAGCTATCCACCACCTGCGCCGTACCGCCCATGTGGAAGGTACGCATGGTGAGCTGGGTGCCCGGCTCGCCGATCGACTGCGCCGCGATGACGCCGACGGCCTCGCCCTGGTTGACCGGGGTGCCACGGGCCAGATCGCGTCCGTAGCAGACCGCGCAGACGCCGACCCGGACTTCGCAAGTCAGCGCCGAGCGGATGCGGACCGACTGCACGCCGGCCTTCTCGATCTGCTCCACGTCGCGCTCGTCCATCAGCGTTCCGGCCTTGACCAACAATTCGCCGGTCACCGGATGGTTGATGTCGTCGAGCGCGGTGCGACCCAGCACGCGCTGGCCGACCGAAGCGACGACCTGACCGGCATCGACGATCGGCTGCATGGTGAGGCCCTTGTCGGTGCCGCAGTCCACGGAGTTGACGATGCAGTCCTGCGCCACGTCGACCAGACGACGGGTGAGATAGCCCGAGTTCGCCGTCTTCAGGGCGGTGTCCGCCAGACCCTTGCGGGCGCCGTGGGTCGAGTTGAAGTACTCGAGCACGGTCAGGCCTTCCTTGAAGTTCGAGATGATCGGCGTCTCGATGATTTCACCCGACGGCTTGGCCATCAGGCCGCGCATGCCGGCGAGCTGGCGCATCTGGGTGGGCGAGCCGCGCGCACCGGAGTGCGACATCATGTAGATCGAGTTCATCGGCTTCTGACGACCATTGTCCTCGAACTCGACCGCCTTGATGCGGGCCATCATTTCGTCGGCGACCTTTTCCGAGCACTTGGCCCAGGCGTCGACGACCTTGTTGTACTTCTCGCCCTGCGTGATCAGGCCGTCATTGTACTGCTGCTCGTATTCCTTGGCCAAGGCCTCGGTGTCCGACACCAGCTTGATCTTGGTATCCGGGATCAGCATGTCGTCCTTGCCGAATGAAATGCCGGCGCGGCAGGCATGAGCAAAACCGAGCGCCATGATGCGATCGCAGAAAATGACGGTCTCCTTCTGACCGCAATGGCGGTAGACGGTGTCGATCATCTTGGAGATGTTCTTCTTGGTCATCTCCTGGTTGGCGGTCTCGTAAGGCACGTTGACGTTCTTCGGCAGAAGCTCGCCGATGATCATGCGGCCAGGCGTGGTGTCGTAGATCTTCGACACGACCTTGCCCTCGGCGTCGACCGAACGGAAGCGGCCCTTGATCTTGGCGTGCAGGGTCACCGCCTTGGTCTCGAGCGCGTGCTGGAGTTCGCCCATGTCGGCAAACACCATGCCCTCGCCCGGCTCGTTCTGGTTGACGATCGAGAGGTAGTAGAGACCCAGAACCATGTCCTGCGACGGCACGATGATCGGCGCGCCGGAAGCCGGGTGCAGGATGTTGTTGGTCGACATCATCAGCACGCGGGCTTCCAACTGCGCTTCCAGCGACAGCGGCACGTGGACCGCCATCTGGTCGCCGTCGAAGTCGGCGTTGAAGGCCGTGCAGACCAGCGGATGCAGCTGGATCGCCTTGCCTTCGATCAGGATCGGCTCGAACGCCTGGATGCCGAGGCGGTGCAGCGTCGGCGCGCGGTTCAAGAGCACCGGATGCTCGCGGATGACCTCGTCGAGGATATCCCAGACTTCCGGACGCTCCTTCTCGACCAGCTTCTTCGCCTGCTTGACGGTCGAGGAGTAACCCTTCGCGTCGAGGCGGGCGTAGATGAAGGGCTTGAACAGTTCGAGCGCCATCTTCTTGGGCAGGCCGCACTGGTGCAGCTTGAGCTCCGGACCGGTGACGATGACCGAACGGCCGGAATAGTCGACGCGCTTGCCGAGCAGGTTCTGGCGGAACCGGCCCTGCTTGCCCTTGAGCATATCCGACAGCGACTTCAGCGGACGCTTGTTGGCGCCGGTGATGACGCGGCCACGGCGGCCGTTGTCGAACAGCGCGTCGACGGCTTCCTGCAGCATGCGCTTTTCATTGCGCACGATGATGCCGGGGGCACGCAACTCGATCAGCCGCTTCAGACGGTTGTTGCGGTTGATGACGCGTCGATAGAGATCGTTGAGGTCCGACGTCGCGAAACGTCCGCCGTCCAGCGGGACGAGCGGGCGCAGGTCCGGCGGAATCACCGGAACCACCTTCATGATCATCCATTCCGGACGGTTGCCGGACTCCATGAAGTTCTCGACGACCTTGAGCCGCTTCAGATACTTCTTCTGCTTCAGCTCGGACGTGGTCGAAGCCAGCTCCGAACGCAGGTCGCCGGCGATCTTCTCCAGGTCCATGCCGGCCAGAAGGTCATGAATGGCCTCGGCGCCGATCATGGCGGTGAAGCTATCCTCGCCATATTCGTCGACGGCGATCATGTACTCTTCCTCGCTGAGCAGCTGGTGCTCCTTCAGCGCGGTGAGGCCGGGTTCGGTGACGATGTAGTTCTCGAAGTAGAGGACGCGCTCGATGTCCTTCAGGGTCATGTCGAGCAGCGTGCCGATGCGCGAGGGCAGCGACTTCAGGAACCAGATATGGGCGACGGGTGCCGCCAGCTCGATATGGCCCATGCGCTCGCGGCGAACGCGCGACAGCGTGACTTCGACACCGCACTTTTCGCAGATGACGCCCTTGTACTTCATGCGCTTGTACTTGCCGCACAGGCACTCGTAGTCCTTGATCGGGCCAAAAATGCGCGCGCAGAACAGACCGTCACGCTCCGGCTTGAAGGTGCGGTAGTTGATGGTCTCCGGCTTCTTGATCTCGCCGAACGACCAGGACAGAATCTTCTCAGGGCTGGCGAGCGATATCCGGATGGAATCGAACACCTGCGCCGGCGCCTGGGGATTGAAGAGATTCATGACCTCTTGGTTCATGCCGTTCTCCTTTCGGGGTCCTCGAAAACCCCTTGCATCTGATGCGGGGCAAATGCCCGCTGAGTGGTCGGCCCACCGGCCGAAGAATTTGGTGCACCCGGTCGCGGGAGCCTCTCCCGCGACCGGGTGTCTTGTTTATTCCGCTGCGTCGGGCAGCCGAACCGGGGCTTCGTCGAGCTTGGTGTTCTCCAATTCGACGTTGAGGCCGAGCGACCGCATCTCCTTGACGAGAACGTTGAAGCTCTCGGGAATGCCGGCCTCGAAGGTGTCGTCGCCGCGGACGATCGCCTCGTAGACCTTGGTGCGGCCGGCGACGTCGTCCGACTTCACCGTCAGCATTTCCTGCAGCGTATAGGCGGCGCCGTAGGCTTCCAGCGCCCAGACCTCCATTTCGCCGAAGCGCTGGCCGCCGAACTGCGCCTTGCCGCCCAGCGGCTGCTGGGTGACGAGCGAGTACGGACCGATCGAACGCGCGTGGATCTTGTCATCCACGAGGTGGTGAAGCTTGAGCATGTAGATGTAGCCCATCGTCACCTTGCGATCGAACGGCTCGCCGGTGCGTCCGTCATAGAGCTGCGACTGACCGCTAGTGTGCAGGCCCGCCTGCTCCAGCATGACGTTGATGTCGGCCTCGTGCGCGCCGTCGAACACCGGGGTTGCGATCGAGACGCCGCGGCGCATCTGCTCGCTCAGGCGAACGATGCTCTCGTCGTCATACTCGCGGACCGGCTCGTTGCGGTCGTTGGCGGGCATGAAGCTCTCCAGCGTCTTGCGCAGCGGCTTGATGTCGCCGGCTGACTTGTAGGCGTCGATCATCTCGCCGATCTTCCTGCCCATTCCGGCGCAAGCCCAGCCCAGATGCGTTTCCAGGATCTGGCCGACATTCATGCGGCTCGGCACACCCAGTGGGTTGAGCACGATATCGGCATGCGTGCCGTCCTCGAGGAAAGGCATGTCCTCGACCGGAACGATGCGCGACACGACACCCTTGTTGCCGTGACGGCCGGCCATCTTGTCGCCCGGCTGCATCTTGCGCTTCACCGCCACGAAGACCTTGACCATCTTCATGACGCCCGGAGGCATTTCGTCGCCGCGCTGCACCTTCTCGACCTTGTCCATGAAGCGCTGTTCGAGTGCCTTCTTGGAATCGTCGTACTGGCCGCGCAGGGCTTCCAGTTCGCTCTGGAGCTTTTCGTTCTCCACGGCGAACTGCCACCACTGCGAACGCGGATACTCGTCGAGCGTGTCCTTCGACAGCGTCGAGCCCTTCTTGAAGCCCTTCGGTCCGGCGATCGCTTCCTTGCCGACGAGCACGTCGGAAAGGCGCGCGTAGACGTTGCGATCCAGGATCGCCTGCTCGTCGTCACGGTCCTTGGCGAGGCGTTCGATCTCCTCGCGCTCGATCGCCATGGCGCGCTCGTCCTTCTCCACACCGTGGCGATTGAACACGCGCACCTCGACGACGGTGCCGAAGGTGCCCGGAGGCATGCGCATCGAGGTGTCGCGCACATCGGATGCCTTTTCGCCGAAGATGGCGCGCAGAAGCTTTTCTTCCGGCGTCATCGGGCTTTCGCCCTTCGGCGTGATCTTGCCGACCAGGATATCGCCCGGCTGAACTTCGGCACCGATATAGACGATGCCGGCTTCATCGAGGTTCTTCAGCGCTTCTTCCGAGACGTTCGGAATGTCGCGCGTGATTTCCTCCGGTCCGAGCTTGGTGTCGCGCGCCATGACCTCGAACTCCTCGATGTGGATCGAGGTGAAGACGTCGTCGGCGACGATGCGCTCGGACAGGAGGATCGAGTCCTCGTAGTTGTAGCCGTTCCACGGCATGAACGCGACCAGCACGTTGCGGCCGAGAGCCAGATCGCCGAGCTCGGTCGAAGGACCGTCCGCGATGATGTCGCCCTTGTTGACCCGGTCGCCCATGCGCACCAGCGGACGCTGGTTGATGCAGGTGTTCTGGTTCGAACGCTGGAACTTCATCAGCCGGTAGATGTCGACGCCGGACTTGCCCGGATCGAGGTCTTCCGTTGCGCGGATGACGATACGCGTCGCGTCCACCTGGTCGACGATGCCGCCGCGGCGGGCGCCGATGGCGGCGCCCGAATCACGGGCGACGATCGGCTCCATGCCGGTGCCGACGAACGGCGCTTCGGCGCGCACCAGCGGCACGGCCTGGCGCTGCATGTTCGAGCCCATCAGTGCGCGGTTGGCGTCGTCGTTCTCAAGGAACGGGATCAGGGCCGCGGCCACCGACACCATCTGCTTGGGCGAAACGTCCATCAGGTCGACGTTTTCGCGGGGCGCCATCATCACCTCGCCGGCACTGCGGCAAATCACGAATTCGTCGACAAAGCGGCCATCCTTGTCGAGCTCGGCATTGGCCTGCGCGACATGGTGCTTGGCCTCTTCCATCGCCGACAGATAGACGACGTCATTGGTCAGCTTGCCGTCGACGATCTTGCGGTACGGGCTCTCGATGAAGCCGTACTTGTTGACGCGCGCGAAGGTGGCGAGCGAGTTGATCAGGCCGATATTCGGGCCTTCCGGCGTCTCGATCGGGCAGATGCGGCCGTAATGCGTCGGGTGCACGTCGCGCACCTCGAAGCCGGCGCGCTCGCGGGTCAGACCACCCGGTCCAAGCGCGGAGAGACGGCGCTTGTGGGTGATCTCCGACAGCGGATTGGTCTGGTCCATGAACTGCGACAGCTGCGAGGAACCGAAGAACTCGCGCACGGCGGCAGCCGCCGGCTTGGCGTTGATCAGGTCCTGCGGCATGACCGTGTCGATCTCGATCGAGGACATACGCTCCTTGATCGCGCGCTCCATGCGCAGCAGGCCGACGCGGTACTGGTTTTCCATCAGCTCGCCGACCGAACGCACGCGGCGGTTGCCGAGATTGTCGATGTCGTCGATCTCGCCCTTGCCGTCACGCAGTTCGACCAGCGTCTTGACCACGGCCAGGATGTCGTCCTTGCGCAATACACGCACGGTGTCCTCGGCCTTGAGTTCGAGGCGCATGTTCATCTTGACGCGGCCAACGGCGGACAGGTCGTAGCGCTCGCTGTCGAAGAACAGCGAGTTGAACATGGCTTCAGCGGTTTCGAGCGTCGGCGGCTCGCCGGGGCGCATGACACGATAGATGTCGAACAGCGCGTCCTGGCGGCTCTCGTTCTTGTCGACGGCGAGCGTGTTGCGGATGTAGGCGCCGACATTGACGTGATCGATGTCGAGTATCTGGATCTCGTCCTCGCCGGTGCCAAGCAGCACCTTCAGCGTCTTGTCATCGATCTCGTCGCCGGCCTCGAGGAAGATCTCGCCGGTGGCGTAATTGACGATGTCCTCGGCGAGATAGTTGCCGAGCAGGTCCTCGTCGGTCGCCTTGATCGCCTTCAGGCCCTTTTCGCCGAGCTGGCGGGCCTGGCGGGCGGTGATCTTCTTGCCGGCCTCGACAACGACCTCACCCGTGTCGGCGTCGACCAGGTCGCCGACGGCCTTCAGGCCGCGGAAACGATCCACGTTGAACGGAATGCGCCAGTGATCGCCGGCGCGCTTGTAGGTGATCTTGTTGTAGAAGGTCGACAGGATCTCTTCGCCGTCCATGCCGAGCGCCATCAGCAGCGACGTCACCGGAATCTTGCGGCGACGGTCGATGCGGGCGTGCACGACGTCCTTGGAATCGAACTCGATGTCGAGCCACGAACCGCGATAGGGGATGACGCGCGCGGCAAACAGGAGCTTGCCCGACGAGTGCGACTTGCCCTTGTCGTGGTCGAAGAAGACGCCCGGCGAGCGGTGCATCTGCGAGACGATGACGCGCTCGGTGCCGTTGACGATGAAGGTGCCGTTCGAGGTCATGAGCGGCATGTCGCCCATGTAGACGTCCTGCTCCTTGATGTCCTTGATCGACTTCGCGCCGGTATCCTCGTCGATATCGAACACGATCAAGCGCAGCGTCACCTTCAGCGGTGCGGCATAGGTGAGGTCGCGCTGACGGCATTCGTCAACGTCGAATTTCGGTCCTTCGAACTCGTACTTCACGAACTCCAGCATCGAGGAGCCGGAAAAATCGGAGATCGGGAAGACCGACTTGAAAACAGCCTGCAGTCCCTCGTCCGGACGTCCGCCCTTAGGCTCGTCCACCATCAGGAACTGGTCATAGGACGCCTTCTGAACCTCGATGAGGTTCGGCATCTCCGCAACTTCCGGGATCTTTCCGAAGAACTTGCGTACGCGTCTGCGGCCATTGAAAGTCTGGGTCTGGGCCATCGTCGCTCCTTAGCTCTAAACTCGGGGCGAGCCTCGCCGCGGCTCGCCTTGCATCCGAACCGCCTGGGCAGCGGCTCTCTGTCTGTTCTCCGGCCCCATTACCAAACTACTTGGCGGGCGGCCGGCTAAAACGGGAGAAAACCCGTTTCCTGAGAGCCGGTTTTCGGCCCTCAGGAAAGAGGTTTTCGTGCATCTCGCGCTACGCAGCCTCCCCAGGTCGCCCGAGGGAGTGGCGGACGGCGCGAGGCCGTCCGCCGATTGTTACGCTTACTTCAGCTCGACCTTGGCGCCGGCTGCTTCCAGCTGGGCCTTGAACTTGTCGGCGTCGGCCTTGGAAACGGCTTCCTTGACCGGCTTCGGAGCCGCTTCGACCAGGTCCTTGGCTTCCTTGAGGCCAAGGCCGGTGATGGCGCGGACTTCCTTGATGACGTTGATCTTCTGGGCGCCGGCGTCGGTGAGGACGACGTCGAATTCCGTCTTTTCCTCGACCGGAGCAGCGGCAGCGGCAGCACCGCCGGCAGCGGCAACAGCCACCGGAGCAGCAGCCGAAACGCCCCACTTTTCTTCCAGAAGCTTCGACAGCTCAGCCGCCTCGAGGACGGTCAGCTTCGAAAGGTCGTCTACGATCTTTGCGAGATCAGCCATTGTTGTATTCCTTCATAAGGTTCGAACGTGTGTTTGTGATAGCGAGGAACGGCCTCATGCCGCCTCGTCCTTCCGGGCGTAAGCGCCGATGACACGCGCGACCGAAGCCGCGGGCGCATTGACGATCTGGGCGATCCGGGTTGCCGGCGTGGCGATCATGCCAACCAGCCTGGCGCGCAGCTCGTCGAGCGACGGGAGTGTGGCGAGTGCCTTCACACCGTCGGCGTTGAGCGAGGTGGTGCCCATTGCGCCGCCGAGAATGACCAGCTTGTCATTCCCCTTGGCGAAATCGGACGCGACCTTCGGCGCCGCAATCGGATCCTCCGAATAGGCGACCAGCGTCTGTCCCTTGAACAGATCGATGATCGATGCGGAGTCCGTGCCCTGAAGAGCGATTTTGGCGAGACGGTTCTTCGCGACTTTAACGGTGCCACCGGCAGCGCGCATTTTCGACCGGAGGTCGTTCATTTGCGCGACGGTGATACCGGCATAGTGGGCCACGACCACTGAACCCGCGTTCGAGAACGCATCGTTCAGGCCCGTGACGAGTTCGCGTTTTTCCGCTCTGTCCACTGCCTATCTCCAGTTGACCCCCACCCTGCTAACGGGAACATTCCCATTCACGAGGACAGGCGTCGGGTTGCCTTTTGCCGGCCGGGCCATCCAGTAACGGATCTCCCGAACAGCGCTCGAGGATCCTGCCCCCTTTCGCCACATCGCCGGCAAGCCGGACGATGCGCAGACAAAAGGCAAACACGGTTCGAACCTTTCATTGGAGCGCTTGCTCCGTTGTCAGGTCTTCACCCGTCTCATGCAGGCCCACATGAATTAAGGCCCCCCTTTTCAATCAAGGCCGGGCCGCCTGCAATCTCGGACAGGATGTCCGGAAACCTTTCGGCTCCCGGTACCGGGCCCAGAACGATCCAGGCCCGGAATTCACTTACGGATCGGCCCGTTCAGCGGCCGATCCAAACGGTTAATCAGGACGCCGCGAGCGTCGAGACGTCGAGCTTGAGGCCCGGGCCCATCGTCGAGGTGACGGACACCTTCTTGACGTAGTTGCCCTTGGCGCCAGCCGGCTTTGCCTTGGTCACCGCATCGGCGAAGGCGCGGACGTTTTCTTCCAGCGCCTTGACGTCGAACGAGACCTTGCCTACGCCGGCGTGAACGATGCCGGCTTTCTCGACGCGGAACTCGACAGCGCCGCCCTTCGATGCCTTGACGGCGGCCGCGACGTCGGTGGTGACGGTACCGACCTTCGGGTTCGGCATCATGCCGCGCGGGCCGAGCACTTTGCCCAGACGGCCGACGAGCGGCATCATGTCCGGCGTAGCGATGCAGCGATCGAAATCGATCGTGCCCTTCTGGACGATGTCGACCAGGTCCTCCGCGCCGACGATGTCGGCGCCGGCGGCCTTGGCTTCCTCGGCCTTGTCGCCACGGGCGAACACGGCGACGCGGACCGAGCGGCCGGTGCCGTTCGGCAGGTTGACCACGCCGCGGACCATCTGGTCGGCATGGCGAGGATCAACGCCGAGATTCATCGCGACTTCGATCGTCTCGTCAAACTTGACCGTCGAGCGATCCTTGAGCAGCTTCAGCGCGTCACCCAAGGTATAAGCCTTGTTGGGATCGATGCCTTCGCGGGTCTTCGATACACGCTTTGCAATCTTTGCCATGATCTCAGCCCACCACTTCCAGACCCATCGAGCGGGCGGAGCCCTCGACCATGCGCATGGCCGCCTCGACGTCGTTTGCGTTCAGATCCTTCATCTTCTGCTCGGCGATGGCGCGGACCTTGTCGCGGCCGATCGTGCCGGCCTTGACCTTGCCCGGCTCCTTGGAGCCCGACTTCAGGTTAGCGGCCTTCTTCAGGAAGTAGCTCACCGGCGGCGTCTTCATGACGAAGGTGAACGACTTGTCCTGATAGTAGGTGATGACGACCGGAATCGGCGATCCCTTTTCCATTTCCTGGGTCTGCGCGTTGAACGCCTTGCAGAACTCCATGATGTTGATGCCGCGCTGACCAAGCGCCGGGCCGATCGGGGGCGACGGCGTAGCCGAGCCCGCGGCAACCTGGAGCTTGAGCTGGCCTGCAATTTTCTTAGCCATCTCTATTCCTGCCTTTGTCTATGCCGGCCCCTCGATCTGGGAAAACACCGGCTGTTGCAGTCTGGTGGTGCGGTTCCTGCGGCCGGCTAAAGCCACATTCGCCTCCCACCGTTCTCAGGCCGCGCGTTGCCGCGCCGCCTCCCCTGACCACCGGAACGGCGCCAGGGATTTCGGATCAGCCTTTTTCGACTTGCCCGAATTCCAGATCGACAGGCACGGCGCGCCCGAAGATCGAAACTTCCACCTTGAGCCGCGCCCGTTCCTCGTCCACTTCCTGGACGAAGCCGTTGAAGGACGCGAAGGGGCCATCCGAGACGCGGATCGCCTCGCCGATCTCGAAAGTAACCGAGGGCTTCGGCCGCTCGACGCCTTCCTGCACCTGGTTCAGGATGCGCTGCGCCTCGGCCTCGGTGATCGGCACCGGCTTGGAGTCGCCCAAAAACCCGGTGACCTTCGGCGTGTTCTTGACCAGCGAGAACACGGCGTCGGTCAAGTTGGCCTTCAGGAGCACATAGCCCGGAAAGAACTTGCGCTCGGCGTCGACCTTGCGGCCGCGACGAACCTCGACGACCTTCTCGGTCGGCACGACGATCTGCTCGATATCGGCGGACAGGCCCTTCTGCTTGGCCTTGTTCTCGATGTCCTCGGCGACCTTCTTCTCAAAGTTCGAATAGGCGTGGACGATGTACCAGCGCGTAGTCATTTCACGACTTCTCCGTAATCGCCGGACTTAGCGTCCAATGCCCAGAATCTGTTCGACCGCGAGGCCCATGAGCTGATCGGCGGTGAAGAAAAAGATCATCGCGATCACAGCGAAAGCCAGAACCATCACCGTCGAGATCATCGTTTCGCGTCGCGACGGCCAAGTCACCTTGGCGGTCTCCGCGCGAACCTGCTGGAGAAAGACGAAAGGATTTGTGGTTTTCGAAGCCATATGCCGCTCTGTCTTCAAGACCCGTTGGCCGGGTCTCCTGGATGATCCCGCTGGCCGGGACGTGCCGCCTGGGTCCATTTTCGCGCCGAATCAGCGCAATCATTTCGCCCATGCAAATCAGACGCGTAAAGCCGGCTTCCCAGCTCCACGCGTCGCGTGTCTGTTTCGTCTACATAAAACCGATTCTTGATCCACGCAAGTGGCAAGTGTCCGCTTTATGACCAAACGCCGCCTCGGAACCATCCAGTCGTTCCGTCCCGGCTATGGCGTCCTTATGCCTCAATCAGTCTAATATGGCAAGCCGGTCGCCGATTTTCAAAGGGCAGCCTGCAAAATATCGTTTCGATGGCCATTTTGGAAATGGCTGTGTTTTTGTTTTGACGTGCCATTTCTTGAAATGGCACGGGCAGCAGGGCTCGAACCTACGACCTGCGGTTTTGGAGACCGCCGCTCTACCAACTGAGCTATGCCCGTACACGTGCGCCTCGGCGCAGCAGGGGCTTCCTAAAAGCTTCCGCGCGCTCTGTAAAGAGCGGTTTGCAAGCAAAAGCGCCTTCATCCCCTTTACCGGAAATCGGGATGGTCGACGGCCAGCCCGCCGCCATCGATCTCCGGTTTCACGCTCGAGTGCGCCGGCATGCTGTTCGCGGAGATCTTGCCTGCCGGCCCGTGTATCCGTTGGACGCTATTTGGTGTCCGGGACCCGGTAAGGCCCGCCGGGCACGCCCCAGCCCCAGGCCGGCATCGGCTCGGTCTCCGGGTCGCACGTTTCGCCGAGATTGGAATTCATCCTGGCGAGCCGCGATCCCCACTCGACATAGCCCATGAAGGCGGAACGGAACTCCGGATCGTCAGGCAGCCCGACGGCATCCGCGGCATCGGCCAGCAGGTTGATCCAGCGGCGGCGCTGCTCCTCCGTCAAATGCTTGCCCAGGTGATGCATCACCATCTCGCGGTGGCCGCCGAATTTTTCGCTGTAGGTTTTCGGCCCGCCGAAAACCTCGCCGATAAAGGCCGCGACATGGGCGGGATGGTCGGGCGACATATGCTTGAACACCGGCCCGACGACCGGATCCCGCGCCACCTTGTCATAAAACGTCTGCGTCAGCCGGTTGAGCGCTTCGCTGCCGCCGGCCCATTCGTACAGTGTCGGAACATCCTGGCTCATACTTGACCTCCGCCCAGCGCCGCCTCCAGCGACGATAGCGGAAAAATCGAGCAAGCCTCAACCTGGCTCGATGGCCAGTTCGATGACACGGCTACCGTTCGACCGCGTGTCGGCCCCGCCATGCCAGCGCTGATCTTCGGTCGCCGACAAAAAGGGCGGCCCGAGGACCGCCCTTCCTTCTCGATCCGGCTGATGCCGGTGTCGATTACTCTTTGATGGTGACGACGATGCCGGCACCGACGGTGCGGCCGCCTTCACGGATGGCGAAGCGCAGCTTCTCT
>NZ_VFUE01000042.1:0-13110 GCF_006441495.1 Mesorhizobium sp. B2-6-4
AATTGTAGACCGAGCCGCATGGATTGCCTGCAGCATTGAAGGAAAGATCTCATCTCCGTTGACAAGGGTTTGTACCGCGTTTGAATCGAACAGCTGTCCTTGTGAATAACTGCTC
This sequence comes from Mesorhizobium sp. B2-6-4, assembly GCF_006441495.1. Classification (NCBI taxonomy): domain Bacteria; kingdom Pseudomonadati; phylum Pseudomonadota; class Alphaproteobacteria; order Hyphomicrobiales; family Phyllobacteriaceae; genus Mesorhizobium; species Mesorhizobium sp. B2-6-4. The sequence continues at coordinate 116 of NZ_VFUE01000042.1, forward strand.
ATGCTCCTTGCAAAATCGGGATCCGACGCGTCGAAACGGTGCGGGACAAGCGCTCGCAAAATGCGTGGCTCTGGTGCCAAGTTTATGCTCAGCAACGTGATCAGGCTGGCGATGACGGCAAGGGCCACGTATTTGAGGCTCTTAAGCAGCCTTCCCCGGTTTACGCCAAACCTCACTGGGTCCGCACCCGCCCGTAGCGCCGCGAGTCCGCATGGCACATCTCAATCGCCCTGCTGTTTGCGAGTGCGATGCTTTTCGATTTCCTCTGGTTCCTCATCATCGATTCTGGTGATGTTCGATGCCGAGCTATTCGTTCGCAACATCTCATCCAGCTTGGCATGGATCGCCTGCGTGTCGCGATGTTCTGCGCGTTGAATGAACAGTGTCATGGCCCAGGTGAACAGGGTCGCCGCGCCGTGCCAGTTCAAACTCGCCCTGTCGAGAAATAGCCAAAGGGCCGCGTAAGCCAGCAGCACCAGGAATGCTGCCGGCCGAGAGGTCAACGTGCCAATTGAGGTGAGCACGCTCGTGATCGGGCGATTTGCCATCATCAAGAACTTTCGACTGCAACGCAGGTTCCCGTTGTGCCAAGCTCTACAATGCATGCCGGCGGAGCGCCAAGCAGTGGTGGGAGCGAACGTTGCATTGTACGGAACCTTCGGCCTCGTGCTGCTTTACGTTCACGAGGTGGAGATCATGAGGGAAGATGCAGCTTGCCGGAATGGGTGCTGGAGAACACGCCACGAGCGCTCGGCGACTGTCGGTCCCGCAAAGAATGGATGGTTGGCTTGCCGCCCTCGACCCCTCAGACAGCGGTACCATGATCTGCGGCTGTCGGAACGTGATCAGTTCCCAAGCATAGTGGCGAGGTACGGAAGGCGATCCGACGTGATCTGAGCTTTTGAGCGGCGCTGGACATTGAGGAGGCGACTCTTGCTAGGTGAGACAATACTGCCGAACCGATCAGTTGTCGACCTATCGGTGTTGTTCAAAGTGCTGGAGCGACGGGACGCTCTCACGGACCAAGACCGGGCAGTACTTCAAGACGGTCCCTGGCGGGTACGTGACTACGAAGTCGGTGACGAAATCGTCGCGGAGCACGCTGAACCCAAGGAGAGCTGCGTTATCATCTCGGGGATCACGGGAAGAACTGTCACCTTCGCCGATGGCAGGCGCCAGATAACGGCCCTCCACATTCCAGGCGACTTCGTTGATCTGCATGCATTCCTGTTGCACGTTATGGACCACAACGTCGTTGCTCTGGCACCCGCTCGCATGGCGTTCATCGGCCATGATCCGCTGCGTCGGATCACTGAGACCCACCAGCATCTGTACCGGGTGCTGACAACGATACTGGCGGTGGATGCCGCCATTCAGAGGGTATGGATTGCCTGCCTGGGACGCCGGTCCGCAGAGGCCCACCTGGCGCACATCATTTGCGAGATGTTCCTGCGCATGCAGGTCGTCGGCTTGACCCGGGAATGGTCATTCGAATTCCCTCTCACGCAAAACATGCTGGCCGACACGATCGGACTGTCTGTTGTCCATCTCAATCGGACGCTCATGGCATTGCGGCGTGCTGGCCTTATCACCTGGCAGCGTAAGGTGGTGACCATCACGAACTGGGATCGCTTGGCGCGAGCCGCTGAGTTCGACGCGACTTATCTCAACCTTCGCAAAGAACCGCGATAAAAGGGGTTATTCGCCTCATTCGTGGGCTCAATCACATCGGCTCGTGTATAATCGTGCTGGTGAATAGTGCTTCGCGACCGGACGGCAGGCGATTTTCTTCTGAGCTCCTCTGCTTTGAACCTTTCCAGTCGGCCCATGAAGCACGCGATCCGCAGTATCGATTGACGGATCTGATGCGCCTGGCCGACTGACGGGTCAATGTGGAACCTTTGGTGCTCTCACGCATTTCCAACTGCTTCTTAGGAGACGGGGGTACCAAATGAAACAAGGGGGCCTTCCTGCTCGACTCGATGAGGTGGCCTCTTTCTCAGAGAGGAGTCGCGAGCGTCAGCTTCCCGATCCGATCCTCAGTGATGAGTTTGAGGATTTCTTCGAGAATGCCGCCATCGCACTTCACTTCGTCGGGAAAGACGGCACCATCCTGCGCGCCAATCGCGCAGAATTGGAAATGTTGGGATTCACGGCCGAGGAATATGTGGGCCGCAATATTCGCGAATTTCACGCAGATCAGGTTGCTATTGGAGACATATTGGACCGCCTGTCCCGGCGGGAGGAACTTAAAAACTACCGGGCCCGGCTGCGGGCCAAAGATGGCTCGATCCGCTGGGTAGAAATAACGTCCAACGTTCGCCTAGTGGGTGACCGCTTCCTCAACACCCGCTGCATCACCATCGATGTGACTGAGACGGTCAAGGCGCAGGAGCTTATACGCGAACAGGAGCGGCGCCTTGCCATCACCTATGAGAACGCTGCCGCAGGTATCGTGGAAGCGAACGCCGAAGGCCAACTGCTGCGGGTGAATTCCCATCTGTGTGACCTTTTGGGATGCACGCAGGATGAGCTGATTGGACGATCGATTTTTGACCGCACCTTTCCCGCCGATGTTGAAGCAGATCGCGAGCAGTATCGACGGCAAGTGGCCGGTGAGATCGACAGCTACACACTTGAGAAGCGATTTGTTTCCAAGAATGGATCAGTTTTTTGGGCTGTTGTGACGTCGACCAGCGTTCATGACTGCGAGGGGTCGTTTCGATACGCTGTACGGGTTCAGCACGATATCAGCGAGCGCAAGCGGATTGAGGCGGCGCTTGCCAAACGTGCCGAGGAACAGGGTGCGATACATCGATTCACTGAAATGCTGCAGCATGCGCGCACGCAAGAGGATGTGTATGAGCCGGCGCTCGATGCAATCCAACGTGCGCTCCAATGCCAGCGTGCTTCGATATTGCTGTTGGATAAAGATGGGCGCATGAAGTTTGTGGCTTGGCGTGGCCTGTCCGATACTTACCGCTTAGCGGTGGAAGGACACTCGCCTTGGTCGACGGAGAGCCAAGAACCGCAGCCTATCTGTGTCGGCGATGCAAAGCATGCGGACTTGCCGGAACAATTAAAACAGGCGATCCGCAGCGAGGGAATCGGTGCGGTCTACTTCATTCCGATCACACAAGGTGGACGGCTCCTTGGTAAGTTCATGGCCTACTTCGACCAGCCTCAGGAGTATTCGGAAGAGCAGATTGAATTGGGTCGGACCATCGCTCGTCAGCTCGGTTTCGGCATTCAGCGCATAAAGGGCGAAAATGCTGCTCAGAGGCTGGCAGCAATCGTGGAGTCTTCCCATGACGCGATCGTCAGCAAGGATTTGAATGGGATCATTTTGACATGGAATCGCGGGGCTGAGCGCCTGTTCGGCTATGCGGCCTCGGAGGTGCTCGGCGAGCCCATCACGATCATCATCCCTCCGGAGCGGCTGCAAGAGGAGCCGCTCATCCTTGGTCGAATACGCAAGGGCGAAATTGTCGATCATTTCGAAACAGTCCGGCGCCGCAAGGATGGGTCGCTAGTGGACATTTCTCTGACGATATCGCCTGTCCGAGACGCGGCGGGCCGTATCGTTGGCGCCTCCAAAATTGCCCGGGATATAACTGAGCAGAAAGTCGCGGAAGCAAAGGTGCGCGACAGTGAACGTCACCTTCAGGATCTTCTCGCCGCCATCCCTGCTGCAATCTACACGACCGATGAGAACGGCAAGATCACCTATTTCAATGCGGCCGCGGTCGAACTCGCTGGCCGCACGCCGGTGATCGGCAGTGATGAATGGTGCGTCACCTGGAAGCTCTATTGGCCAGATGGAAGGCCGCTTCCGCACGACCAGTGTCCAATGGCTGTTTCGCTTCGTGAAGGGCGACCGGTACGGGGAGTTGAGGCGATTGCCGAGCGGCCGGACGGCACCAGGATTCCATTCATTCCTTACCCGACGCCAATGCGGAATGCGGCTGGAGAAATTGTCGGCGGTATCAACATGCTGGTCGACGTAAGCGAGCGGAAACAAGCTGAGACACAACAGCGGATCCTGCTTAACGAACTCAATCATCGCGTTAAGAACAACATGATGATGTTGAAGTCCTTGCTTTCGGTAGCGGCCAGGGCCAGTCAAAATCCCGAGGCTCGCAAGACAATCGAAGAGGCAAGCAAACGAGTGGCGACCATGGCTGCGGCTCAACGTGTTCTCTACGACACGCCAGATGCATCCAATTTCAGCGCGCCACTTTTTGTCGAAGCCATTTGCGAAACCACAAAGCAGATGTTTCCAGCCAATGTCCAACTGGTTTGCGACGCCGATCCCATCCAGTTGCCCAACGACATCGCAATGCCGCTTGCGCTCATAGTCAATGAGCTTTTGGTCAACGCCGTCAAACATGGATCAGCGGCCAAGGGAAGCAGCACCATTCGGGTTGGGATCAAGCGGAATGGTCAAAAGCAGGTGTTGACGGTCGAGGATGCAGGGCCAGGTTTCGATCTGAAGGCAGTGCGTCATTCCTCGTCAGGTTTGCGGTTGGTTGAAGGCTTGGCGCGACAGATTGGTGGCATTTTCGAAGTTGAGCCAGATCCGTCTCGTTGCATCGTGGTTTTTTCTCAGGCTCCCGGGGAGAACGGCGTTGAACTTAAGAACGGCAATAGTTGAGACCGGCCGAACTGGGCATTCGTACCTACCATTCAGACCTCAGTTGGTTTTCTCCAGAGACGATCGGCTTGGTGCAGAAGCGAGAATTTCCGGGGAACCATCCATCATGATCGTCGAAGACGACTATCTCATCGCCCTCGACGTCGAGGCTGGTCTTCGCGATGCAGGTTTCGTGTTGGCTGGGATCGCCAGCACAGCCGAGGAGGCCATCATAATTGCGCGCTCCGCCCACCCTGCGATTGCCCTGATGGATATCCGCTTGCTTGGCAAGCGGGACGGAATTGATGCAGCGTTGGAACTGTACCGGGACTTCGGTATCCGGTGCATCTTTGCAACCGCGCACGCTGACCCCCACGTAAAGCTTCGGGCCGAAGCGGCAAGACCACTCGGTTGGGTTCAAAAACCCTACTCTACGGCGATGCTCATCGAAGCCATCCAAAATGGTTTGCACGAGCTCGAAAACAAAGGCTGATCGTCACAACCGATACGCAAGGAAGCGGTGGCGCACCATTGCTGCATATTGCCGCCGATCGAGGCCGCGCCGCGTCTGACGTTTAACTGACTGCCCGCAGGCGCCGAGATTGAACAAAGAGCTGTAGTCCCTCGGAATCCAACGCATGACCGAAGGCATAGCCTTGCAGTATGTCGCAGCCCAAATCTTTTAGTATCCAGGCGTGCTCCATCGTCTCGACACCTTCTGCAATGACCTCGATCCCCAAAGACTTGCCAATCTCGATGATTGACGACACAATCCGCCTTTGTTGTGAAGATCTGACGATTGGGGTGATCAGTTGTCGATCTATTTTCAACCGGCGAGGCTGCAGTTTGATCAGGCTGACTATAGAGGCATAGCCCGTACCAAAATCATCTATCTCTATATCGATACCGAGTTCTTTTATTTGATTGACGTTCCAAGCAACCAAATCATCGCTGCCATCTAGGAAGATAGACTCAACGAGTTCAAAAGAAACTGTTCCCTTCTTGATTTTTAACTCTCGCAAGTTCGTTATGAGTTCTTCGTCTTGCAGACGTCGAGCGGAAACGTTGACCGACACGCGTGGTATTTTGAGATTTGCATTGGACCACTTTGCAAAATCTGAAAGTGATTGATTCAGTATTGATCGATCGATCATCGAGACGACATTTAACTCGTCGGCAATTCTTAGGAAGGCATCCGGGGCTAAGATTCCCTGTTTTGGGTGTCTCCACCGCGCAAGCGCCTCGACGCCGACGATTTCGAGGGTTTTGGCGTCAAATTGAGGCTGGTAGAAGGCTATGAACTCATTGCGCTCCAGGCCGCCGAGAACTTCGTCGGCAGTCCGCTTGGTGTCGACGATCTCGCTTTGCATCACCTCCGTGAAAAAATCATATCGATTGCGCCCACGAGTCTTTGCTTGGTAAAGCGCGATGTCGGCATTCACCAGCAGATGCTTGGCTTCGATGTCATTGTCGTTGTCGACTGCGATCCCCACGCTAGCACCAAAGCGACAGCGGTGGCCGTGGTAATAGACAGGCTCGCTCATTTGACTGATAATGTTATCGGCCAGCAGCCCCAATTGCTTGATATCCTTGACAGTGCAAAGGACGACGAATTCGTCGCCGCCAATACGGGCGACGAATCCCCCCTCCTCGACCGTGGATCGTAGCACAGCAGACGCGTGAACCAGCATCGCGTCACCCGCGGCGTGGCCAAGCGTATCGTTGATGTGCTTGAACCGGTCGAGGTCGATGTGAAGCAGGCCCACATAACCGCAGCCTCGCGTGGTTTTTGCTGCATACTCTTTCAGGACCTGATCGAGGTAACGACGGTTGGGCAAACCGGTCAGGGAATCGTGAAGCGCGATATGCTCTATGCGCGCCTTGGCCGACTCGAGTTCTGCATTTTTCGTCTCCGACAGCTGTTTTGCGCGAATCAACTCGCTGTTGAGCAAGACGTCGGCCGTTACATCCCATTCGGCGCCGATCATCTTGGGCGTCTCGTTTAGGGCTTGGTATATGGTGGCTTTGGATCGAACATAGCGAATTTCACCATCTGGACGGACAATCCGGTACTCCGACGAATACGTTCCGCCGCTCGCCACAGCACCGTCGAAATCTGCGTTGGCGCGAGCCAGATCCAAGGGGTGAATTGCGCCCGCCCAATCCGAATAGCCGCGATGACCTCCATCGCTGGGCTTGCCATATATTTCGTTGACACGATCATCCCACGCCAGGTTATTGGTCGCGAGATCATGTTCCCAAACGCCTATAGCTGATGCCTCCAAAGCGAGTTCCAGACGTCTGGACAATCGCCGCAGTTCCGCATAATTGCGCTGTCTTTCACCAAGCAGCCGACCTGCTACGAGGAATGGGATCACAACCAGCGCCCCGGCCGCTGCCATAATCGTGCGCAAGAGCCAAGCGTTGCTGGGCGTCGAAGGCCAGCCGTTTTTAGGGGTGGCTGCGATCTGCCACGAACCGGACGGAAGCAGAACTTCGGCTGTCACCGGATTCCTTTTTCGGACGCTTTCGGAGCCGAAGAATTGAACGCCGCCTGGACCAAGGGCGTCTCTACCGATGAGCGCGATGTCAATCCCGAGATCATCGTCAAACAGGCCGCTCGCCTTGTAGAGACGCTGCACGTCGACGACCGCGGATATGATACCCCAAAATCTCTCACGGTCGCCCGCACTCGACACGAACACCGGAAAACGGCCGATGAAGCCCTGGCCCCCTTGCTTCAGGTCGACGGGACCGGCAAGAATCAACTTGCGCTCGTCTCGCGCCCTTAGCGCGGCTTTGCGTTGCCAATCATCCTTGCGGTAATCGAGCCCCATCGCTTTCTCGTTGCCCTTCAGCGGGTACAACAAGGAAACCACCAGATCGGGCGCGCCGGCAATGTTGTTCAATTGTGAGTTTTCGCCAAAAAGGTTCCTCGCGAGGGAAGCAAAGCGTTGCTGTCCCATATAGGGTTCAGTCACGACTGTCGCGACTAGTCCATGCACAAGTTGAAGGTTTCCGTTGATGTTACCTTCCAGCTTGGCACGGATCAAATTGACCTTGGCCAGGACATCCGCGCGCACGGCTTGGTCCGAGACGATTTTGTTTTGATGGTCCGCATACGCTGCGCTGATGGCAATAACCAAAACTGCCATGGCGGCTGGAATATTCACCGAAGAAAAAACGGCATCTTTCATCCCGCCGAACCTAGCGCCGAAAAGAGCCAATGGGGTGGAACTCCCTGTGTTGCTCAGGTTTCGGATCGACCCGCGCTACAACACTAGCTTTCATTAATTAATTTTGAGCTTCAGAATCCTGGAAAAACTTTACACGAGTTTGATGTCATCTCGGGTCGCCGCCGGTCCGTCCGAGATCTTTACACTGTCGACGACACGGAGATTGAAAGGACTCGTCGACAAACACCTCCTTGCCAATCTGGCTGACCGCAATCAGAGAAGACCGGCGAAGAGGGTGCAGACGGGCCGCAACGCTGGGCCGCTCATTCGCGCTACACCCTGCGGCTGGCTCAAACGCAAGACCAGGAGACGGCCTCGCTCAAAGTTAGGGCGTTCGCCAAGGAAGCAGATCAACGTGGAAAGCCCAACCAACCGGCGCTCGGAAGAGGCGGCTGACCTCGACTGAAAGCGTGGCTGCAAGAACTCTGAGCTTGGAAGGGACCTGACCCAGACGCCGTTAAAGTGGACCCATGCCGTCACACCGCCTTAGGCGCAGCGAGAAATGGGATCGGACCGACGCCCCGCTTCGTCGCGCCGATGGAATAGGCCATCGGAATCTTGGGAGAGTTCGTTGGCAAGCCATACATATTCTTGCCGGCTCTGACCGCAAATGAAAAGTGCTGCCATGAAACCGTGTCATGCTCATTCAGAAAATCGAGCGTGAGCCCAGCTGAAATCAGGGCGTTCACGACATCACTTATTGGATGAATCCACTCATAGTAGCGAGGATGCTTCAAGCGCCGGTCGTCGCCGGTATAGGTAAGCTCCTCGTTCCAGGCGAGCGGATGAGCTATGGGCGTTCGCCAGTCGTGCTTCAACTCCAGCGACTCGGCCTTGCGATCACACTGGAACATCAACGGGTGGCCCTCAGCCATGTAGAGCCGGCCGCCCGGTCGCAGGAGATCGGCAACCACTCGCGCCCATCGGCTCACGTCGTCCAGCCAGTTTACCGAACCCCAAGTCACGTAAGCGACGTCAAAGGTCCGGCCAAGTGCTTCGACTGCCTCGAACAGTGGCGCTTCCACGAAGCGCACGTCGGTGCCTGCCTTGGCAGCGAAATCTCGCGCAGCGGCGATGGCTGTCGGTGAAAAGTCGAGGCCGGTCACGCTGCGCGCGCCGAGACCCTTCAAACTGATCGTGTCGAGCCCAATATGACATTGTAGATGGATGATATCCTTGCCGGCAATATTACCGACCTCTCTCGTTTCGAGCTCATAGAGATTGGATCCCCCTGCGAGCACGTTTTCGATCTGGTAGCTGCCGGTTGTGTCAGTCGAATGCAGTTCGGCCCGATCATCCCAATTAAGGCGGTTCGTACCCAGAAAAGATTCCACGCCCGCTCCGATCGTCAACTCTGGCTGATGCTTGGTAAACAAGTCGTTAATACCTTTGCAGCGAAAAGGTCGTGCGTCAATCTGAGGTCGGTGCCCCAGTTCGCAAGGCCATAATCGACAAGACAGCGGGGGCTTCTGAGGACGACGTCAGGTTGGTCGACGAAGAGCTGGTTCAGCTCGTCCGCGACATCGCGCGCCTACACGATCGAATCTCATCTGTCGATCGCGCCAGGGACCAGCGCGTTGACTCTGATGCTCCGGGTCGCCAAGGCCGATGCCCGGGACCGGCAAAGGGAGATCAAAGCGCCCTTGGTGGCCGCGTAAACGCTGGCCGTGGCGGCGCCTTCATATGTGGAGGTCGACGACGTCACGACCACGGAAGCGCCATCCTTCAGGTTGTTGCTGAGAGCGGCGAGCTGGAGGACTGGTCCGCGAACTTTGGTGTTCATCATGCGGTTGAAGAAAGCCGCATCAATCTCGTCGACCGCAACGTGTTCGCAAGGCCTGCGTTGAGCCACAGGCCCTCAAGGCTAATCCGGGAGGGGCGTCTCGATGAGTTGTTTGCCGCATTGGGGGTTCGTTTGCACTCCGAACACTGCGAAATGGATAGGTGCGGTGGATGGCGAACCAGGCTGTGATGAGGCAGGCTCCAGTCGCCCTCTGCCGGCCGCGGCTGAAAAAGTGAGCAGCATCCCCCACAACTTGCTCTCAGCACCTCATCTCGGCAACACGAATTGCGGGTTTCCGCAAAGCGGCCCCGTTCGTCCCGGTGGTCGCCTACATCTGCCCTGGCCTGCCCCGGCAGCACCGTCATCACCTGAAGTCGATGATGCCCTGCTTTACCAAGGAAGCGAGGTCTACTGGCAAACGGTGGTTATGCGCGCCATACGCTATTGGGGCGACCTGCAAGGATCGCGTCTATGTCCGCGGCCGGAACGGGCCTTCCGAGCAGAAATCCCTGCAAGTCATCGCATCCGATTGCGCCGAGAAATTCGCTCTGCTCAGCGGTTTCGACGCCTTCCGCGGTGGTCTTCAATCCTGTCGCCTTGGCGAGGCCGACAATAGCTCGCACGATCGCTTCGTCGCCAGTGGCCGAGCCAAATCCGTGCACGAAGCTGCGATCGATCTTGATACGGTCAACGTCAAGTTGCTGCAGTCGCCCCAGTGAGGAAAACCCGGTGCCGAAATCGTCCAGCGCGAAACGTACACCGAGCTGCCTAAGGGCCGCCAGATTGTGTTGCCCAGCGCCGTCCTTGTCAGACATTGCTGTTTCGGTGACTTCCAGCTCCAGCCGCTGAGGACTAAACCCCGTCGACATGAGAATATTGGCCACACGTACGGCGTAGCTTGGACTCTTCAACTCCACTGCCGACACGTTGACCGCCACGGTCTTGATCGGCCAACCAGAGGCTTCAAGGCAGGCGCGCCTGAGCACGATTTCGCCTATCCTCTCGATCAGTCCGGATTCTTCGGCAAGCGGAATAAAAGCGTCCGGCGGCACTCGCCCTCTTACAGGATGGTTCCAACGCACGAGCGCCTCGACGCCTTCGACGCTGCGCTGCTTGGCAGAAAAGAGCGGTTGGTAATGAACTTCGAACTGCTCTGGACATTCCAAAGAGGAGCGGAGGTCGCGTTCCAATTCACGCCGCTGCGCAATCAGAGCCTCCATCTCAGCATTGAAGATGGCATAGCCGCTACGACCATTCGCCTTTGCGGAATAGAGCGCGATATCGGCTTTGCGCGTGAGCTCGACGGCTGTTTTGCCGTCGTTCGGACATAGCGCGGCACCCACGCTGACGCCGATGAACACTTGCGTTCCGGCAAGATCAAACGGATGCCGTGCGCTCTCGACCAGCTTGGTGCATAGACGCTCGACCTCCTCCAGATCCTGCGTGCGGTGCAGAATTATCGTAAATTCGTCGCCACCAGGGCGCCCAACGATGTCGCCTTCAGCTGTGGCACGCCGGAGCCGGTCGGCAAACTCACGCAGAAGCTGGTCGCCGGCGGGATGTCCCAAAGTGTCGTTCACCTGCTTGAAGTGATCAAGGTCCAGGTAAAGCAACGCCATTGGGTGATCGTCTCGCCTTGAAACGGCGATCGTCTCCTCCAGCCGGTGGTCGAACTCGTTTCGGTTTGGCAGGCCGGTCAGACTGTCATGTGTTGCCAGATGTCTTATTGCCGCTTGGGTTCTGTTGAGGGACAAGGAACGGCGGCGCAGTACCAGCACCAATCCGGAGCAGGCCGCGATTCCAAAGACCACCAGAGCCGACAAGATCGGCCAAATGGATGTGAAGACAGCAGATCCAGGCCGGTAAGGTGCCCAGACGTAGTAACCAAGCACATCGCCAGCCGAATTCGTCAACGGGCTCTTTGCCTCTCGGGGCAGGGTTTCGGCGGTCCACGAAAAGCGCAGGCCGTCGAGGAGGTAGTCGCTCTGAAGCTCCTGGACCAGCGAATCATCGAGGTAGCGCACAGCTATGTGCAGGAACTCCTCGCCAGGCGCCTGTTCTATCTCGCCGCTGTCGGACACAATTGGCTTCACGCTTATGATTGCGGGGCGGCCGGAGACCACAACAATATCGGATGCTCCGATCGTCAGCACACGATCCGAGGTGCCGGCCCTGTCGCCGCGTCGCAGACGCTTTCTCAGATCGTTTACCAGCGCGCTTGTGGGTGACCAGATGTTCGCCAAGCTGCTCGGCTCACGCTTTGCACCATCTACGGAGGCATAGATCGGCTGATTGGCAGGATTGACGATATAAGCGGCGTCGTGGCCGAAGTAGGTCTTCATCCAGCTGCCAAGATTGGCGTCGAGCCATTCTTGATTGCCTGATTGCACGCCCTTCACCGCATCGTCCCAAACCGTAACGCTCTCCTGGTCGTGAGCAATCGAAGCTCTCAACTGTGACACGACGAGTTCGACCAAAGCGCGCTGACGTGCAATGGCGTTGTCGTCGGTCTTCACGGTCGACCAGTAAAGCAGCCCCGCCGCCGCGAGGCTAAGCGCTAATGCGGCTGCAAAGAAGGGAAAGACCACGCGAAGGATGAAACCGGTGCGGCTTGGATTGCCGAAATAAAGGGTCATTTCAACGGCTTCTACTGCTTGCCTTGTTGTTCACCAGACCCTGCCACTCAACCATTAACGTCGCGTTTCAAAAGGTCTGATGAACGGTAAGTCGTGGCGCTGCCGCCGCGCCGCGCATTGGCGGCTTGTTTTGGCTTGTGGTGCCCACAATGTTTGGACGATCGAAAGGTGCTTTCGACAAACACGATTGTCTGCGCTGGGCGCCGCATGCGCTTCAACCTGGTCGCTGGTCAGGCGAAGCTTAGACTGCATCTTCGGACAGTTGCCGGCGAGCAAGCAAGCGACTGAGCGGATCGGCCCAATCAAAGCTATCCTACATCTGCTGACAGCTTGGCGCGAAACACCAACAGGACCAGCCGGTATACATCAGAACCGGCAGCAGGGGACGGCTTTGGGGCGTTGGGTGGAAAGATATCGATGAATCCCGCGCCTAGATCAGACACCCCGCCGTCCAGATGGCGAGGCCGAGCGGGCCACCCGATGGCGCGGAGCGCCGTTTGCTTTCAGAGCACGTTCCGAGCCAAACCTGCCGCACGGCGGCGTGTCACGGCAAAATTCATTCGGCGAGTTCAGGAGATTCTCTCCAGCTGGCGAAGAGATAATGACGGCCGCCAGAGCTCTGCCCCCCAACTAGAGCGTTTCATATCTTGACGGAAGCGTAGCCTGCGTTTTCGAAGTAGTTCCTGCATTCGGCTGCCTCGATTGTT
>NZ_VFUE01000043.1:0-11145 GCF_006441495.1 Mesorhizobium sp. B2-6-4
CGATCTTCTTCATTTCAAGTCTCCTGAATTCTCAAATTTCGCCAGGACGGCGGAAGGCCCGCCGTCAACTGGAGATCCACTGTTAGTTGTTGCCGAAGAGGTTGCGATCGGCACCCTGGACAGGCGTCTGGGCAGCCGGTTCCGACTTCTTGGTCGAAGCGGTGTACGAGCTGTCGACGGCGGTGGCCGCAGGGGCATTCGAACCATAATGGTCGCTATTAGCGAAGGCGCTGCCGGAAACAGCCAGAAGGGCGGCGGCAGTGAGAATGATCTTTTTCATTTTTTGATACTCCAGTATTTTTCCGTCCGTCTAGCGGCGTGTCTTGGGAGGAAATCGCGTCGTTCGGACAGCCCCGATGTGGGAAAGCCATACCGCCATTTCCAATCACGAAGTTTTTCCGTGTGGACCAAGTTTCCACCACTTGAAATTGTGCCAGAGCCTTCAATATTCGTTTTTTGCCATTTATTATCAATTAGTTATGCAAACAGGCTGTGCGATCACCAACTGTGTCGAAGGCCCAGTGTTCACACCGTCCTGCACGCATCGTCAACAGAAACGAACCGTTCGGTTCGATTTTAGGGGACGCTAATAGTCACTTTTCGAAACCGTTAACCTTTTTTTGGCTCCGCCACGAGTCGGAATCCCAGGCGGCGATCTGAGCCTTTCTGCCCCTTCAACGACGGCCGCACCGTTTTCAGTGCGTGTCGCGCGGCATGGATGCGATGTCGTTTTCATGCCGACGACAAGTCGGCGATCATGGTTAGATCCTGCCATCTCAGGTGCCGCCGCGTGACGACGAGGCGGAGAATTGGGAAGCCGGTCAGAATCCGGCGCTGCCCCCGCAACGGTGGTGGAGTTCAGGTCGCAACGGGAGACCACTGGGCAAAGGCCTGGGAAGGTGTCGCGACAGTCCGCAAGGACAGCTCCAGAGCCCGGAAACCAGCCCGAGATGTTGGACTCGACTGATCGCGGCGGGCGGTCAAGAGGCGGATGGTGCATGTCCGGCGCAAGCCGGCGCGCGGCTTGATCCTTCCTCTCTCCCCTCCGTTCAGTCCTTCGATGCGAGGACAGGACTTCAATGCGAGGACAGGACATGGATGCGCGCAACGACATGCTGAAACGGCTGCAAGGCCGCAGGGACGGCTTCTCGCTCGAGCAGCCCTTCTATACCGATCCCGACTACTTCAAGCTCGACATGGAGCTGATCTGGTACCGCGACTGGCTGTTCATCGGCCATGATTGCGAACTGCCCCGGCCCGGCAGCTTCATCACCGTGCAGATCGGCGACTATCCTGTGGTGCTGGTGCGCGACCAGAAGGGCAACATCAACGCCTTCCACAATTCTTGCCGCCATCGCGGCAGCCGCGTCTGCAACACAGACAAGGGCACGGCGGCGAAGCTCGTCTGCCCCTACCATCAGTGGACCTATGAACTGGACGGCAGGCTGCTGTTCGCCAGGCAGATGGCCGAGGGTTTCGACAAGAGCCAGTTCGGCCTGAAGCCGGTCGCCTGCGAAAGCGTCGGCGGCTACATCTTCATTTGCCTCGCCGACGAGCCGGCGGATTTCGCGCCGATGCGGACGATGATCGAACCCTATTTGCTGCCGCATCGGCTGCGCGAAGCAAAGGTCGCCTTCGAGAGCACCATCGTCGAGAAGGGCAATTGGAAGCTGGTCTGGGAAAACAACCGCGAATGCTATCATTGCGCCGGCAACCATCCGGAGCTCTGCAAGACCTTCCCGGAGGCGCCGACCGTGACTGGCGTGCAAGACGCCGACAGCGACCCGGAGATGCTGTCGCACTGGGCCAAGTGCGAGGCGGCCGGCCTGCCGAGCAGGTTCCGCATCGACCCGGCCGGACAGTACCGTGCCACCCGCGCGCCGCTGCTGCGCGATGCCGTCAGTTATACGATGACGGGAAAACGCGCGGTCAAGAAGAACCTGTCCGACGGCGTTGCCACCGACCGCATCGGCTCCTTGCTGCTCTATCACTATCCGACGACCTGGAACCACATCCTTGGCGACCACGCCGTCACGTTCCGCGTGCTGCCGATCAGCGCCACCGAGACCGCGGTGACGACCAAATGGCTGGTTCACAGGGACGCGGTCGAGGGCGTCGACTACGACCTTGCCGAACTCACCCATGTCTGGACCGAGACCAACGGCCAGGATCGTCGCATCGTCGAGGAAAACGCCTTCGGCATCCTGTCGCCGGCCTATGAACCCGGCCCCTATTCCGAACTGCACGAAGGCGGCGTCATCCAGTTCGTCGACTGGTACGCGCGTTTCATCGGTCCGCGCCTCGCCGAAGACGGCCGGCCGGCCCTGCGCAGCGTTGCTTGAGAGGTAAGGGATGAATGCGATGACGGATCTCGGCCTCTATCGCCATCTCGATCAGATGGCGCCCTGGAACGACAGGCTCCAGGTGCTGGAAGTGATCGGCGTGAGCGACGAGGCGCCTGATGTAAAGACCTTCACCTTCCGCTCCGACAACCAGACCTGGTTCCGCTACAAGCCGGGCCAGTTCGTGACGCTGGAACTGCCGACAGCGGATGGGTTGCTGATGCGCACCTACACGCTGTCGTCTTCGCCTTCACGGCCATTCTCGATCGCGGTGACGGTGAAGGCGCAGGCCGGCAGCACCGGCACACGCTGGATGTTCGACCATTTGAGGCCTGGTTCGCACGTCAAGGCGTATGGGCCGGCCGGAGACTTTTCGCTGCACAGCCACCCGGCGGCCAAATATCTGTTCATCTCGGCCGGCTCCGGCGTGACGCCGATGATGTCGATGCTGCGCTGGCTGAATGACTGCGCGCCATGGACCGATGTCGGCTTCGTCAACTGCGCCCGCCGCCCCGAAGAGATCATCTTCCGCAAGGAGCTGGAATTGCTCGGCAGCCGCATGCCCGGCCTGTCGCTCGGTTTCATGATCGAGGAGCGGTCGAGCCGGGAAGGCTGGTTCGGCCATATGGGCCGCATCGACGCCATCCGGCTGCCGCTTTTGGCGCCCGATTTCCGAGAGCGCGAAATCTTCTGCTGCGGCCCCGACCCCTTCATGCGTGCCGTGCGCGGCATGCTCGAAGCCGCCGGCTTCGACATGGCGAGATACCATCAGGAGAGCTTTGCAGCGCCGCTGGTGGAGGAAATCCCGGCGCCGTTCGCCTCGCCGACTGGAGACGGCGCAGCCATTCCTGTCGAAGCCGCGACGCCGATCCGGTTCTCGATTTCGGACGTCGATGCCGCATGCGTCGCCGGCCAGACGGTGCTGCAGACGGCGCGCGCCTCGGGAGTCAGAATCCCCGCCGCGTGCGAATTCGGCCTGTGCGGAACCTGCAAGGTCAAGAAGCTCTCGGGCGAGGTCGAGATGAGCCACAATGGCGGCATCCTCGATCACGAGATCGAGGACGGCTTCATTCTCGCCTGCTGCTCCAAGCCGCTTTCGGCGCTTGATATCGAGGCGTGACCGACGGCGCTCGGCGGTCTGCAACGCCGCTTAAAGCGCGTCGCATGAGCCCATTTCGATGCGACACGCTTTGGAGCGAAATCCGACGGCCATTCAGGGAGTGATCAGCGTCACAGAAGGGAAATAAGTCCGGTAGCGGCCGACATCACGCGTCAGCAGCGGAAGGCGTCCGACGGCTGCGTGGGCGCCGATGAAAAAGTCAGGCAACACGCCGGTCCTGGATCCTCCCGATCTGCGATATTGTGTAAATGCTTTTCCGGCAAGGAAGAGGGCTGCTCTTGGCATCGGAACCATTTCTAGACCGGCCGCCTCGACAAACGCCTCCAGATCCTCGATGCGTGCGTAGCGGACGGCAAGCTCGGCATAGACCGCATCATTGATCAACAACGGCCCATCGAGGCTCGCTGCCTCGAGATGGGCGACCGACCAATCCGCCCAGCTCGGATCGTCCGTAACAACGTCGAGCAGAACGTTGGTGTCGACGAGCGTCACCGTTCGGAACGCGTCAGCGCCATGATCGCGTCGGTCGTGAGCCCCTCGCCGGCATGGCCTCGCAAACTGGCGAAGCGGCTCGCCGGCTGCTTTTTGTCAGCACGGGTCAGCACCACGCTGCCATCGGCAGCGCGCCGGAAGTCGACCTTGCTTCCCGGGACGATCTCCAAGAGATCGCGAACCGGTTTGGGGATGGTCACTTGTCCCTTCGCTGTAACGGTCGTCGCCATCTTCGTTCCTCGGTAATACCATGTCTTCCGAAGGTATTACCTTGCGGTTCGAATTTCAAGGCCTGAAGCGTCAATCCCCGGCCGGGGGGCGGGCTCGTCGACCGACAAGCCCGCCATCCCTGCATTCATGTCAACGCGATGTCTCAGCCATTGGCGAAGGGCACGGCGACATAGATCTGGGCATCGCCTCGTTCCACCAGCAGCAGCACCGATTTGCGGCCTGACTTGCCGGCCTGCGCGATCGCCTGCGTGGCCTGCCTGGCGCTCTTCACCGGCATCTGGTTGACGGCGATAATGATGTCGCCGGGCTGGACGCCGGAAGCCGCCGCCGCCTTGTTGGGATTGACCGCGGCGACCACCGCGCCACGCTGGTTGTCGGGGAGGTTCATCTGCTGGCGAATATCGGGCGTGATGTCCATCAGGCCGAGCCCGATCGCCGGCAGGCGGGCGCCCTGCCCGTTTCCCGGCGCGCCGGAATCACCAGATACCGACGCGGTCTGCGCATCGTCGCCATTGCGGCCGACGTCGACGGAAAGCTGCATGGTTTTGCCATTGCGCCAGACGTCGAGCGTTTCCTTCTTGCCGGGCGAGACATCGGCGACGGCACGCGACAGGTCCTTGGGATCCTTTATCTCCTGGCCGGCGAAGCCGGTGATGAGGTCCCCCGTCTGGATGCCGGCCGCGGCCGCCGGCGAGCCCTCGGTGACCGAGGAGACCAATGCGCCGCCGGGGTGATCGAGACCTATGGCACTGGCAACGTCCGGGGTCACCGGCTGGATCTGGACGCCAAGATAGCCGTATTCGATTTCGCCGCCCTTCATCAGCTTGGCGACCACCTTTTGCGCCTGGTCGGACGGAATGGCGAAGCCAACGCCGACGCTGCCGCCATTCGGCGAATAGATCGCGGTGTTGATGCCCACGACGTTGCCGCTCACATCGACCAGCGGACCGCCAGAGTTGCCGTGGTTGATCGGCGCATCGATCTGGATGAAATCGTCGAACGGCCCGCTGTGGAGATCGCGGCCGCGCGCCGAGACGATACCTGAGGTGACCGTGGTGCCGATGCCGAACGGATTGCCGAAGGCCAGCACTTGATCGCCCGGCATCAACTTATCAGAATCTCCCCATTTTACCGTCGGCAGGGGCTTGTCGGCCTTGATCTTGATCACCGCAAGGTCGTTCTTGGCGTCGCGGCCGACCAGCTTGGCGGGAAGCTCTGAACCGTCGTCAAGCGTCACCTTGATCGAGCTCGCGCCGTCGATGACATGGTTGTTGGTGACGATGGTGCCGTCGGCGCCGACGATAAAGCCGGATCCGAGCGCTTCGGCGCGCTGCGACTGCTGCGGCGGCGCTTTCGGCCCGGGCATGCCCTGGTCGCCGAAGAACTGGCGGAAATAATCGTCGAAAGGCGAGCCGCCGCCGTCCAGGGGCGAGGCATCGCTCATGGCGTCCGGTTGCCCCTTCATGACGGTCGTAACCGTCACCACGGCCGGCTTGTCGGCTGCCACGATGGGGGCAAAGGAGCCGTTCGGGGCCGCTACGCCGGCTACGGGGGTCTGTGTCGTACCGACGGCGTTGTGGACCTCGTTCGGGCTTTCGGCGAAGGAGGCCACGATGGGAGAGATGATCAGCGCAGCGCCCAGCAGGGCCGCGACGCGATGTCTACGAAGAATGCTTATGGGTGACATGGTCGTTCTGTCCGGGCGAGAGTTGAACCTGGGCCGCGGATGGTTCGGGGGAAAACACCCGTCGGCTGTCGACAGCCGGATTGCCTGTCTCGCCGCGCATGGCAGCCGGCCGGATCGACAAACCAGCATCTAGGGCGCGGATTGGCCCGATTTAGGGTTTTCGGGCGACCTTACGAAGATTTAATTTTAGAGCCGGCTTATGGACCAGCCGCTCGGCTGAGATAGGCCGAGGCGATCTCGCGCATGCGCTCGCCGTCGAAACTCGGGCCGTGACCGCCATGGCCGATGCGGATCGGCAGGTCGAGCAGACGCCGCATGGTGAGGCAATAGGCCGACTTGTCGGAGTCTGGCAGGTCGTCGATCAGCCGGTCGTCATAGATGGCGTCGCCGCTGAAGAACAGGCCGTCTGCTTCGTCGAACAGCGCGATCGAATCCGGCGAATGCCCGGGCAGATGCAGCACGCGGAAGCGGCGGTCGCCGAGATCGACGACATCACCCTCGTCGAGGGTGCGCGTCAGCGGCGCTGGCGGGATCTTGTAATCCGCAGCCTTCCAGCCCGGTGCCGGCAGTCGCGAGACGGCGCCGTCGAGGTCGTGGAACATGTAGGCGTAGGTCGCCGCCTCATCCATGTTCTCGAACTGCGCGGCACTCACCCTGGGTCCCGCGCGCAGCGCGAATTCATGCAGCGAGCCGACATGATCGAGATGGATGTGGGTGGCGACGACGATGAGCGGTTTGCCGGCCCGGGTTTCGATCTCCGGCGCCAGCGGGCAGATGCCCATGCCGGTATCGACCAAAAGGTCGGCGTCGCGGCCGGTGAGATGCCAGATGTTGGCGCGCACATAGTCATGCACGAACGGCTCGGTCAGCATCGTCGTCTTCTCGTCGACGATGCTCCTGCTGAACCAGTTCTCCATCAGAAGCGGCCCGGCATCAGCTGTGAGCCTCGCATCAGGTGTGATCCTGGAATCAAGTATGGTCCCGACATCAGACGAAGGGCTTTCCGACCTTGTATTTTTCCGGCACCAGCCGCTTCAGGTAAGCCATGCCGGCGTCGGACAGATGGTTGGCGTCCGGCTTCATGAAGTTCTCGGGCATGTGACGGGTCTTGCCGGCCACGTTCTTCAGCGGCACCTTCTTCAGCACGGTTTTGGTGCCGTCATATTGCAGCGCCACGGAGCCGCCGCCCTGTTCGGCCACGGTGACCGCGAAAGCTCCCGCGTCGAACGCCTCCTGCGCGTCGACGGCGCTGATGGCGCCGACATAGCCGCGCGGCATGTAGCCCAGCGCATCGACGCGGGCGCGCTTGCCCGGCAGCCCTTCGGCGAGCGCCCGCTCGAGTGCCGCCGGCAGGTCGCTGCCCGATAGCTTGACGTTGCCATGCTGGTCGCGCTCCAGCTTCTCGGGCGGGACCAGGCTTTCAACCAGCGCCTTGCCGTCGGCGGTGCTCACCCCTTCCGAAACGGCGACGATGCAGCGCTTGTGGCGGTCGAGCGTGGCGCGCACGTCCTCGATGAAGGCTGTGGCCGAGAACGGCCGCTCCGGCACGTAGACGAGATGCGGACCACTGTCGGGATCGAGCTGCCAAGCCGCGGCCGCGGCCGTGAGGAAGCCGGCGTGCCGGCCCATGACGATGCCGACATAGATGCCGGGCAGAGCGCGAAAATCGAGATCGACGGACAGGAAAGCGCCGGCGACGAACTCGGCCGCCGAGATGAAACCCGGCGTGTGGTCGTTCTCCTCGAGATCATTGTCGATGGTCTTGGGCGCATGCACGAACGCGATCTTGCCGCCGGCGGCATCGGTCAGGATCTGCTGCGTGCCCGACGTGTCATTGCCGCCGATATAGATGAAGGCATCCGCGCCGGCCTTCTTCAGGCCGTCGAGGACGACCTCGCAATAGGCTGCATCCGGTTTGTCGCGCGTCGAGCCAAGGGCCGCGCTCGGCGTTCCGGCGATCAGCCGCAGGCGGTCTTCCGGGACGGCGGAGAGGTCGACATAATTGCCGTCGCGGATACCGCGCACGCCGTGGATGGAGCCCAGGACCTTGGCGCCGGGATGCCGCTTGCGGATCTCCAGCGTCGCCCCGACCACGGTCTGGTTGATGACGGCCGTCGGGCCGCCGCCCTGCGCGATGACGAAAGTTCCGGCCATTGGTGAAATTCTCCCGGGCGATTGAATTTCAGGCACCTTCGCCTGTCTTTGGCCATAGCGCAACGGCAGAAACGACCGGCCGCGCCAGCGGCCGCGAGGTGAGGCTTGAGCTAGACGACGACGACCGGGTTCTTCTTGGAAACGCGGCTGTAGAGGTCGATGATGTCCTGGTTGATCAGGCGCACACAGCCCGACGACATGGCCTGGCCGATGCTCCACCATTCGGGCGAGCCATGGATGCGGTAGCCGGTGTCCTTGCCGTCCTGATAGATGTAGAGAGCGCGCGCCCCGAGCGGGTTGGTGAGGCCGCCGGGCTGGCCGCCCTGCCATTTTACCAATTCCGGCTTGCGGGCGATCATTTCCGGCGGCGGGGTCCAGGTCGGCCATTCCCGTCCGTACTGGATGTTGGCGCGGCCGGACCAGCGGAAGCCGTCCTTGCCGATGCCGACCCCGTAGCGGATGGCGTCGCCCCCCGGCTGGACGAGGTAGAGCATGCGCTCATTGAGATGAACGACGATGGTGCCGGGCGCTTCGCCCGTCTGGTCGACGACGATCTGGCGGCGGAATTCCGGCTTGATCTTGAGGTAGGGCACCTCGGGCACGTTGAAGCCGCCGTCGCTCAGGGACGCGTACATCAGGTCGGGGCTGGTGATGTTCTTGTCGACGCTGATGCTCGGCCGGATCGGCCGCACAGAGCCGGTGACCGTGTCGTCGAGCTCGAGCGCCGGCAGGCCGCCGCCCGAAGTCGAGCAGCCGGCGGCGCCAAGCAGGGCCAATGCCCCTGCCCCGGATAAAATGGCGCGGCGAGAGAGAGGACTATCGGTTTCGATTGCGTCGCCGTTTCGCGGCGGCGTCAGACCTTGCGGCAACTCACGCATGTACCCAAACCCTACGCTGTCGGCAGGAAGCACGGTCCGGCCGGATGACGAGCATTTTCATCATTCATGGTTGATAAAGCGTGAAGGCCTTGCGCTGCCTGCATTTGCGGGCAGGCTGGGCGCCGTTGCGCCCTTCCTGTCGGCTGCGAACCAGCGCTGCCTGCGCAAAATCACCTCGCTCGGATCATAATCCCGGCGCCAGTGCTTCCTACCTCTCCTGGTGACCGGAGGGGCTCCATGTGCAAGACCTTAAAAACCGACATCAAGCTTTTGCCGCGGCCATTGTCGCCGCCGCGACAGTTCTCGGTGCCAATGTCAGCCTTGCCGATATCGTGGCCATGCTGGGCGGCGCGAACTGACGCCTAGCTGCCATGGCGGAATTGGAGCCGGCAGTTCCAGGAAAATGTGCGGCGGTTCTCCGTCCGGTATTGCCCGGAAACAAACCGCTTTACATTCTCCTGGACCGAAGGATTTATCCTCTTCTTTGAGCTCAAAGGAGACGAGCATGTCCTTCGAAAACTGGGCCGCCTTCGCTGCCGCGTCGACCATCCTCCTAGTCATTCCGGGACCGACCATCCTTCTGGTCGTGTCCTATGCCCTCGGCCAGGGATGGCGCACCGCACTGCCGATGGCTGTCGGTGTGGCGCTGGGCGACTTCACGGCGATGACCTTGTCCATGCTGGGCATCGGCGCCCTGCTGGCAGCTTCGGCCACCATCTTCACGATCCTGAAGCTGATCGGCGCTGCCTATCTGGTCTATCTCGGCGTAAAACTGTTCCGGGCCGGCGGCGCGCTCAAGGCCGAGCCGCGCACCGATGCCGTGTCCTCCGCCAGGATGATGGGGCATGCCTGGCTGGTCACCGCGCTCAACCCGAAAAGCATCACCTTCTTCGTCGCTTTCCTGCCGCAGTTTCTGGACCGGCACGCCGATTTCTGGACGCAGATGCTGATCTTCGAGACGACCTTCCTGGCGCTCGCCTTCTCCAACGCCTTCGGCTACGCGCTGATCGCGTCGCGAGCGCGCAACCTTGTGCGCAACCCCAGGGCGATCCGCGTCTTCAACCGCACCGGCGGCACGCTGCTGGTTGGCGCCGGCATCGCCACAGTGGCGATGCGTTCAGGGAATTGAACAAGGGGGATTCGCTCAACGCACAGCGTTAGCGCTGCCCCTCACCTGCCTGCCGGCGGATGAGGGGCGGCGCCGACTTTGCGCACGAAAACAGCGCGTCTCACCACTTGATGCTGACGCCGAGATTGCCCTCGAGGATGCGCCGCTTGTCGCCGCCGAGATTGGTGGTGTAGTCGCCGGTGGCGAAGAGGCTGACCTTGTCCGTCACCTTGGCGGTCACGCCGGCGCCGAATTCGAACGAGGTCGAGCGGCTTTCGGTCGAGATGTCGGTGGTGCCGAAGTTGACGTGATCCGTGCCACCGAAACCGTGCCAGAGATTGGCCTTGAGGTAAGGTTGCAGCGCGGTGCCGTTCAATGTCGTCTCGCCCTGCAGGCGCAGGCCGAGGCGCCCGGTGACGTTGTCGTCGAGATCGAAGGAAACCGACGCGAAGCGATCCTCGGCATCGTCGAGCGATAGATGCTGCCAAATCAGTTGCGCCTGCGGTTCGAGCGTCCAGCCTTGCGCCAGCGCGATCGGGTAGCCCCCTTCCAGCGAAGCGGTGACGCCGGTTCCCTTGACATCGATGCCGATGTCTCGGGTCGAGGTCGCATCGCCGCTGAAAAAAGTGGCCATGACGACGCCGTCCAGGTACCAGCCCCCGGGACCGATACGGGTCCAGTAGCCGCCGACGCTGGTGCCGCCGAGATCGATGTCGCCGACGCCCAGATCGTTCTGCCCCAGCGCCTGGCCGCGCACATCGCCGTTCATGCTGGCATAGGCGATGAACAGGCCGGCACGATCGACGCCACCTGAAGCGGTTTCCTGGCCAAACACGTCGAAGCCGCCCTGGAACCCGAACAAGGTGCCGTCGAACGACGGCGAAACCGTTCCCGACCAGCCCATCTTCGCGTCCTGGCCGAAGATACGGCCCCAGACCGGAGAGAGTTCGGTGTTTGACAAGAGGCTCTGTTCGCCTCGCCGTTCATGGAAAGTGCCAAGTGTCGTCATCGCCAGATGCTCGGCCACCGGCGGAATCGCCGAATAGACCGGGACCTCGACACGGTAGAGCAGGATCTCCTCCCCTGCCGCGGGCGTCGGAAGATCGGGCACCGCAGTCGGGACGGGCGGGGGC
>NZ_VFUE01000044.1:0-9799 GCF_006441495.1 Mesorhizobium sp. B2-6-4
TTCGACTGCAACGCAGGTTCCCGTTGTGCCAAGCTCTACAATGCATGCCGGCGGAGCGCCAAGCAGTGGTGGGAGCGCATGTTCCATTCCAAGCGGCGTTCGATCATCTTTTTAGGAGCAGCCTGCGAGCATTCTCTATCTCACCATTTCGGCAGCAACGATCACCGTGGTTTGTGTTCCTCGATTGCGCGTTCGATAGCCTTTACGCGTCTCACCCAAGCGAAGGTCGGCAGTCTGGAAATCGTCTGATGGCCGCGCCACTGACAGTCTCCGAAGCCGACAGTTCCTCAACACGGGTTCGGGCGTCCAGCCGTGTGAAGATGCAATCGCTTCCAGTTTGGCGGCGGTTTGCGTCGTCGGCGCCCGCCAAACGGTGAGTACCCCGCAGCCGTGAGCGAGGCGGCCCATCAAATGACCGAAGATGTTGTCGCTCGACATCGCTGCATCGTACTTCAGCTGCCGAACCTCACGATTTGAGCTTCTATTGTGCAGCTTGCATCCGGAACCAAAGTCTGAGGAGCAAGTTTGGCCGTGAATGCCGAAGTTTGGCATGGCCATTCAAGGAAGGAGAATCCGATGAAAGTACAATGTGGGACGACGGCAGCTGCCGCTGCTTTGGTCATGTTAAGCTTGCCGGCGCTGGCCCAGACGAGTGGGACACCGGAGCTTAAGCCGCCGCCGCAGCAGTCTGGATCCACACCACTGCCAGGCCCTAACAAACAGACAGAAGACCAGACGCGTGAGATGATGCGGCAGATGATGGACGAGATGTTACAGGACAAGCTGCAGGGAGATCGCGGCCCCGAAGAAAGGCCTCCGCATCGGCAAGATTGGCACCGGGACATAGGGCAAGGGCCGCACGATGGGGACAGGATAGCTCGAAAGCCTGATCGCATGGGGCCTCGCATGATGCACGCGGCCAGGATGAAAATAATGTTTGCGATAATGGACGCCGACGGGGATGGAGCACTTTCGCAGAGCGAGATCCAGGATGTGATCGGGAGGATATTTGACGTCGTCGACGAGAACGGCGATGGCAGGATTGACTTGGAGGAGATTGAATCCTTCTCACATAGTCGCGGAAGTGGAGAGATGCAGTAGCACTTCGAACTTAGGCGCTTTTTTGGACGCTATCCCTAGCATCGGTTGGTAGTATGCCCGGCTGGTCGATCGGACCTCCACACCGATGCGAGCATGCTCGTGCAGTGACCCGAAGCAGGCAAGCGTCTCTTCAATTCGTGGAACGTGCCAGAGGCCGAAGTGCCTCGGCGCTTCCAGCAAGGTTTCATGAATTGGCTCAGTTCCGCACCCTGATGGGCGGCTGGTGCAGGCAAAGCACGTCTATTCAAATGCAGGACTGCACAAAACCCGGCGCAAGCCGAACATCCGCCTCACACACCCGACCTTGCGCGTCTCCGATGCCGCGGCGGCGCGGACTCGCCACGACTGATCAGATAATTCGCGACGATTCTCCTGTGGCAGCGCCACCAAAGCGTTTCCGAGCACATGATGGCGCACCGCTGCTGCCTGCCGACGGACAAACGAACCTTAACGGAGACTTTCATGGGCAAAAATCAGCATGTCGTACCTCGCGACGGTCAGTGGGCGGTGCTCGGCGCCGGCAATAACCGCGCCACTTCGCTTCATCCGACCCAAGCCGGTGCGATCGCCTCGGCAAGAGACATCGCCATCAACCAGCACAGCGAGGTGGTGATCCATAGCCCCAACGGGTAGATCCGCGACTCGAACTCTTACGGCAACGATCCCTTCCCGCCGCGCGGTTAGCGGCTTCAACACAAGGATATCCTGCGCACGTAAAAATAGGCGCTCTTCTTTCTTATCAGACCAGCGACTTTTGCCACCCAAAACCACCCAAATGTTGGAGCCAATGTTGGAACCATACAGGGCGGAAAGCGCTTTGGAAACAGCAGTTTGTAGGATTTACAAGGGGTCTAGAGGACGATGGTGGGCCCGGAGGGACTCGAACCCCCAACCAAGCGGTTATGAGCCGCCGGCTCTAACCATTGAGCTACAGGCCCCACGCGGGCTGGATTAATGTTTTTCGCATCGCGGCACAAGGCTTTCCGGGACCGCTGGTCACAATCGTCCAAATCAGCCCATAATCGCGCCATAAGGAGCCTCGTGCGCCCGCTGGGCGCGGATATGCTTACCCGAGGAGATTTTATGACCAGACCTCTTTTGCCCCTCGCACTCGCCGCCGCCATCACCTTTCCGGCGCTGGCCGCGGCCGCTGAGTCGCCGACACCGCCCCGTATCGTGGTTTCGGGCGAAGGGGCGGCGACTGTAGCGCCCGACCTGGCGGTCCTGACGCTCAGCGTCATGCGCGAAGCCAAGACGGCGCGCGCCGCACTGGATGCCAACAACGACGCCATGGCGGCCGTGATCGCCGCGATGAAGTCGGCCGGCATCAAGGACCGCGACCTCCAGACCGCGGGCATCCAGATCAATCCGCGCTATAACTACACAAACAAGCCCGACGGCGGCCAGGAGGCCGAATTGATTGCCTACCAGGTAACCAACACGCTATCGGTGCGCGTGCGCGACGTCGACAAGACCGGCGAGATCCTCGACAAGGCGGTATCGCTGGGGGTCAACCAGGGCGGCGGCATCGTCTTCACCAACGACAATCCGGCTGCCACCGTTACCGAAGCGCGCAAAAAGGCGGTGGCCGATGCCATGGCCAAGGCCAAGACGCTGGCGGAAGCCGCCGGCGTCAGCATAGGCCGGGTGATCGAAATCACTGACCAGAACATCGCGCCGCCACCGATGCCGATCAACGCCAAGGCCTTCGACGCGGCCGTCGGTGCTGCTCCGGTGCAGGCCGGCGAGAACGCCTACAATGTCCAGGTCACGGTTACCTTCGAACTGAAATAAGCGCCTTCGATGGTCCGTGGCCGGGCCCGGCCCTGAACCGTCCGCCATGGTGCACGAAAAACCCCGCAGGATCGCTCCCGCGGGGTTTTTTTGAGCCGCATTCTTCCCGAAGGAAAGCGGCTCCACTACTCCAGACCGACCTTCGCAGAAGGTCGTGTCTCCAGACTGATCCTGAAAGGATCATGTCTCCAGACGGATCTTCGCAGAGGGTGGTGTCTGCGACTGACCCCGCAGAAGATCATGCCGCTACCAACCCTCGCAGAAGGTCGCGCCTTAAGAGGCTCAGCGGTTGATGATCGGGCAACCACGCTCATTGGCGAACACGATGACGACGCGGTCGCCATACTGGCGGCCCATCACCTTGACCGTGCGGCGGCTGACGTCGACGACGCGGGCACGGTGCAGCCCCATGCGTTCGGCCTTGTTCAGGGCCCAGTCGGGCGAACAGCCGCGGCGCCAGTCGTCGCGGCGTTCATCGCGGCGGTGGCGATAGCCGTCATCGCCGGCATAGACGCCGAAGCGCGGATCGTTGTTGTTGCCGAAGCCCAGGTAAAGGCTGTCGGCATGGGCGGGAACGGCCGCCAGCGTGCCGAGGCCGACGAGGGCCGAAAGGGCTGCCGTTTTCACCGAGTTGAACATGGTCTTCTCTCCTTGTTGCGGGCTCTCGCCCGTCCTCTTGAAATCGATGATGGGAGAATGCACCCGCCTGTCTGAACTATTTACGAACCTGCCGTTCATCGGCGGTTCATGTGGCGGAAAAAGGAAGCTTCTACGGGTTTTCCAACAATGTGCCCCAAACGTCTCGCATGGTTCCTGGTTCCTGCGCGCCCTTGCGGACACCGGCCTCAGGGCTCGTCATCCCGATGCGAGCTATGGTTCCTCGTCCCGATGCGAGCTTATGGCTCGTCGTCAAGCATATAGTCGAAATAATCCTCCGGCTCGGCCAGATCCGTCTCGTTGGCCTTGACCCGGCCGCGCATCGACATGCCGGCCTCATGCACCGTCTCGGCACTGCCCGACACCAGACGGTGCCACCAGTAGAGATCGTGCCCCTCCGCGACCAGCCGGTAGGCGCAGGTGCTGGGCAGCCAACTGATGGTGCGTACATTTTGCGGCGTCAGCCCGACGCAATCGAGAACGCGCGCCAGCCGGTTGTGATAGTCTGAACAGCGGCATGTCTGCGCGTCGAACAGGCGGCAGCCGACGCTGGTCCAGTAGATGTCGCCAGTATCCTCGTCCTCGAGCTTCGACAGGCAGCATTTGCCGCAGCCGTCGCAGAGCGATTCCCACTCGGCCGGGCTCATTGCTTCCAGCGTCTTTGTTTTCCAGAACGGCGTTTCCATCTCCGGCATGTGGCCCCAGCCGCCGCGAAGGTCAAGCAGGGCAAAGGCTGGAATGGGGCGGCACCCCCGTCGAAAGACATGAAGTTGCCTTCAAAAGGCCGGCCAATCGCCCCGTACGGTCCCTAACCATGAGCCGCCGGAACCAATTTCGCTAAAATCGGTTTCGGCAAGGATGGGACCCCACAAGGAGAATTTCGATGAAACGCCAACCACGGATTCTGGCAGGCACCGCACTCGGCCTGCTGATGGCATCCGCGCCGTTGGGCGCATCCCCGCTTCAGGGAAGTGCCGCGTTCGGCCCCATGCGAGACAGCGCAATGCCGCTGGTCCTGGCCCAGGACACCCAGACTGACGATGCACAGCAGAGCGACCAGGAACTGCTACGCAAGAAGAAGCGCGATCAGCAACAACAGCAGACCGAACAGGCACCCGCACAGCAGCCCGCGCCAGCCGCCGAGGAACAACAGCCACGCAGGAAGAAGCGCGATCAGCAGCAGGTCGAGCAGGCGCCCGCTGGTGAAGCCGCGCCCGCCGTCGAGGAACAACAACCGCGCAGGAAGAAGCGCGATCAGCAACAGCAGACCGAACAAGCCCCCGCGCAGCAGGCCGCACCAGCTGCCGAGGAACAACAGCCACGCAGGAAGAAGCGCGACCAGCAGCAGGTCGAGCAGGCGCCCGCCGGTGAAGCCGCGCCCGCTGTCGAGGAACAGCAGCCGCGCAGGAAGAAGCGCGACCAACAACAGCAGACCGAACAGGCACCGGCGGGCCAAACGGAACCTGCCAACGACAACCAGCGCAAGAAGCGCAAACAGGAGCAGCAGGCCGAGCCCAGCGCCGTGCCGACACCGAAGGAAGCACCTGCCGCAGAAGCACCCAAGGCAGAACCGGCACCCTCAGGCGAGAGGCCGGCAGCCCAGGGCGAACAACCCCAGGACAAGAGGAAAAAGAACGCCAGACAACCGGCTAGCGAGCAGCCGGCCAATGGCGAACAGCAGCCGGCCAATGGCGAACAACAGCAAACCGGCAGGCAGCCTGCAACGGGCGAGCAGCCGGCCACGGGTGAACAGCCCAGTGCCGGCAAGGCCGCGCCTGTCCAGGGGCAAAACCCCGAGCAGGCCGAGACGTCCGCCGACAAGAACGCTGCCCCCATTCTCGACAGCCAGAAGGATGCCAGACGCCGCGGCCGCGGCGAGAACGGCCAGGCCAGCAGGAACCCCGCCAACCAGAATGGCGAGCAGCAAAATGGCGAGCAGCAGAATGGTGGGCAAAACGCCCGGCAGGGCGGTGCTCAGGGCCGCCAACCCGCGGTCGCTCCCGTCGACCAGGGTCCGCCCCCGACCGACGATAGAGCTGCTCAGCAGGAGATCAAACCGGAAAAAATCGTCCCGGTTACCGAGGAGAAGGGCAAACGCCTCGAGCGCGCACCGGACGAGAACATCCGCGACCGCCGCCGCCCCAAGGGTGTCGACGTGCTCAAGGAGATCGGCGATCGCGTCATCATTCAGCTCAACGATCAGACATACGTTCAGAGCAGTGACCGGCCGCGCCTGACCCGCGGCGCCAAGGATGTCTACTATGAGGATCTGTCGCAAGGCCGCACGCGCGAGACAGTCGAGCGCGACAACGGCGTGCAGATCGTCACCATCCGCAACCGCTACGGCGACATCATCCAGCGGTCGCGCATCATGCCCGACGGTCATGAGTATGTGTTGAGCTATGTCGACGAACGAAGCTACGACGACGATAACGATTGGCGCGATCCGGGCGACGACCTACCACCGATGCGGCTGACCATTCCGCGCCGGGACTACATCCTTGACTCCGAAGAGGTCGAAAGCCCGGACGACTACTACACCTTCCTCGAGCAACCGCCGGTGGAGAAGGTGCAGCGCCTCTATTCGATCAACGAGGTCAAGCGTTCCGCACGGGTGCGCGACATTGCCCGGCGCATCGATCTTGACACGCTGAACTTCGAATTCGGCTCTTCCTCGATCTCCGATGCCGAGGTGCAGAAGCTCGAGGGTGTCGCCACGGCCATGGAGAAGCTGTTGAAGAAAAACCCGGCCGAGACTTTCCTGATCGAAGGCCACACCGACGCTGTCGGCACACCGGAGGCGAACCTCGCTCTGTCGGACCGCCGCGCCGAAGCGGTGGCCGAAGCGCTGACCAACGCCTTCGGCATACCGCCTGAAAACCTGACCACGCAGGGCTATGGCGAGGAATATCTGAAGGTCGACACCTCAGGCCCCAACCGCGAGAACCGGCGTGTCGCCATCCGCCGCATCACCTCGCTGGTGGCGCCGGTGGCGAGCAACAACTGACCATGGTCGGGAAAGCTGGAAACCGGCTTTCGGAAAAGATCATGATCCATCAAATGTCTGCATTTCCAGACGCTTGAGCAGGCTTCTGGAATCGGATCGGTAAAAGGCCCATCCCGGCTAAACCGGGATGGGCGAGATCGCGGGCAACGGCCCCAAGTTCAACAAGAATTGTCCTGGCGTTAGATCCCGCTCATTGAATCGCGAGGTGGCCTACCCCAGATTCAGGATCGGGCGTTCCCTGCCCCGTCCCGACTCCAGCGGGACGCACTGAGCCCCGCCGGCCCTCTCCGGCGGGGCTTTTTGCTCAGAGCAACTCCAGGAAAATCTGAAACCGAGTTTCATCCGGAATTGCGCCTCGAGACAGCTTAGAAAGCCGTCCTGATCTTCGTGCCGGAATTGGCAAACACCTCGTCCGGGACAAAAAAGTCGCCGGCCAGCGGCCCGGCCGCACCCGGCGCATACACCGAAAAATCGCTGATCCCCTCGGCGCGCAGCACTTCCTCGTCGATGTAGAAATTGCCGGTCGCTTCGCGTGATGGCCGCATGAAGATGGCATGCGCGGCATCGGCCATGATTTCGGGCGAACGGCTCATCGCGGCCACCGTCGCGCCGCCCAGAAGATTGCGCACCGCCGCGGTATCGATGGTCGAGATCGGCCACAGCGAATTGACCGCGATGCCGTCCTTGGCGAACTCCGCGCTCATGCCCAGCGTGCACATGGACATGCCGAACTTGGCCATGGTGTAGGCGACATGGTTCTTGAACCACTTGGCCTTCATGTCGAGCGGCGGCGCCAGATTCAGGATATGAGGATTCCCGGCCAACTTCAGGTGCGGAATGCACATTTTGGAAACGAGAAACGTGCCGCGCGTGTTGATCTGGTGCATCAGGTCGTAACGCTTCATGTCGGTTTCCAGGGTCCCGGTGAGCTGGATGGCGCTGGCATTGTTGACACAGATATCGATGCCGCCGAATTTTTCGACCGTCTTCGACACCGCTTCGGCCACTTGCGCCTCCTCGCGAATGTCGCACAGGACCGGCAGCGCCTTGCCGCCGGCTTGCTCGATCTCTTCAGCGGCGGTGTAGATCGTGCCCGGCAGTTTCGGATGTGGCTCGGCGGTCTTGGCCGCGATCGTCACATTGGCGCCGTCGCGCGCGGCGCGCAAGGCGATCGCCAGCCCGATGCCGCGCGACCCGCCGGAGATGAACAGCGTCTTTCCCTTGAGCGACATTTTTCCTCCGCTTGCATTGTCCGGTGGCGCGATCCTTGCCTGTGGCGGTCCCGGATACAAGAGCTTGCGGCGGCAGGCCATGCTGACGCTGCGGAGGGTCCATTCGTTGGCGATGATCGTCAAATTCCGGCTGAGACGTCACCTCAGACCAACACCAGCCCCTGCCGCATGGCAATGGCGATGGCATCCGTTCGGTTGGCGGCGCCGAGCTTGATCAGGATCGCTGCGACGTGGAACTTCGCCGTATGCACGGAAATGTCGAGCCGCCGCGCGATTACCTTGTTGGGGGCGCCCTCGGCCAGCAGCGCCAGCACTTCCGCTTCTCGCGGCGACAGCGCCGGGCGGGCGGCATGCTCGTCGGGATGCTCCTCGTCGAAAAGGCCGTCGCCGCCAATATCGCCGCCGTGGAAATCATCGCGGCGGCCAGGAACGGATCCGCTGTCGCCAAAGACGCGGTAGCCGGCCGCCGCCAGCCTGGCGGCGGCCGCAATCAGCATTGCATCCGCCGCCGTCGGCAGCACGGCGAACACCTGCCCCTGCGGCCGTGCCAGGCCGGCCTGCGAAGACAACAGCACCCGCGCGGTCGCGGCGGGAACGGCGTCGCCCTTCCCTGTTCCCGCACCCGTGGGGCCGGCGGTCTCGTCGACGATGGCGACATCAACCGCTTCGCTGCTGCCCGGCGTCACCGGCAGCAGATCGTCGGTCGCGGCAAGCGACGCGGACAGCCGCTCGGCGCGCGCGGCATCACCGAGCGCGACCAGCACGACCAGCTGCCGCTCGCCGGTGCCGCTTTGCGTCATCTCGCCTGTCGCGATCGCGTCCATTAATCCTCTCAGCTGAGCGGCTTTTCGCCGACCGTCAGCGCCACGTCGCGCTGTTCTCCGCCGCGCACGACACCGAGCGTAACCGAAGCTCCGGCGCTGTCGGGCCCGAGCCTGCGGATCAGCTCGCGCGGGCCGCTCACCGCCTCGCCGTTCCAGGCGACGATGATGTCGCCGAGGGAAAGGCCGGCGGCCTTGGCCGGACCGTTGTCATCAAGGCTCATGACGATGGCGCCGCGGGCCTCGCCGTCGCGGATCGGATGCAAGCCGGCGCCGAGATAGCCGCGGGCGACATGGCCTTTTTCGCGCAGCGTCGCGACCGCCCGCTCGATCGTCTCGTAAGGCATGACCAGCGCGCGGCCGCGCGGCC
The DNA here is from genome assembly GCF_006441495.1 of Mesorhizobium sp. B2-6-4. Taxonomy (NCBI): domain Bacteria; kingdom Pseudomonadati; phylum Pseudomonadota; class Alphaproteobacteria; order Hyphomicrobiales; family Phyllobacteriaceae; genus Mesorhizobium; species Mesorhizobium sp. B2-6-4. The sequence continues at coordinate 8,983 of NZ_VFUE01000044.1, forward strand.
CGAACAACAGCATGCCGATCAGCGCGCCCTTGGCATCGAGCACCGGGCCGCCCTCGAAACGGCCGCCGGCGCCCACCGCCAGGTTGATGCGCCGGTCGATGGTGCCGCCGCGCATTGAGCGCCAGGCCGGGCCGACTTCGCCGACCGAGCCTGAAACTGCCAACGCCGAACCCCGGCTGTTGCCGATGGCGACGGCAATGTTGCCGGGCCGCACCGCATCCGCCCTGGCCAACGGCTCGGCATTGGTAGCACCGGCCGGCTTGAGCAGGGCGACGCCGGTCGAGGGATCGCGGCCGACAAGATCGGCCTTCACCGTCTCGCCCGAAGCCAGCGTCAGCTCGATCTCCTCGCCGGCCTCGACGGCTTCCTCGGCGGCAACGAAGTAGCCGTCGCGCCAATGGAAAGCGCTCGCTGTGCGATGATTGTGGGTGGTGAAGCTCGCGGTCGCCGGCGCCGCCTTGGCTGCCAGATCGGCAATGGCTTCCGAAAAGGCACTTAGATTGAATTCGCTCATAGCAGTCTCCTGGGTTCATCCATGCCCCAGATATCGCGCGGCAGCGCGCTTGGAGATACTCGCCTGACGGCTAGTCGGCCGGGCGACTGGCCATCTGGTCAGGTCGCGGCGGATGAAGCCGCTCCGCACATATAGTCATCGTTGCGCCTGAAAACATGGAGCCTGCCAATGGCCGTTGCTGCCGCCAAATTCCAATCCGACGACGCGCTGCTCGACGCCTACTCGACGACGGTGGCCGATGCTGTCGACCGCATCGGCCCGGCTGTCTGCCGCATCGAGCGCATCGGTGGCCAGGGCGGGCAT
>NZ_VFUE01000045.1:0-8765 GCF_006441495.1 Mesorhizobium sp. B2-6-4
GGTCTACCCCGATGCCAACGGCATGACGCTCTACACCTATGACAAGGACGAGAAGGGCAAGACCAACTGCTACGACAAATGCGCCACAAACTGGCCGCCGCTGAAGGCCGAGGCCGGCGCCAAGGCGGACGATGAATGGACCGTTGTCGACCGCACCGACGGCACCAAGATGTGGGCCTATGACGGCAAGCCCGTCTACACATTCATCAAGGACAAGAAGGCCGGCGATGTGTCGGGTGATGGCGTCGGCGGCGTCTGGCATATCGTCAAGGCCGACTAAGGCTGCCACCTTAACTTCGACGTTGCTGCCGGGCGTGCCTTCAACGCCTGGCAGTCCGCATCAGACGCGCTGGCGCGGCATTTGACTCGGTCCACAGGGTCGCCGGCGACCTCATCGGCGCCAATTTGAGCCGCTCCTCACCGCTCCAGCCATTTGTCTTAGTTACCCCTCAACAATGTGATCTTCTCCCATACACTCTTAGAGTGTATTGCTGCCGGCACTCTTGCAATTTGGCCGCTTCCCCTTGACCGGATGCAAAAGCGCGGCCATGTGAGCGACGAACAGAACCGAGATTTCGTCGCGCGCAGCGGAATTCTTCTGCCGCATCACAGCTGATATGAGCCCTCATGGACGTCGTCGTCGTCGAATCGCCGGCCAAGGCGAAGACAATCAACAAATACCTCGGCAAGAACTACAAGGTTCTGGCCTCGTTCGGCCATGTTCGTGATTTGCCGGCCAAGGACGGCTCGGTGCGACCGGACGAGGATTTCGCCATGTCCTGGGCGGTCGACACGGCATCCGGCAAGCGCCTCGCCGACATCGCCAAGGCGGTCAAGGACGCCGACGGCCTGATCCTCGCCACCGACCCGGACCGCGAGGGCGAGGCCATTTCCTGGCACGTTCTGGAAGTCTTGCGGCAGAAGCGCGCGCTGAAGGACAAGCCGGTCAGCCGCGTCGTCTTCAACGCCATCACCAAGAGCTCGGTGCTCGAGGCGATGGCCAATCCGCGCCAGATCGATGCGCCGCTGGTCGACGCCTATCTCGCCCGCCGGGCGCTCGACTATCTCGTCGGCTTCACTCTTTCGCCGGTACTGTGGCGCAAGCTCCCCGGAGCCCGTTCCGCCGGCCGCGTGCAGTCGGTCGCCTTGCGGCTGGTCTGCGACCGCGAATCCGAGATCGAACGCTTCATCCGCGAGGAATACTGGCAGATCGCTGCCATCCTCGGCACGCCGCGCAACGAGAACTTCGAGGCGCGCCTGACCGCTTTCGAGCGCAAGAAGTTGCAGAAGCTCGACATCGCCAACAAGGCGCAGGCCGACGACATCAAGGCCATGCTCGAGGGCGCGGCCTTCAAGGCGCTGTCCGTCGAAGCAAAACCCACCAAGCGCAATCCGGGCCCGCCCTTCACCACCTCGACATTGCAGCAGGCCGCCTCGTCGGGCCTCGGCTTTTCGGCCAACCGCACGATGCAGGTGGCGCAGCGCCTCTATGAAGGAATGGAGATCGGCGGCGAAACCACCGGCCTGATCACCTATATGCGAACCGACGGCGTGCAGATGGCGCCCGAGGCGATCTCGGCCGCACGCGATGCCATCGCCAAGGAATTCGGCCCGAAATACCTGCCGGAAAAGCCGCGCCTGTACACGACCAAGGCCAAGAACGCCCAGGAAGCGCACGAAGCGATCCGCCCGACCGACTTCATGCGCACGCCGGCATCGGTCAGGCAATATCTCGATGCCGACCAGATGCGGCTCTATGAATTGATCTGGAAGCGCGCCATCGCCAGCCAGATGCAGCCGGCGGAGATCGAACGCACCACGGTCGAGATCGAGGCGGTCAACGGTGCTCGCACGGCCGAGTTGCGCGCCGTCGGTTCGGTCGTGCGCTTCGACGGTTTCATCGCCGCCTATACCGATCAGAAGGACGATGATTCCGAGGACGAGGAAAACCGCCGCCTGCCCGAAATCCGCGCCGGCGAGCAGCTTGCCCGCCAGGCGATCAACGCCACCCAGCACACGACCGAACCGCCGCCGCGTTATTCCGAAGCTTCGCTGATCAAGAAGCTGGAGGAGCTCGGCATCGGCCGGCCGTCGACCTACACGGCGATCCTGAAGACGCTCGAGGACCGCGACTATGTCACCATCGACAAGCGCCGGCTTGTGCCGCAGGCAAAGGGCCGGCTGCTATCGGCCTTCCTGGAAAGCTTCTTCGAGCGCTACGTCGAATACGATTTCACCGCATCGCTCGAGGAAAAGCTCGACGAGATCTCCGACGGCAAGCTCGCCTGGAAGGACGTTCTGCGCGATTTCTGGAAGGATTTTTCCGGCGCCGTCGCCGACATCAAGGAACTGCGCGTCACCGACGTGCTCGATGCGCTGAACGAGGAGCTGGCGCCTCTGGTCTTCCCTGCCCGGGAGGACGGCTCCAATCCGCGCATCTGCCCCAAATGCGGCACCGGCAATTTGTCGCTCAAGCTCGGCAAGTTCGGCGCCTTCGTCGGCTGCTCGAACTATCCCGAATGCTCCTTCACCCGCCAGCTCGGCGACGCGGCCAATCCCAATGGCGAGAATGGCGGCGGCGAGGACGGCACCAAGGTGCTCGGCAAGGATCCCTACACGGCTGAGGAGATCACGCTGCGCAGCGGCCGCTTCGGTCCCTATATCCAGCGTGGCGATGGCAAGGAAGCCAAGCGTTCCAGCTTGCCCAAGGGCTGGACGCCCGATTCGATCGACCATGAGAAGGCGCTTGCCCTGCTTTCCCTGCCGCGCGATGTCGGCAAGCACCCGGAAACCGGCAAGATGATCTCGGCCGGGCTTGGCCGCTACGGGCCTTTCGTGCTGCATGACGGCACCTACGCCAATCTCGACAGCATCGAGGATGTATTCTCGATCGGGCTCAACCGCGCTGTTTCGGTGATCGCCGAGAAGCAGTTGAAGGGCAAGGGCGGCCGCAATGGCGGCACTGCGGCAGCCCTCAAGGAGCTTGGCGATCATCCCGACGGCGGCGGCAAGATCGTCGTGCGCGACGGCAAATACGGGCCTTATGTCAATTTCGGCAAGGTCAATGCCACGCTGCCCAAGGGCAAGGATCCGCAATCGGTGACGATGGAGGATGCGCTGGCGCTGATCGCCGAGAAGGAAGCCAAGGGCGGCGGCGGCAAGAAGCCTTTCCGCAAAGCGGCGGCGGCCAAGGCCCCCGCTACCAAGAAGACGGCGGCCAAGAAGCCTGCCGCCAGGAAAAAGGGATAGAACGGCGTGGCGCGCAGGATCTCCGCAACAACCCACGGCGACCCGCGCACCGCCGACACAACGGCCAAGGTCAAGGGCGACTACAGGCCCTCGCGTGACGAAATCCTGCGCTACATCGCCGAAAATCCGGATCGCGCTGGAAAACGCGACATCGCCAAGGCGTTCGCGCTGCGCGGCCCGGACCGCATTTGGCTGAAGGATCTCCTGCGCGACCTGCAGGACGAAGGCGTCCTGACCAAGGAGCGTAAGCGCCTGGCCCGCGTTGGCGCCATGCCCCATGTCACGGTGCTCGACATTTTCGACCGCGACGCCGACGGCGTGCTGCTGGCGCGTCCCACCGAACACACCGCCAATGGACCGCCCCCCATCGTTTCCATCCGCCTGTCGCGCAGTGGCGGCGGACCGGCGCCTGGCATTGGCGATCGCGTGCTGGCCAAGACCTTTCCCGCCGACGACACGAATGTCGCCTTGGGCGGCCCGGCCTACACAGGGCGGGTGATGAAGATATTCGAGAAGCGCACGGATGCCGTTCTCGGCGTCTTTCGGGTGCTTCAGGACGGCAGCTTCCGCATCGAGCCGGTGGAGCGCCGGCAACCCGAACTGATCGTCGACAAGGAATTCCAGAACGGAGCCAAGAACGGCGATCTCGTCGAGGTCGAGCCCGCCCGGGCCTCGCGCTATGGCTTGCCGAGAGCAAAAGTGCTCAACGTGCTGGGCTCGCTGACCAGCGAAAAGGCGGTCTCGATGATCGCCATCCACGCACATGACATTCCGCATGTCTTCCCGGCCGACGTCATCGCCGAAGCCGAAGCCGTCAAGCCTGCGACGATGGCCAACCGCGAGGACTGGCGCGAACTGCCGCTGGTCACCATCGACCCGGCCGACGCCAAGGACCACGACGACGCGGTGTTCGCTACGCCCGATCTCGATGAGAAGAGCCCCGGCGGCGTGGTCATCACGGTCGCCATCGCCGACGTGGCTGCTTACGTCCGCTACGGCACTCCACTCGACCGTGAAGCGCTGAAGCGCGGCAACTCGGTCTATTTCCCGGATCGCGTCGTGCCGATGCTGCCCGAGCGCATCTCCAACGATCTCTGCTCGCTGCGCGAAGGCCAGGATCGCCCGGCACTGGCCGTGCGCATGACCTTCTCGGCGGACGGGCGCAAGATCAGGCATTCCTTCCATCGCGTCATGATGAAGTCGGCGGCCAAGCTCGCCTACCCACAGGCGCAGGCGGCGATCGACGGCGTACTGGACGACAAGACCGGGCCGATCCTCGACGCGGTGCTGAAGCCGCTATGGGATGCCTATGCGATCCTCAAGCGCGGACGCGATGGCCGCCAGCCGCTCGAACTCGACCTGCCCGAGCGCAAGATCCTGCTGAAGCCCGACGGCACTGTCGATCGCGTCGTCGTGCCGGAACGGCTCGATGCCCATAAGCTCATCGAAGAATTCATGATCCAGGCCAATGTCGCCGCCGCCGAGACACTCGAGGCGAAGAAGCAGGCGCTGGTGTACCGCACCCACGACGCGCCCTCGCTGGCCAAGCAGGAATCGCTGCGCGAATTTCTGCAAACCCTGGGCCTGTCGCTGGCGCGCGGTGCGCAGATGCGGCCCGCCCAGTTCAACGGCATTCTCGAGCGCGTGCGCGGCGCCGACAATGAAGGTCTGGTCAACGAGGTGGTGCTGCGCTCGCAGAGCCAGGCCGAATATTCACCCAAGAACATCGGCCATTTCGGCCTCAACCTGAACCGTTACGCGCATTTCACCTCGCCGATCCGCCGTTACGCCGACCTCATCGTGCACCGCGGGCTTATCGCCGCACTCGGCCTCGGCCCAGGGGGCCTGACGCAGGAGGAGGAAGCGCGGCTCGAGGATGTTTCGGTGCTGATTTCCGGCACAGAACGCCGTGCAATGGCGGCCGAACGCGACACGGTCGACCGGCTGATCGCCGCTTATCTCGCCGAGCGCATCGACGACCGTTTCGACGCCCGCATTTCCGGCGTCACCAAATCGGGACTATTTGTCCAATTGCCGCAGTATGGCGCGGATGGTTTCATCCCCGTGTCAACTCTGGGCGGCGATTACTATATATATGACGAAACGGCCCGCTCGCTCTACGGAGAACGCTCGGGCAAGGGTTATCAGCTGGCGGACCGTGTCGAGGTCCGTCTCGTCGAGGTGGCGCCGATGGCCGGCGCGATGCGCTTTGAGATGTTGACCGACCCGAAGCCCCTGCCTGGCTCCGTCAGGTCGTTTCACAAGGCAAAGGGCCGCGCCCGTGCGTCACAATCGCGCCCTGGCTCGCGCGGCAGGAGACGGTGATGGCAAAAGGCATGGAAGAACAGGTTTTCGGCGGCGAACTTCATTCGGGCCGGGTCGCGCGTCCGCTATGGACGGCGATGAAGCGCGGCATGCTCGGCCGCTGCCCGCATTGCGGCGAAGGCAAGCTGTTTCGCGGCTTCACCAAGACCGTCGAGACATGCAGCGTCTGCGGCGAGGAGATACACCATCACCGCGCCGACGATCTGCCCGCCTATCTGGTCATCGTCATCGTCGGCCACATCGTGCTCGGCGCCTTCATGGGCGTGGAGGCGACGTCGACCCTTTCCACCTGGCAGCACATCGCCATCTGGGTACCCTTGACGATCCTGCTGTCGGTTGCCCTACTGCAGCCGGTGAAAGGTGCCGTCATCGGATTGCAATGGGCATTCTATATGCACGGTTTTGCTGGCGAACACGACGTGGCCGAACCCCATCCCGGTGCCTGAGGTGCTGGCTGGCGCAACATGCCAACCGTCAAGGCTACTTTCGCATGCAAGACGTTTCCGCTAGGTCCTGCGCATGGAAGGAATGACCAAGGCGGACGTCGACAGGCTCGACACAGGTCTGGCCACGCATGGCGGCCGGGCGATTCGTCCACGTGATGCCGCGACCCTGATCCTGCTCGACGGCAAGGCCAACGACTTGCGGGTCCTGATGGGTCGCCGTCATGCCGGTCACGCCTTCATGCCAGGCAAGTTCGTTTTTCCCGGCGGCCGTACCGACCCGGCGGACAGCCGCATCCCCACCGCCACCGCGCTGCATCCCGAGCAGGAAGCAAAGCTCATCGCCGGCCCCGGCCGCACGAGCGAGGCGCGTGCCCGCGCCATCGCCTTGTCGGCCATCCGCGAGACCTATGAGGAAGCCGGGCTGCTGATTGGTCGCAAAGGCGCCTTCGCCACGACAAGGTCTGATTGGCAAGGCTTTGCCGAACATGGGGTGCAACCTGCCCTGGACATGCTGCGCTTCATTGCGCGCGCCATCACGCCGCCCAACCGGGTGCGCCGCTTCGACACCCGCTTCTTCTGCGCATGGCGAGGCGACGTCGCCGTCGAACTGCCGGGCGGCGGTCCGACCAACGAACTCGAGGAACTGGTCTGGCTGCCGCTTGCCAAGGCCAGGGAAGCCGACATTCCCGACATCACCCGGATGATCCTGGACGAGCTGGAAAGCCGCCTCACCCATGATCCGCTGTTGCGTCCGGGCGGTCCCGTGCCCTTCTACCGGCTTGTCCGCAACCGCTTCACCCGCGAAATTCTGTAGAACATCGAGTATTCAGACATAACATGACGGTCGATACCCAACCAAAGGGCGACGAGCGCGTACACTGGCTGCCGATGGTGGCGGCGATCTCGTCGATCAGCGTCGTCGGCATCGCCATCGGCCTCGGCATGCCCCTGCTCAGCGTTATTCTGGAAACGCGCGGCCATTCGGCCTCGATGATCGGCCTCAACACGGCTGTCGCCGGCCTGGCCTCGATCGCCGGCGCCCCTCTGGCCACGCCGCTCGCCATGCGCTTCGGCGTTGCCTGGACGATGATCGCCATGATTGCCGCCGGTGCGCTGGCCTTCGTCGGCTTCCACTTCGCACCCGATTTCTGGATGTGGTTTCCGCTGCGCATCGTGCTGCACATCGCGCTGACGGTGCTGTTCATCCTGTCGGAATTCTGGATCAGCACCTCGGCGCCGCCGCACCGGCGAGGTCTTGTGCTCGGCATCTACGCCACCGTGCTGTCGCTCGGCTTTGCCGCGGGGCCGTGGCTGTTCGCCCATCTCGGCAGTTCCGGCTTCAGGCCGTTCGGAGTCATCATCGCATTGGTGGCGTTGGCCGCGATCCCGGTGCTGGCGGCGCGTAACGAGAGCCCGACGATCGTATCCGACGGCGAGACCAGCAATTTCCTGCGTTATATCTGGCTGGTGCCGACCGCCACCGCCGCCGTACTGGTGTTTGGAGCCGTCGAAACCGGCGGTTTCGCCCTGTTTCCGGTCTATGGCAACCGCATCGGCTATTCCGAAGCCGACGCCGCCTTGCTGCTCACCATGATCGGCCTCGGCAACGTGCTCTTGCAGATCCCGATCGGCATGATCAGCGATCGCGTCTCGGACCGCCGCTATCTGCTTCTGGCGTGCGCCACTGTCGGACTCGCCGGTACGATCTTCATGCCGCATCTGGCCGGCAACTGGCACCTGATGGCGGGCCTCCTGTTCGTCTGGGGCGGCGTGGTCGCGGCCATGTACACGATCGGCCTCGCCCATCTCGGCTCGCAGCTTTCCGGCCATGAGCTGGCTTCAGCCAATGCCGCCTTCGTGCTGTGCTACGGCGTCGGCATGGTGCTCGGCCCACAGGCGATAGGCATCGGCATGGATGCGTTCGGTCCCTCTGGTTTCGGCTGGTCGCTCGGCCTGTTCTTCGCCGCCTACATGGTCCTTGCCAGCGTCAGGCTGGTCCGCAAGATTTTGTAAGCCGCCACCGGCGCAAACCGGATTGACGATCGCCCACTGCCGGCTGGCCCCATAACTGGCTACTCCCGGATGACTGGCTGCTGACAGAACCGTGTCAGCAGCCACGGTTTATACGGAGACCTCAAAACACTTGAAGTTGAGGAGACTCCGATGATCGACAGCGGCTTTGAAACCACATCATTGCGGATGACGCTGCTCCTGCTTGTCACTTTCCAGGCGCCGGCCGCGGATGTCGACCGCATCATGGACGCGGTGGTGGCGCTGGCGCCGCTGGCCATGGGTAATTATGACCGCAACGCCTACCAGTCGGCACATGGCATCGAACGCTACCGACCACTTGACGGCGCAGCCGCCGGCGCCGAGACCGAATTGCGGCGCCGCCCCGGCACGGTCGAGGTTTCGTTCGAACTGCCCGATGACCAGGAATTGGCGGCGCGCGTCGTAGAAGCGATCTTCCAGGCGCACAGCTATCAGGAGCCGGTGATCCGCATTCAGCCGGTCCTTGCCAGCCGTTCCAAGGGGCTGGACGACCGCGCCAATCCGAATCGCTGGTGGAACACCACGGGAGATTGGAAGAAAACCATCGTTCTGGAGGCGGAACACGTGTGAATGCCGACAGGCATTGGCTTCCGTGACGGCCGCAAGGCGCGTCGGGCTGTCGGTAGCTAATCAAGTTGTCCGGTTTGGTAGCACATGATCTGTCCGCTTCTGTTTTGGCGTCGAAGCGGTTCA
>NZ_VFUE01000046.1:0-4158 GCF_006441495.1 Mesorhizobium sp. B2-6-4
AGTCGTGACGGTGCGATGGAGATCGAAACCGGGCTGATACCCAGTTCAGTCAACGCAACAAACCCTACGCAGGTAAGATCTTTCAAAATTTTCGAAGGCAAGGGATGTCGCCGCGACTACGCACGGTTTTGCCCGACGAAACCGATGGGTAAATGCGACCTTGAAAGCCAGATCGAACGGCTTTCACCTGCGTGCAGAGATTTCGTCGAGAAGCATCGGTGAAGTTGCGTGGCTATTATGCTAATGTAGCTATCTCTCATTCGATGCGTCAGTCTGACGATAGGTCCTCAGCTGACCGTCTGTCGAGCATGGCCGCGGGAAATAAACATCCCTGGCCCGAGCCGGTTGCGGGGCCTGTAGCTGGAGGGCCGTCGACGGGCCATGAGGAGAAAAAGGGCGAGAAACCGGGATCGCGACGCAAATCCTATGTCCGACAATCGGAACATTGCCGCTGCGATCGAGGCTTGCTACGACGCCGCGTTCGAGTTTAGGCAGTGGCCCGCAGCGCTTCAAATGCTGGCCCACTCCCTGGGAGCCACAAGTTGCGTTATCCGCACCTGCGATCCAACTCACCCGTTTCGTAGCGATCAGCGATCGCCGACCGCGCTCAGACCCGATTCGACCGAACATGCCGAATTCGCCGCCCTTTGGATCGAAAGAATCGAAGGTGCTCCCGATCCGCATGAACGTAGACCGCGCAAGAGGTTGGCAAAACTGACAGACAGCTTCGTTGTCGAGGATGAGATCACCACTCGTGATGAGCGCGAGGTTCTCCCTTATTACCAAGAAATCGCGCGTCCAGGCGACCGGGAATGGTGGGCTGCAATAGACTTCATGGTGAAGGATCGAAGGTGGATGCTCTCGATGTTTCGTGACGCTCATAAGGGGCCATTCTACCGGAATGAAGCCGAGGATTTCTTGGCGATCGTTCCGTCGATGGTTCGCATCATCAGTGCTGCGGAAAAGGTTTGGGAAACGGCAGTCGAACCGAACCTGGCCATTCTGGATCGGATGGGAAGCGCAGCGCTGTTGCTGAATTGCCGAGGCCGCGTCACCCGCTACAATAAACACGCGGAAGCTCTGCTTGGTACTGGCCTCGTTATCCACGGTGGTCGTCTGCGGGCGGCAGATCGGCCCAGTGATTCACGCTTGCAGAAATTGATCGCAGGCGTGGTCAGCCAATGCGGCCACTTGAGCGACGGGGAGCCCGTTTTGATTGCTCGCGAGGGTTCGCCATGGCTTCTTGCTGAAGCCATTCCGATGACCTCGTTCGTCCATGACCTCTTTAACGGCGGAGACGGGCTCCTCTATTTTACCGATCTTGTGGCCGAACCGGCGCTACCCAAGCAACTGATAAGGCACGCCTTTCAACTAACAGCAGCCGAAACGCGGCTGGCCTGCCGCCTTGCCGATGGCCGAGGTATCGGCGCGGCAAGCTCTGCCCTGGGAATTGGCCGTGAAACCGCCAGAACCCAGCTCCGTGCAATATTCTCGAAAACAAGCACCGGAAGTCAGGCGGAACTCGCGAAGCTCCTGTCCCGATACCAAGGGTCCTCCACGCATTGAAGTCGCGGTGTCACCCGTTCGGGTGAAGCCCTGACGGTCCAAGGGTTGCACTCTGCGCTGAATCGGGGCCGTGGCACTTCACAACAACAGGCGCCGGTCTCGATCCGATACGTCTCAAGCGGGGCGGGCGGTCAGACGATATTTGGTTTTTGCAACGGTGCGTGCCTGAATCCCTCTGATGTCCGACTAGTGCCTTCGGGCCGAAGAGGTGAGCAGAAAACATCGCGTCCGCTATTACATTAGCAGTAGGAAATATATTGCCAAACGGCGGCGCGAGGCGGATCATCAACGCCCGCACCTCCGATCGAGAATTGGAAAGACAGGGCTGATCGGAGCTTGCCGATCGTACCGAACGCCAGGAGGTTCAGATGAAACTGCGTGCTTGCCTGCCAAGTGCAGGATGGACAGCTATTGCCTTAATGAGTTTCGGCACAGGTGCTGCCATTGCTTACGCCGCGGACAGTCCGTTGCAGTCGCAGCTTGCGGCGCCAAGAGTATCGTTGCCGGGGGAACTCGACATCACACACTGCGTCGCTCTGGCCGCTGCCGGCCAATCACTGGCCCCGCAAGACTTGAAGGCCTACGAGGAGGCCCAGCCGCCATTGTGGGATGACCTGGGCTCCCTGAGCTATCCGATCAGCACAAAGAGCGCCGATGCCCAAAAATACTTTGACCAGGGGCTGCGGTTCGCCACCAACTTCAATCACGCGGAGGCGCGACGCGCCTTCCGCAAGGCACAAAGCCTCGATCCCGACTGTGCGATGTGCTTCCTCGGCGAGGCACTGGTCCTGGGCCCGAACATCAACGTGCCGATGGATCCCACCGCAAATGCACCAGCGATCACTGCTCTTCGAAAGGCGCAGGCGCTTTCATCCGGTGCCACCGAGAAGGAGCGGGGACTGATCGAGGCGGTCGCCACGCGGTATTCCGAAGATCCCAAGGCCGATCGAAACACCCTGAACGCCGCCTTCGCCGATGCAACTGCGGCGCTTTCCGACAAATATCCTGACGATCTCGAACTCGCTGTGCTGGCCGCAGAGGCCGGCATGGACACGCAGCCTTGGGACTATTGGCAGCCGGGCGGCAAGGAACCCAAGGGCCGCACCGCCGACATCCAGAGGCGGCTGGAAGGCGTTCTCGCCAGGAAGCCCGACAATCCGATGGCTATTCACCTCTACATTCATCTTGTTGAGGCCTCGGATCGTCCGGAGCGCGCCGAGCCCTACGCGGACCGGCTAGCAGCGCTGATGCCGGGGGCCGGACACATCGTCCATATGCCGAGCCACATCTACTATCGCGTCGGCCGCTACACGGATTCGCTGAAGTCCAACGAAGCTGCCTCGAAAGTGGACGAGACCTATCTCGCCGAAACCGGCGCTACCGGTGTCTATCCGCTCGGCTACTATTCCCACAACGTGCACTTCGTATTGGTTTCGGCCCAGCTCCTCGGTGACTCGAAGACGGTGCTTGCAGAGGCTGAGAAGCTGGACAAGTTTCTGACTAACGAGGTGGCCACGGCAATACCGATCGTGCAGCCGGTGAAGGCAGCTCCGTATTTCGCCTGGGCGCAATATGCCGAACCGGATGCGATCCTGGCTAAGGCCGAGCCGGCCGGCGCGCCGCCTTACATCACATCGATGTGGCACTATGCGCGCGGCGTCGCCCTGGCCGAGAAGAAGGACGCCTCGGGCGCGCGAGTCGAGGCGGACGCCATCCACAAGATCGCTCAGGAAACCGACTGGTCGGTGCACGATGCCTGGGGAATCCCGGCATTGTCGGTCCTGCAAGTGGCCGAAGATGTCGTACGTGCCCGCGCTGCGCAGGCCGAGAATGACGTCGGCGGCTCGATAGCCTTCTGGAAGAAAGCGGTCGAAACGGAGGACACGATCCCCTACATGGAGCCTCCGTACTGGTATTATCCCGTGCGGCAGTCCCTCGGTGCCGCCCTCCTCAAGAACGGTCAGCCGGCGGACGCGGCGAAGGAGTTTGTGGCGGCGCTCCACCGCGCACGCAGCAGCGCCTGGGCACTGTTCGGGCTGCAGCAGGCGGCGGAGGCCCAAGGCGATACTGCCGCCGCAACGAAAGCCGCGGACGAACTTTCCAAAGCCTGGAAGGGCGATCCGGGCATGCTGACGCTGGAACGGCTCTGAACCTCATCCCGGACGGGACCGCTGCGGTCCGTCGACCGGGCTCCAACCAATCACCCAATTTCCGATTTGTCGGAACGTCTGCAAGCGCTTTTCTGACGTTATTCGAAGGGTAGAAATCCGCATGCAGGTTCCGTACAGATGACCGATGCGACCCCGGTGATCGGCTCTGGTTTCAGTCCGATTCAGGTCCGACAGTATCCGGCTTAAGCAGCAAAACGTGGTGATCCCGACAGGAATCGAACCTGTGACCTACAGATTAGGAATCTGCCGCTCTATCCTACTGAGCTACGGGACCACGCGGCCCGACACATAGCCGCTTCCGATCGTTTCGCCAAGGGGCGGGCCGAACACAATGTCGTAAGCAGATGAGTTGTCCGGATTAGGTAGCACGTGAGTTGTCCGGTTTTATCGCCAGCGAATGGAGGCTGGGGATGAAGCGGAC
>NZ_VFUE01000047.1:0-2487 GCF_006441495.1 Mesorhizobium sp. B2-6-4
GTAAGCGGTGTTCTCAGGCCACGGCCTTTAGCTCAGGCGCCCGGATGTAGGCCCACGGCAGCAGGTCGTCGATCTGGCTGTTGGGGTGGCCGTTGACGATCCTGGTGAGGACATCGGCGAGATAGCCGAGCGGTTCGACCCCATTGAGCTTGCAGGTTTCGATCAGCGAGGCGATGACTGCCCAGTGTTCGGCGCCGCCGTCAGAGCCTGCGAAGAGCGCGTTCTTGCGGTTGAGCGCGATCGGACGGATCGAGCGTTCGACGGTGTTGCTGTCGATCTCGATGCGGCCGTCGTCAAGGAAGCGCGAGAGGCCTTCCCAGCGCGAGAGCGTGTAGCGGATCGCCTCGGCGAGCTTTGTCTTCTGACTGATCAGGCCGAGCTTCTCACGCAGCCAGGGTTCGAGATCGGCGACGATGGCGCGGCTTTTGTCCTGACGCATCGCGCGGCGCTCGTTGGCCGATCGGCCACGGATGTCATCCTCGATCTTGTAGAGTTCGGCGATCCGTCTCAGCGCCTCGCTGGCGATCGGCGCTGGTCCGGACACGGCCAGTTCATAGAAGCGCCGGCGCACATGCGCCCAGCAGAAGGCGAGCGTGACGCCGCTTTTGTCGGCCAGCACGCGATAGCCGCCATAGCCGTCGACCTGCAGGATTCCGGTGAAGCCTGCGAGATGAGCGATCGGACGCTCTGCCTTTCGGTCCGGCGCATAGACATAGGCGACGCCCGGCGGGTCGCTCCCCTCCCATGGTCGGTCATCGCGGGCATAGGCCCAGAGTTGACCTGTCTTAGTCTTGCCGCGGCCGGGATCGAGCACCGGCGCGGTCGTCTCGTCGGCGAAGAGTTTTGGCGAGGACTTCAGCTTGCCAAGCAGCCGCTCATGCACCGGACGCAGGTGCCAGGCGGCGCGGCCGACCCAGTCGGCGAGCGTGGAGCGATCGAGATTGATACCCTGCCGGGCGTAAATCTGCGCCTGACGATAGAGCGGAAGGTGATCGGCATATTTTGAGACCAGCACCTGCCCGACCGTTGCCTCGGTCGGAAGACCACCCTCGATCAGCCGGGCCGGCGCGGGAGCCTGAACCACGACGTCCTCGCAGGCGCGGCAGGCATATTTGGGCCGGCGCACGACGATTACACGCAGCTGCGCCGGAACGATGTCGAGCCGCTCGCTCACGTCCTCGCCGATCTGATGCAAGCCATTGCGGCAGCATGGGCAGGCATGGTCCTCGATGTCGACGATCATTTCCACCCGCGGCAGATGGGATGGCAACGCGCCGCGGTTCGTCCGGCGCTGCCTGGCGCGCTCCAGGCGCTCTGCGGGAGATGCTTGTTCGTTCTCTTCCTCGTCGGCGGCCTCGATCTGCTCGGCCTCTTCGAGCCCCAGCAGCAATTGATCCTCGGGGAGCGTCTCGGCACGCCGGCCGAAGCGGTGACGCTGCAATTCCTTGATGATCTGGATCAGGCGGGCATTCTCGACGTCGCGCGCCAGGACCATCGCCTTCAGCGCGTCCGGATCGTCGGGAAGCTGGTCAGCCGTCATCGCCATGAGCGGATCAGACCATATTCGCCGACAGCCCGCGATAGCGGAATCCAGGCTGATTCACTTCGTCGCGGGTCAGCCCGCCTGGGCTGGAACGCGGGTCCGGCGCGCCTCGTGGACTCGCCGCCAGTCGAGACCTTCGAGTAGCGCCGAGAGCTGCGCGGCCGTCAGCCGCATCATGCCGTCATGCACTTTCGGCCAGCGGAACTCCCCATCCTCCAAACGCTTGGCATAGAGGCAGACTCCGGTGCCATCCCAGAAGATCAGCTTGATCCGGTCCGTCCGCTTCGCCCGGAAGACGTAGACGGCCCCGCTGAACGGATCGGCCCCCATCGTCTCTCGCACCAGTGCAGCCAATCCCTCCGCACCCTTGCGGAAGTCCACCGGCTTCGTCGCCACCATGACCTTGACCGCACCCGTCGGCCCAATCACGTCGTCGCCTTCAGCGCGCGGATCACTGCGGTCACAGTCTTCGCATCCGCACCCCGGCCAACGCGCATCGCGATGCCGTCGATCTCAAGCTCGATCATGCCGGCATCTCGCGTGGCTTGCCGTTTCCGCTGCTTCGGTGAACGGCTGGCTACAGGTTCCGCCGCCGCCACAACCGCCGGCACAAAGGCAGGAGAATCTTGCTGCACCGAAGCGACCTGGTTGCGCGCTTCGCGGCGCCAGGCGAAGACCTGCTGCGGCCTGAGACCATAACGGCGGGCGACCTCGGAAATGATCGCATTCGGCTCTAGCGTCTCTGCGATGATCCGAGCCTTGTCATCCACCGACCAGTGACGCCGACCGCCGGCACCGTTGATCACCTCGAAACGCCGAAGCTGCCGCTCCGGGTTAAGCGTAAGGTCAAGTCCAGACACAAGCCGATCTCCGATCCCACTACAGAACCGGCAACCTCACAGATCGCGACCACTCCCGAAAGGTGGTCCCAAAACAGCGCTTAC
>NZ_VFUE01000048.1:0-1437 GCF_006441495.1 Mesorhizobium sp. B2-6-4
TTCGACGATGACGGGCCGAAGGTGACGGCTGTCGCCGCCACCGGCGTTACGGTAGCGCTTGACGAGACGGCGACCACAAGCACCCCGGCTGGGATCGACACTGGTACGGTCACCAAGGGCGAGGATCCCGATGTCGGCGGCACCGGAGCGATCGCGCACGGCACCAGCGACAGTGCTTTCGTCAACATCACGGCGCTGTTCGGCGCCGATGGTCCGGCCGTTTCGGGCAGCACCGTCTATGCGCTAAGCGTCACCAATGCGGTCTCCGGCCTTGCCGTCACCGACGGCTCGCTGATCACCTTGCAGACGCTGGCCAACGGCGTCGTGGTCGGCGTCGTGCAGGGCGGAACGTTCGATGGCGATGCGGCGTTCGCGCTGTCGATCGATCCGGCCACCGGCAAGGTGACCGTCGAGCAATATCTGTCGCTTCATCATTCGAACGCCTCCAATCCGGACGACACGGTGGTGCTGGGCTCGCATTCGGTCGCGGTGAGCGTGACCGTCACCGATGGCGACGGCGACACCGCCAGCGCCAGCGCCGATGTCTCGGGCCAGATCAGCTTCGACGACGATGGTCCGAGCCTGACCATCTCGCAGCCGAACGGTGCCTTGAACGGCCTGTTCCTGGACGGCTTCGTCCCCAATGGCGACGCCTGGGGTGCGGGCAGCGGCACCACGACCGGTCCCGCCGGCGCCTGGACCGTCACGGCCTCGCCTTACGAGGGCGCCAGCAGCATCGAATTGCAGAAGGTCGGTGACGGCTATCGCGGTGCAGACAGCCCGACCAACAGCGTTATGGTCGACCTCGAGGCCAGCCCCGGCAACATCCAGATCTCGCAGACGCTGCATGGCCTCAGCGCCGGCGAATACCGCATCTCCTTCGAGATCGGCGCCGCCAACGACACCAGCCTCCTACACAGCGCCAAGCTCGAAGTGCTGTGGAACGGCGTCTCGGTCGGAACCTACAATCCCACGTCGGGCGTCATGCAGACCATCGCCATCGACGTCACGGCGACGGCCGGCGACAACTCACTGACGTTCCGTGAAATCGGCGAACAGGGCGACAACACCGGCACCTTCCTTGCCAACATCAAGGTCGGCGACATCATCGTTATCGACGAGACCGCAGGTGTCGATGCCGATTCCGACGACACCACCGATCCTGCCGTGGCGGCCCTGTTTGCCGGCGTCAATGCCGGGACCGATCCCGACATGCCGCTGCACCAATATGCGCAAGGCAGCGGCGGCGTCGTGAACGCCACGGCGCTGTTCGGCGCCGACGGACCGGCAGCGAAAGCTTCGCTCGTCTATGCGCTCACCCTTGCCAGCAATACGGGCGTGGATTCCGGCCTGAAGACCACCGATGGCCACGCAATCTCGCTGTTCAACGACGGCCACGGCCACATCATCGGCGTCTATGATGCCGACAACAACGGC
>NZ_VFUE01000049.1:0-1297 GCF_006441495.1 Mesorhizobium sp. B2-6-4
ATGGCCGCCCGCTGATTTGAGAACCCTCATCACAGCCCAGCAAAAACCCAAAGCCGACGCCCAAGGTCAAAAACAAAGCCAAGCCAAGCCAAGCCAAGCCAAAGCGACCAGGGCCAAGCCTCGGTCGTTCCATGCCTCGGGGCCAAGACGAGCTCTCAGCTCGCGCGGCGGAGAAATTGGGCTTCCCAGAGCCGAGGCCAGCCACGAAAATGCGAAATGGATTCAGCCGGCAGGATTCCATCCCAGCCGGCTTCAGCGCCTGCCGTCCTGGCTGGATCGCGAGGAGCAGATCCCACCTATCGGCTGCAGGCGCGATCCCCGATCGCGGCGGCCCGACCGAGGCGATATCTCTGTCTGCGAGACAATCGGACCAAAATGCAGGTTGGTCGACGTCGGTCGAAATTGCTAATATCTGACATCTATTGCTAAATCCGTGCCGTGATCCCATGTCTCTTTCCGGGAGGTTGTCATGCCCAACTACGCTCTGAACGACCACTATGAGCGCTTCATCAGGAAACAGCTCGAATCAGGTCGCTACAACAATGCCAGCGAGGTTGTTCGCGCCGGCCTGCGCATGCTCGAGGATTTCGAGGCGGAGCGGGAAAGATGGCTGCGCGAGGAAATTCCGGGCCGCCTGGCCGAGCTCCAGCAGGATCCAGCTAAAGGAATCCCGGCCGAGGCGGTTTTTTCTCGGCTGGAGGCGCGCCATGGCGCGAAACAGGCGAAAGCCAAGTAGGGGATGGACTATCGGATCGTCTTTCATCCCGCCGCACAAGCCGAACTCGAACGGCTCTATGACGACATAGCCGAGCGCGCATCGCCGGCGATCGCCTGGAATTTCGTCGCGGGTATTCAAGACCATTGTCTCGGTCTATCGACTTTTCCACAGCGTGGCACCGAGCGGCGCGAGATCATGCCCGGACTGCGGATCATCGGCTACCGACGGGCGGTCAGCATTGCCTTTGCGGTCGAGGGCGAGCGGGTGCTGATCCTGGGCATCTTCTACGCAGGCCGGAACATCACACCGGAATTGCTGGAGGATCGCCGCTGAAAGCCGCTCGGGCAAGGTCCGCGGCCGTCGGGCGGACAGCGGTTTTCAAAGCGAGGCATACGGTCCGGAGCGAGTATCCCAGGCGCGACCAAGCGCAAAAAGCGACGTGGAAACTCAGCCTAGCCAACTCACGAATCTCGACCCTGCGGATATCTCCACGAGAAATCGAAAAAACTTCTTGGATCGGTGTTGACAGTTTGTAGGGGTGGCGACTATATACGCCTCACGAACGAGGGCGGTGCGCCG
>NZ_VFUE01000005.1:0-301379 GCF_006441495.1 Mesorhizobium sp. B2-6-4
TCTGTCCTGCCGGACATCTCCCCCACTTGGGGGGAGATTGGCAGTTTCGGCGCCGGCTCTCGTCTTGCCACGTTGAAAATTGGCGAAAGCCGAAGTTGCGGCCAATCTCCCCCCTTGTGGGGGAGATGTCCGGCAGGACAGAGGGGGGCGCCGTAGAGCGCCAGCAATTGAGTTTCTGGTACGGACAGCAATTTGACCACCAAACCCCTCCTCGACGCCTCCGGCGTCGCCAAGAATTACGGTGCGGTTGCCGCGCTGCGCGACGCGTCGCTGTCCGTCCTGCCGGGCGAAGTGCATGCCCTGATGGGCGCCAATGGCGCCGGCAAGTCGACGCTGGTGAAGATCCTGACCGGCGCGGTCCCTGCCTCGGCCGGGCGCGTCCTGATCCGTGGCGAGGCGCGCGACATACGCTCGCCCGCCGCCGCGCGCCGCGCTGGCCTTTTGCCGGTCTACCAGGAACCGTCGCTGATCCCCGATCTCGACATACTGTCCAATCTGCGGCTCACCGGCACGCCCGTCGAGCCGTTCCGTGCCTGGGTGCGCGAACTTGGCATTCCCGACCTCGACCTGCGCGACACCGCGCGCGACATTCCACTGGCGGTGCTGCGCGTGCTCGACCTGGCGCGGGCGCTCGCCGTCGAGCCCGACGTGCTGCTGCTCGACGAGATGACCGCGGCGCTCCCCGCCAACCTCGCTGAAAAAGTGCTGGAAGTCGTGCGTCGCCAGGGCGACAGCGGCCGCGCCGTGATCTTCATCTCGCACCGCTTCGTCGAGATCTCGGCGCTCTGCGACCGCGCCACCGTGCTGCGCGACGGTGCGACCGTCGGCGTTCTCGACATCGAGCCCGGCGTGGAGGAAAAGATCGTCGAGCTGATGCTCGGCGCCCGCATCGAGAAGACCAAGGTGGCCGCCCGCGCCGCCGGCCAGGCCGCCACATCGGTCCCTGCCCGCCCGCGTCTCGCCGTGCGCAATCTGCGCGTCGGCACCAAGCTCAACGACGTCTCCTTCGAGCTCGCCGACGGCGAGGTCGCCGGCGTCGTCGCGCTCGAAGGCCAGGGCCAGGATGAATTGTTCGCCGCCCTTGCCGGCTCGATCAAACCGTCCGGCGGCACGATCGAGGTCGACGCCCATCCGGCGAAATTCACCCATCCGATCGACGCCATCCGCGCCGGCATCGCCTATGTGCCGGGCGACCGCTCCGAGGCCCTCGCCATGCAGCGCTCGGTGCGCGAGAACATCGCGCTGCCCTTCAGCGCCGCCTTGCGCAACTGGGGGCCGATCGCCATGCGCAAGGAGCGCGCCACGGTGGCGAGCGCCATCGCGCGCCTCCAGATCGACACCCGCGCGCAAGGCGAGGTGCAGCGCCTGTCCGGCGGCAACCAGCAGAAGGTGACCATCGCACGCTGGATCGCGGCGGACGCCCGCACCATCCTGTGCTTCGACCCGACGCGCGGCATCGATGTCGGCACCAAACAGGAGATCTACAAATTGCTGCGCGAGCTCGCCGGCCACGGCAAGTCGGTGCTGTTCTACACCTCGGAACTCGAAGAGGTGCAGCGCGTCTGCGATCGCGTCATCGTCATCTTCGGCGGCCGCGTCGTCGATATCTTCCCGGTCGAGGAGGCGGACGAGCCGGCACTGATGCGCGCCGCCTACGGCCTGCCGCGCGACGCCAAGGCCGATGTCGGCATTTTGGCGGACCCCACAGCAAATACGCCGGATGCACCGGAGGTGACGCCATGAGCCATCTCCTGCGCCGCCAGGGCTGGGTCGCCGGCCTGTTCGCCCTCCTCGTCGTGCTGTTCGTCGTCACCAAGCTGATCCAGCCCGGCTATGGCAGCGGCGATTTCGGCTCGCTCGCGCGGGCCGTCTTGCCCTACGCCTTTGCCGTGGCCGCGCAGACCGTCGTCGTCATCGCCGGCGGCATCGACCTGTCGGTCGCCGCCATGATGGCGCTGACCAGCGTCACCGCCGCCTCGATGATGGCCGGCGCCTCGGAAGAATACGCGCTGTTCGTGGTGCCTTTCGTACTGGCCATGGGTTTTGTGCTCGGCGCGCTCAACGGCCTGCTCATTGTCGCCACCCGTGTCCCCGACATCGTGGTGACGCTCGCCATGCTGTTCGTGTTGCAAGGGGCGGCTCTTCTGGTGCTCGGCGCGCCGGGCGGCGCCGCCGCCGAATGGCTGAAGGCGATGATTTCAGGCACGGTCCCGATACCCGGCCTGCCGCAGAACATCGACGCCTGGCTGCCGAAGGCTCTGCTGGTGCTGATCATCTGCCTCTGCATCGTCTGGATACCGCTGAGGCGCTCGCGCCTCGGCCTGTCCATCTACGCCATCGGCTCGAGCGAGCTGGCGGCGTTCCGCAGCGGCGTGCCGGTCAAGCGCACCCGCATCATCGCCTATGCGTTGTCGGGCCTGTTCGCGGCCATGGGCGGCCTGGCGCTGACCATGAGCACCGGCATCGGCGCTCCTATTCCCGGCCCCTATCTGCTCGCCAGCGTCGCGGCCGTGGTGCTGGGCGGCGTGGCGCTGGGCGGCGGCAAGGGCGGCCTGCTCGGCCCCATCGTCGCCGTCTTCGTGCTGCGCCTGGTGCGCACCGACCTCACCCTGCTTGCCATCGACCCCAACGTCACCGCCATCATCGAGGGCCTGATCATGGTCGCCGTGGTGATGTTCGGGGCTTTCATTACGATGCGGGGTCGGCAATGATGAGGGAGAATGAATTGGCGCATAGCGCTCTACGGCGCCCCCCTCTGTCCTGCCGGACATCTCCCCCTCAAAGGGGGAGATTGGCAGCTTCGGCGTCTCGCTCATTCTTGCAACGCCGACAATTTGCGAAAGCCGTCACCCCATCCGATCTCCCCCCTAGAGGGGGAGATGTCCGGCAGGACAGAGGGGGCCGCCGTAGGGCGCTACATTTGCAGACAAGAGCCACCCCATGAGCACGTCAGCAATCACGCCCCAACCCGTCCCCTTCGGCCGCCGTGTCAAACGCTTCATGGCCGACCGGCCGCTGATTCCGCTGGTCATCCTGCTGGTCATCCTGGTTGTGATTTTGCAGATCCTGCGCCCCGGCATCGTCAACGAGCGCTGGATCGCCAACACCATCAAATTCGCCATTCCCTTGGCGATCCTTGCCGGCTGCCAGACCATGACCATGCTGACCGGCGGCATCGATCTCTCTGTCGGCACGGTGGCGACGATGAGCGCCTTCATCATGGCTACGCAAGCCGTCAACCAGGACCCAGCCGTGGCCTTCCTCCTGGCGATGATGCCGGCGGTGCTGATCGGCCTCGTCAACGGCATCGGCGTCGGCGTCTTCCGCGTCCATCCGCTGATCATGACGCTGGGCACCAGCCTGATCGGCACCGGCTTCCTGCAGGTCTATCAACGCACGGTGATCGCCTCGGGCGCCAAGATCCCCGATTTCCTCGCCTGGCTCGGCACCGGCGTGACCGCAGGGTTTCCCAACGCGCTGCTTCTGTTCGTCCCCGTCGCGGTGCTGATCGTCTTCGGCCTCAACCGCACCGGTTTCGGCCGCCTGCTCTACGCCGTCGGCGACAATGAGCGCGCGACCCGCCTTTCCGGCGTGCGCTACTGGCAGGTCATCACCGCGCTCTACGTCCTATCCAGCCTGCTCGCCGGCATCACCGGCTTGCTCTATATCGGCTTGATCAAGGCCCCTTCCCTGTCCCTCGCCGAACCGCTGGTGCTGCCCTCCGTGGCCGCCGCCGTCATCGGCGGCACCTCCATCTTCGGCGGCCGCGGCGGCTATACCGGCACCATCATCGGTGCCTTGATCCTGACCGTGCTGACGACGCTGCTGACGATTTTGCAGATGCCGGAGGGGGCAAGAAGGATCCTGTTCGGCCTGATCGTGCTGTTCGTGACGGCGGCCTATCTGCGGATCGTGGAGGAGCGGTAGGGAGGGGCCGCCGGCTCATCCCTCGAAACACCGACGCAGTGACCGCCCTCACTTCACCGTGATGCTCATGCCGCTGAGATCGGCGTTGACTTGCAGCCCTACCTGCCTGCCCGTGAGCTCGAGCTGGGCGCCCTTGTCGTTGGTCATGACGATCACCTGGGCGCCCTTGCCGAGCGCGCCGCCGCCGCCCGCCGCGCCGTACACACCCGTCACGTCCCGGGCGCGCTTGATATGGCGCACGGTGCCCCGGAAATAGGTCTTGGAGGCACCGAAGGCGAGGCCGCCCGAAATGCCGCCGACCGAGATCGGATACCGGCGGCCATGGAAGGTCAGCGTGCCCTCGCCTCCGGCGCCGCCGATGAAGAAGGCCGCCTTGTAGATGGAGAAGCGGATCGTTCCGGTGTCGGCGTGCGCGACACTGGCAAAGCCAACGCCCGCGGCAGTGATCACGGCGATGGCGACTGAACGAAATCTGGACGAAATCTTCATGACAAGGGGCTCCTCAAGGTCGCTGCTCACCCGACCGGGCCGGGACGTCGGCGTCGCATCGAAGTTCATGGCTAAACAGTCTCACCCATCATTGGTTCCAAGCACACGGTCTCGTTCCGGCTGCGAGGAGACCGTCGCTAAACGGGCCCGCCGGCTGGCGAATTGTCCAGCGGCGGCTGGCGGCATCGCGGGTCGAGCAGGGGAGCACGGGGAGACCCATGGCGCCGTCTGGAGCGGGCCTGGTGAAACTTTTTGATTTTTAGGCCGTTGTCGCCGTTACATCCGAGGCTGAACTCATGCCGAAAACGGTCGACGGCGCCAGGCGGCGCAAGGCAGAGAAGTCGCACCAGGAGAAGGCCTCGACAGTCGAAGTTGCGTCCGAGGTCGTGGGCGAGGCTGCGCCACCGCCCGGGGCCATCGAACCCGGTCCGGAGCTGACGCCGCAGGAGGCCGAGCAGGCGCGCAAGCGATACCTGCTGAGGCGCTTCTGGATCAGCGCTCGCGGCTACTGGAGCACGCGCGGCGACAAGCTGGCCTGGCCGTTCACAATCGGGCTGTTGATGCTGATATGCATCAATGTCGGCTTCCAGTATGGGATCAACATCTGGAACCGCTCGATCTTCGATGCCATCGAGCAGCGCGACGCCCACACCGTCTATGTGCTCAGCGCCGTGTTCCCGCCACTCGTGGTGGGAAGCGCAAGCCTTGTCGTCGCGCAAGTCTACCTTCGCATGACGATCCAGCGCCGCTGGCGTTCCTGGTCGACCACCGCCATCATCGCGCGCTGGCTCGCAAGCGGCCGCTACTATCAGCTGAACCTCGTGGGCGGCGACCACACGAACCCCGAGGCACGCATCGCGGAGGATTTGCGGATCGCCACGGAATCGCCCGTCGATTTCATCTCCGGCGTGATCAACGCGTTTCTGTCGGCCTCCACTTTCATCGTGGTGCTGTGGACGATCGGCGGGGCGCTGACTTTGCCGATCGGAAGCTGGAGCGTCACCATTCCCGGCTTCCTGGTCGTGACCGCGGTGATCTACGCCGCCATCACCTCCACTTCGATGGTGGTCATCGGCCGCCATTTCGTGCGGCTCTCCGAGCAGAAGAACCAAGCGGAAGCCGATTTCCGCTACACGCTGACGCGCGTGCGCGAAAACGGCGAGAGCATCGCCTTGCTCGGCGGCGAGGAGGAGGAGCGCAGCGGCATCGACAAGACGTTCGGCACGGTGCTCCGGCAATGGGCGCTGCTGACAGGCCAGCACATGCGCACAGCGCTGGTGTCGCAGGGGTCGAGCCTGTTTGCGCCGGTCGTGCCGATCTTGCTTTGCGCGCCAAAATTTCTCGAAGGCAGCATGACCCTTGGACAGATCATGCAGGCTGCCTCAGCCTTCGCCATCGTGCAGGCCGCGTTCGGATGGCTGGTCGACAACTATCCCCGCCTCGCCGACTGGAACGCCTCGGCACGGCGTATTGCCTCGCTGATGATGTCGCTTGACGGGCTGGAGCGCGCCGAACGCAGCGACGCGCTGGGCCGCATCAGGCACGGCGAAACCGAAGACGGTGCGATGCTCAGCCTGGACAATCTCTCGGTGTCGCTCGACGACGGCACCGGCGTGGTCAAGGAAACCGAGGTCGAGATCGAGCCTGGCGAGCGGGTGCTGGTGGCCGGCGAATCCGGTTCGGGCAAGAGCACGCTGGTGCGCGCCGTCGCAGGCCTTTGGCCGTGGGGTGGCGGCAGCGTCGACTTCCACCCCGGCAGGCGGCTGTTCATGTTGCCGCAACGTCCCTACATCCCCTCCGGAACGCTGCGCCGCGCGGTCGCCTATCCGGCCGCCGCCGACAACTGGACGCTGGAGAAGATCAACGCCGCCCTCGACAAGGTGGGGCTCGATTATCTCAAGGACCGGATCGAGGAAGACGCGCCCTGGGACCAGACCTTGTCGGGTGGCGAAAAGCAGCGGCTCGCCTTCGCGCGCCTCCTGCTGCATCATCCCGATATCGTCGTTCTGGACGAAGCGACGTCGGCGCTCGATGAGAAGAGCCAGGACAAGATGATGGAGACGGTCATCCACGAATTGCCGAAGGTGACCATCATAAGTGTGGCGCATCGCGCCGAGCTGGAAGCCTTCCACAGCCGTAAGATCACATTGGAGCGGCGCGAGGGCGGCGCAAAGCTTGTCAGCGATATTAATCTTGTCCCGCGCAAGGGCGGACGGAACCTGCTCAGGCGCGCCTTGTGGGGCTCCGGCGCTGCGGCCCAAAGGCCACGCGAGCTGGACTAAAGCCGACTTCGCCCCTCCTCATCGCCCGCTCAGCGCCGCGACGCGGTCGAGGGCGGCGCCGAGGCCTTTCAGGGAAACAGGGAAGTTGAGCTTGGTCTCGGCGTCGGTGACGACGTTGAGCGTCAGTACGCCGCCCGCCTTCAGCTTCTGCGCCAGCGCCCGGTCGATCGGAAACTGCGCCACGCATCCGTTCGGCAGGCAGGTGCGGAACCGCAACTGGCCCAGCGGCGGCTGGTCGTCGATCTGGATCGTCACGCCTGGGTCGAACAGGATGCCGAACGGCAGAAGCAGGGTTCCGGTCAATCCACCCTTCGGCCCCGCCCGCAACTCCACCGCCAGCAGCCTCTGGCCGTTCTTCTGCGTCTGGTCCTGCGAAACCGAGCAGGCGCGTGCATTGTCCTGGATGGTGCAGGCCAGGCTCCAGTCCTGATAGGTCTCCTGGAGCGACGACGCGCCGTTTGGAAGCGTGGCCGCCTGCTGTTGTTGCGCACAGGTACTCGATGCAGCCAGGGCCACCGCGCAGATTGCGGCCGCCTTCAGAAGAACAAATCTGTCTAACAACGATTGCGGCTTTCTCTTTCGGGGTTCACGCGCATGGCCCCGAGAACCGGATGGGATTCCGGGGCCGCGGGCATGGTCATCTGCCTCACGCAGGGTGTGTAAAAGCAATTCCAAAGCGCGTCGCGTGAGCGCGACGCGCTTCAGGTACAGACCCACTCGCGGATCTTGCATTCGGTTCCCGCCGCCTCGCAGGCATGCAGAGCGAGATCTTCCGCGTCCTTGCGGGTCTCAGCGGAGTTCGCGCCCCAAGGCGTCAGCCGGTCGCTCTGCTTCTCCTTAGCCACGGCCAGGGCGCCGCAGTGCTTGTAGGGAAAGCCCGTCTCGTCGTCGTCTGTCCAATGGCGATGATTGCGGAACACCGTGACAACAGTGCAGCCCTTGCCGCCGGCGTTCTCGCAGT
Source organism: Mesorhizobium sp. B2-6-4 (assembly GCF_006441495.1). Lineage (NCBI taxonomy): Bacteria > Pseudomonadati > Pseudomonadota > Alphaproteobacteria > Hyphomicrobiales > Phyllobacteriaceae > Mesorhizobium > Mesorhizobium sp. B2-6-4. The sequence goes on from NZ_VFUE01000005.1 coordinate 7,660, forward strand.
ATTTCATCGCGGCGTCCTTCGCCTCCTGGCGCTTGTCGGCGCCCCAGAAGAAGCCGTGCTTGGTATCGATGCTGGAATAGGCGATCGCCCCCCAGATGCCTTTTTCCTCCTTCGGCTCCGGCTCCGGCGGCGCCACAAGGTCGGCCGAGACAACCTGCCCGCTCCACAGCAGGGCCATGCACAAAACTGCCAGACGTCGCGATTTCATGGTCTGCAATCCTTTCCAGGAGCCCTCGCCCATTCGCCTATCACGTTGTCTCACTTCGACGCCGACGCTATGGAAATCACCACGCAGCTATTGCCGGTCGGCAGCAGAAGCGCTTCGCCCGAATTGCCGCCCAGCTCGTACACTTCGACCTGGCCGAGATGGTCGGTGATCTTGCTGCCTTGCGGAAGAACGGACGGGATCTCCGAACACGGGCTGGCGAACGGCGCCACCCGCACCATCGCGCCTTCGCAGCCGGAAGCGGTGGGCGATGCGAAAACCACGCCGGCGGCCGGTCCGCTGTATTTTTCCGTCGCATACTCCATGCCGACGAGGGCCTGCACGGCGTGCTTGTCGGCGGCCTGGTCGTTCCACAAGGATTTGACGCTGTATTTCGAGCCCGTCGTCAGCACCTGTCCGAGCACGGGAAAGATTGTCGAGCAGGCCTGCACGCCGGCCTGTTTGACATGTTCGAGGAAGGGCGAGTCCGGCAATGCGGGCGGCGCCGTCCCGGCCTGTGCGGCCGTCGGGGTGCCGACGAGACCGGCGATCGCGGCATAGTTGGCGGCAGCGAAGCCGATGCCGATCATGGCCAGCCCCAGCAGCGAGAAGCCCAGGACGCGCGGCCACCGCCGCTGCGGCTCGGCGCCCCTCTTGCGATCGGGCTCGACGATCCTCTTGCGGTCCGGCTCCACGCTCGGGCCGCGCGCTGGGGAGATGAACGGGTCTTGCTGGTTCACGGTGCTGCCTCGGTTATTTGATTGGCGCAAGGGCCTCGGACAGCCCCTTGAGCGTTGCGGTCACGGTAATCGTCTGGCCATCGACGGTCGGGTAGGAGATGGCCGGCGTCGCTTTCTGCACTATCTGCTGGCGCATGACGGGCCCCACCGGCAGCATGCCGACGCAGACCACTTCGTTGCAGCCGTTCAAGTGGACGTCGATCGGGTCGCGCCCGTCGAACTTCAGCGACACCAGGCCGTCGCTTTTCGCGTTCGGCGCGGTGCGCAGGATCATGTAGGGCTTGCCGTCCTGCGTGGCCGCGAGCGACCAGCTGAAGGCCATCTTGCCGGCCCCGTCCTCGATCACCTGCGAGACATTGCAGACCTTCTTGCGCGCCTTGAGGTTCTCGTCGCAGATCAGCGTCCAGTTCTCGAAGGGCCGGATGGTGCGCTGGTATTGGCCCAGCTTCACATCCGGCGGCACCGCCACGTCGGACGGCTTGATCCTGTAGGGCGCGGTCGCTTGCGCGGCGGCTGGCCCGGCGGCCAAGGACAGGCCGCCGGCAAGCGCCAGGCAGGTCAGGAGGAAAAGCCGGGCATGACGGCTGGTTGCCCCGTTCATTCCCGCCTCAGTTCAACGTGAAGCTCAGGCCGGCGCCGACACCGACATTTCCGCCCGCCGCCGTGCCCGAGACGTTGCCGCGGATGCGGCCGTCCTCGCTGGTGTAGCCCGCGCCGAAGGCAAAGGCGCTGGCATCCCGCCAGAAGCCGCCGCCCGCCGCGACGCTCAGCTTTCCGGGACGGTCGTCGTAGCGCAGCGAGGCGGCGGCGAGGCCGATTGCCGCCGCTTGCCGGGCTTCGTCGCGGATGCCGCTGATGTCCGAATTCAGCTGGCCGAGTTTCTGGTCGGTATAGTCGTTGGCCTGTTGCAGGGTCGTGGCCGCCACCTTGTCGGTATAGCTGTTGGATGTGCTGATGGCGGTGTCCAGGCCCTTGGTCAGCTGGTTGACATTGACCGCGTCGGTGCCGGCGACGCCGGGTCCGACATTGGAGATGACGACCGGCGCGTTGACGTCGCCGCCTTGCAGCGTGATGGTGTTCGTCTTGGCGCCGCCCTGCGTGTCATAGGTCACCGCATTCTGGTTGAGATTTCCGACGCCCGTTTGCAGGGCCTCGATCGCCTGGTTGGAGGCGAAGAGCTGCGAACCGTTGATCGCGTCGGTGCTGTCGGCGGCGATCCGTCCGGCAGCGACATTGGTGATCGTCCTCTCCGCGCCGGCATCGCCGACGCTGACTGTTCCGGTCGGCGTCGTGCCGGCAAAGGCATAGGTCTTGCCGTTGATGACGGTGCTGGAGGTGCCGACGGCGCTCTGCGTCACCGAGCCGGAGCCGAGCGCCACATCGTTGGCGTTGTTGGCCTGCGCGCCCTGGCCGAGCGCGACCGCGCCCGTCCCGGTAGCGGTAGAGCCATGGCCGGCGGCCAGGCTGTCGTTGCCGCTCGCCACGCTTTCGGGTCCGATCGCCACGGCGTCGGTGCCGCCGGCGATACTGTCGGCCAGCGACGAATTGGCGTGGAAGTACTTGATGCCGCCGCCATTGCTGATGGTGGTCAAGGCATTGTCGACCGCCGTGAGCCCGTCATAGACGGTCGTGTAGGTGTTGCCCTGGACGGTGTAGGTCGGCCCGGTGATCGAACCGTCGGGGTTGAGCGTGGTGTTGCCGCCGAACAGGTTGGTTACGTTTTGCGACACGCCGCGCAGCTGCGAGACGTTGACGCCGTCGGTGTCGGCCGAGCCCGCCGCGACATTGGTGAGCTTGCGTTCAGCTCCGGCGTCGCCGATCGACACCTCGCCCACCGAGGTCTGCGGAGCGGTCAGGGCAAAGGCCGCGTAGCCGGCCTGCGCGCCGACCGAGGTGATGGACTGCGCGCCCAGCGCCACGCTGTTGATGAAGGTGCTTTGCGCGCCGGCGCCGAGCGCCACCGACTGGATGCCAGAGGCGAGCGAATTGGTGCCGAAGGCCAGGCCGTCGGCCAGCATCACATGGGCGTTCTGGCCGATGGCGGTTCCGCCGGGCGCCGTCTGGTCGACGATGGCGCCGTTGCCGATGCCGATGCCGTTATCGCCGTTGACGACCGTGGTCGGGCCGACCGCGACCGATTCCGCGCCGACCGCCAGCGAGTCGCCCGCCACCGAATTGGCATGGAAATACTTGGTCGAGGTGGCCGACACGGCGCCGATGGCGCCCGCGAGCTGGCGCACCGTCACCGCGTCCTGGTCCTGCGTGCCGTCGGCGACATTGGTGATCTGCCGGTAGGAGGTGGCGTTGCCGACCGAAACGGCGCCGAGCAGCGCCTTGTCGGTTGTGTTGTACTCGATGAAGTTGGACGGGCCGGCGGGCAGTTGCCCGGTAGCCGGAGCGATCGGGCGATCGGAGAGCGAACCCGAGCCGAGGGCCACGCCGCCGTCGATGCTGGCATTGCTGTCGCGGCCGAGCGCCAGCGCGCTGACGCCGGTCGCGGTCGCATTGTAGCCGACCGCCGTGGAACCGACGCCTTGGGCGAAGGAATCGGTCTGCGCCAGCCCGAACTCGTTGGTGCGGGCATAGCGGATGCCTTCGCCATTGGCGTCGGTGAAGACGGTCGAGGTGTCGCCGGTGATGTTGTTGATCGTGTTGCCGAGATTGGTCACGCCAGCGCCGATATTGGCAATGTCGGTCGTGTTCTGGGTCACCTGCTGGTTGGTGGCGAAGAGCTGCGAGCCGTTGACGGCATCGGTCGAACCGCCGTTCAACTGTCCGGCCGCGACGTTCTGGATCTGGCGCTCGGCGCCGGCCGAGCCGACCGAGAAGGCGCCCGCCGGCGTGCCGCCGGCGAAGGTATAGTTGACGCCGCCGATCGTCGTGCCGCCGACATTGGTCGTGGCGCCCGACGTCGAATTCAGGCCGATCGCGACATCGCCGGCATTGTTGGCGACCGCATTCGGGCCGACAGCGACGGAATCGGCTCCCAGCGCCTGCGAATCCGCCAGCGTCGAGTTGGCATGGAAATACTTGATGCCGCCGCCGACATTGATGTTGTTGACGACGGCGCCGATGGCATCGACCGCCTGGTTGGTGGCGAAGAGCTGCGAGCCGTTGATGGCGTCGGTCGAGAGCGCGCTGATCCGCCCAGCCGCCAGGTTGGTGATGGTGCGTTCCGCGCCGGCCGCGCCGATGCTGACCGTCGAGGTCGGGTTGGTGCCCTGGAAGGCGTAGGTGGTGCCGTTGACCACCCCGCTGGCCGTGCCGACCGCCGTGGTGGTCACCGAGCCCGAACCGAGCGCCACGTCGCCGGAGCTTGCCGCCGCCGTCGCGCCATCGCCAATCGCGACATTGCCCGCAAGACCGGCGGCGCCCGCCGTCGAGCCGTTGCCCAGCGCCACGGAACCTTGCCCGATCGCCTTGTTGCTGTTGCCGATCGCGACGGCGCCGTTGGCCATGTTGGCCGCGGTGGCGGTCGCCGTGCCGTCGCTGTTGGCGATGTTGTTGGCGCCGCCGGTGAAGGCGCCGGTGCCGCTGGCATAGCTCGGGTCGCCGATCGAGACCGCGCCGTCGCCAAAGGCGGTGTTGCCGGAGCCGATGGAGACGGCCTTGCCGCCGGTCGCTACCGCATTGGTGCCCATGGCGACCGCTTCGGCGGAATCCGCCTTGGCGCTGGCGCCCAAGGCGATGGTGTTAGCCGCCGTCGCGTTGGTCGAGGGGCCGATGGCGATGGAATTGGCTCCGCTCGCGGTACTGGTGGCGCCTACCACAATGGAGTAGGCGCCGGACGCAGTGGAGCCTGCGCTGCCCACCACGGTGGCGCCGGCGCCAGTGGCGTTGACGGAAACGCCAAGCGCCACGGCCTGCGTGGCTGTCGCGTTGGTAGAGGAGCCCATGGCGATGGCACCGTCCTCCGTGGCATTGGCCAGCGTGCCGAGCGCCATCGCGTTGTTCTTATTCGCAAGCGCGCTGGTGCCGATGGCGATGCTGTTGGGCACGGCCGTGTCGGCCTGCACGCCTGCCTGCGCGCCCACACCGAATGCAATGGACTGGTTGCCCCAGGCGCTGGCGTTCTTACCCATCGCCGTGGCGCCCGTTCCCGTTGCCTTGCTTTGGCGTCCGATTGCGGTGGTGTCGACCTGAGACGCCGTCACGTCCGTACCGATAGCAACGGCGCTCTGGGCCAAGGCTCCCGTCCCGGCAGCGGTGCGCGAGCCGAGATAGACGGCGTTTATCGCGGTTGCGGTCGACTGGAAGCCGACGGCGACGGCATTTTGGCTGTTCGCAACGGTGCTGGTGCCTTGTGCAACAGCATCCAGCCCGGACGCCCCTGCGAACTGCCCAATCGCAGTGCTGCGCAGCCCGCTGGCTACGGATCCGTAGCCAGCGGCGAACGCATAGTTGTTGCTGGCCGTGGCGCTGACACCGACTGCGGTGGAGTTCCCTCCCGAAGCTTGGGCGTTGGTGCCCAGCGCGCTGGCCCCGGCCCCAGTGGCACCCGCGGCGACGCCGATCGCTACCGTGTTGATATTGTTTGAAATCGTACCGGAGCCGATCGCCACTGCGCCGCCGGTGCCCGTGGCCGACGCGGTGCGACCAATGGCGACGCCGTATTGCGCCGTCGATTGGGCCTGGAAGCCGAGCGCTATGGCCCAGTTAAGGCTGGCGTTTGAGCCGTTTCCGACCGCGATGGCCTCGGGAGCGGTCGCCGAACCGCCGCCGGCCTGATATTGCGCCTGAGCCGGCGTCGCGGCCATGCCGATCGCGAAGGCGCCCAGCGTCACGGCTGTCCCGAGCGCCCCGCCGACGCCCAGCGTTCCCAGCCCCAAGCGCTTGCGCCCCATGCCCAGCGCACGATGCGCCATGCGCAGGACCGCCATCAAGCGCCGCCGGGCCGAGCGGGACCGAGGATCGCCATTCGCGATCCAGTGACTGGCGAAATGCGCCGCACGGCGCTGAACAAGGAGCGAGCCGCCCGAAATATGGCCGCCCGAAATATGATTGTCGGTCATGGTTCCCTCTCCGCTGGCCGGCACGAAATGTCTGACACTTCCACTCCATAGCAGGAAGACATGATTCCCCTTCGCGGTATTTCACGAAATTGCTGTCTCGTGAGAAAAGATACGAGCATATACGCGGAGGTTAACGGCTCGTTACCTTAGCAACTGCTTTAAAATCAAGTAATCAAATAATGACGAGAGCGCGGCTTCATCTAATCTTTGCGTTAAACTTGGCCGCCCGTGCCTGCATCGGCGTCATCTGCCGGTATTTCTTCATCATGGTGGTGAAGTGGCTCTGGCTCGAAAACCCGCTCAGATGGGCGATGTCGGCGATGGTCATGCGGCTGTCGGCAAGAAGTCTTTCCGCGAAGTCCAGCCTGAGATCGAGAACATATTGATGCGGCGGCATGCCGAACGTCCTGGAGAAGGCGCGCACGAAGTGGTACGATGAAAATCCGCAGACGGCGGCCATTTCGGCAAGCGCCAGCTTGCGCGAGAAGTTCTCGTTCAGGAACTCCTGCACCTTGCGCGCACTGCGGGCGGAAAGCCCGCCCTTCACGTTGAGCAGCGGCTGCCGGGCCGAATTGGCTCCGGAAACCGATCCGGGGGGACCATCATCGCCCGGCATTTTTCGGCCTCCCGATATTTCCCAGATGAACTTCAACCCGAGGCCTCCCTCCCCGTTCCCCTGAAAAACAATTCGTGATTGATCGAAGCGGGCCCGCATCGCCAACCCCGCTCATGTGATCGATCCGGCCGGATGGCAAGCAATGCGCGAACTGAATGGCATTCCAAATGACTCCAGCAAAGCTTGGGGCACAGGTGGTGACGGACGTATTTTGAAAAACTCCGGAAGCCTTGTAGGAAATTCCGGTCTTGGATCGCTGGCCAGCAGCTGTTGCTACTTTGCCATGGTCGGGCTTTCAATTCCTGCGGAAAGCGTCACCAGCCCGCCTGGCGTCCTTCCCCTGTATCTCTTCATGGTCGCGGCCAGGTGGCTCTGATCCGAAAATCCGGCAAGGTAGGCGACTTCGGCAATCGGCAACTCTCCGCCGGCCAGCAGCTTTTCCGCGAGATCGAGGCGCAGGTTGATCAGATACCGATGCGGCGGCATGCCGAATGTCCCGGCGAACCTTGCTATGAAATGATTTGGTGACACCCCCGCGCCCGACGCGAGCTCGGCGACCATGACTTTCCGCACGAAGTTCTGGTCGAGATACTCTCGCACGCGTCGGGCGCCAACGGCGGAGAGCCCGCCTTTGGGCGACGCGGCCTGCCTCTTGCGACCCGTATAACCGCGCAGCAGATGCACTCCGAACACCGTCAGCAGCGAGTCCAGATAGAGCTCGTTCGGCGGCAGCCTGTCGGTCAGTTCGGCAGTGATCATCTGGGCTATGTTGAGCGCCCTCAGGTCAACCGTGCCGAACGCGGGCGGCTCGAGCTTGACGTCCGGGAGGTCGAACTCATGGGCCGCCAGCTCGGACAGCGCTTCGGGAGAGATCGAAACGACGGCGTTCTCCCTGGTCTGCGACCAGGCCAGCGTGCTGTCGACGCCCGCCGGATTGACGACGAGACAGCCGACCGGCGCATCGTACTGCGTGATCCTGTCACTGCCGAGCGAGGCTCTCAGCTTGCGTGCCGGCCTCAGCACAATCCCCGTGGAATGCTCCCTGGCCAGGAATTTCTGCGATCCCGGACTGCGGACGGAATAGATGACGCTTCCGCGGGCGGTGGCTCTTCTGGGACCAGCACTTTCCGGAATGATATCCAGGACGTATCGAGCTGTCCGCTCTTGATCGACGCCCTGGGAATCGCCGCTTTCCCGAGCCCCGCCCGCATGTTTCATACGTGTTGCCTCAGCCGGCTTACCGCCGCTTGGTATCCCCTTCCCCTGACCCGGAATCAACGTAACGCACACGCCTCGAATTGAAAAGAACTTCCACGCGCAAAGAAAATTCTTTATTCGAGATAAGAAAGAAGAACTGACCGTCGAAGGAAGTTCAGCAGCATTTCTGTCAATAGCGAAGAGCCTTGACGGATCTTCGCTTCCGGATTCGTCGGCCCGGGCGTAAGCCGGCAACGCATCGGTCACGAAGGAGGAGTTCACATGCGAGGCTGTGTCGGCCCTGTGGTTCGACAGCGTTGTTCGGCATCAGTGGCACGCAACGGCGCGGCGCGGAGCCAGTCGTTCACGGCCGTCTATTGCGGGTCCCCGCGACCTTTTTCGTAAAGATCCCACGCGAGTTCCACAAAAGCCAGAAGCACATCATCCTTGTCCCAGCCGGCCGCGACAGCCGCCTCGACGATTTCGCCCACGAGAGGCAACAATTGGCGCTGGCAGGCGAGCGGGATGTCAGCCTCGGATTCATCCACTGGAGGTCCATCGAAGTTGAACTTCATCGTTTGGCGCTCCCCTCGCCATCAAACGAAATGCTACTCGTTCCCAACAAACGAAGTGCTATTCGCCAGACCTTATTCCTATACAATAACTCCAACATTAAACATAGCAGGCTAGGCCGCCAACGGAGCGCAACACCGGATAATCCGTGTATCGACCGGCTGTCCTAGTGACGCTGGGGAAGCGTTATTACATCACTGTCCAAGGCAAGCTGCCGAATGGACGCCCGTCGGCCGCGCCGTCATGAAGCACGAGGAGTTGGCCGGGTTCGGAGACGAACCAGGCGAACGAGCCCCAGGCAAGCTGCGCGACGGTCTTCTTGAAGCCGGCGGACTGGCGATCCTGATAGGCGGTCAGGAACGCGATCTGTTTTCGGTCGAAACCGGCCGCGTCCGTGACAGCATGGAGGGCATCGCGCCGGCGATCCGTGATCGCGCCATCGGTCGCCACCACTTCCACGAACAGGATCAACGGCTCCTTGCGGCCGAGATCGGCGAGGATGATGTCGGGCAAGTTCCTGTCGGCCTCGATCTTGAGGCCGATCGCACTGGCGATGGCGTCGTCGCGCAGGACCACCTTGTTGCCGCTCTCGCTCAGCCACAACATGGCAGGGGCGGCGAGAAACCGTTTGGCGAACACCTCGATGACGGCTTGCGCGATGACCGAACTCGGTCCCGGCGCCAAAAGCCTGGTGTCGCCGTTCGGAAACGTGACGCGGATGCCGGCGGTGTTGGCGACAGCGCCGGCGCGCATGATGGTCACGCGGGCCAGCGCGCCCTTGCTGAGATGCGTTTCCTGGAAGTCCGCGATGGCGGTTTCCAGCGCCTCGCCTTCCAGCGCCGGGTCGAACAGGGCTGCAAATGCCGCCCTCAGCGCATAGCGGGGCTGGCCTGAAGTCGTCGGCAGATCCTCGCGACGCAGCACCGCGCCGATCGCCACCAGCCCGTCCCGCAGCGTCTCGTCGCGGATGGGCTCGCGCGTATTGTCCGCGTACCAGCGTGATCCCGCGACGGCGCCGTTCTTGCGCAGGACAGTTGCGGCGTAGGCATCCCGATCTGCATCGTCCGCCAGCGCCGCCTGCTCGCGGGTCATGCGATAAACATGGACAGGGCCCAGGAATCGCCCCGAACCCTCGACGGCGCCGATGTAGAGAGCGGCGAACACGGTGCTGGCGGCAAGTTCGCGGATGCAATAGATGCGGTTCGGCGTGCCCTCCGGAAAGATCAGCGGCAGGCGCCCGGCGACAAGATCGCGCGTCGCATAGGGCGGCCGTGCCGTCATGCAGGCTCACCGTAGAGGCGGCTGCATTCCGCCTCGATCCTGTCGCGCGGTGCACCGGCCATGACCAGCCTTTCCAATGCCTGGATGCTCCTGGGCGACGGCAGTGGCAGCGCTTCGAGCTCGAAGGCGGAAACGGCGACGCTGCCGCTGATGCAGCGGAAAAGATCGTCGACGACACGGCTGTTCAAAAGCGCCGCCACGACCGCCGCCGGCACCTTCGTGCTGCCGGTCGCGCGGACCATGTTGAGATGGTTTTCGACGACGACGCCGCCATGCGCATCGATGAATTCCTGGCGAAGTTCGGCGGCAATCAGGCGCCGGGCCTGTTCCTTGGCGGTGGTGCGCTGGACGAGGATGCAGGGCGCCTCGACAAGCAGCCAGCCGTCGCCGGCCTCCAGCTTGAAGTAGGGAGCGTGGTTCTTCTTGCGCGCGCGATAGGCGAACTGGCCGTCGGCGGTCACGGCTTCGGCCCAGATCAACGGATGCACCCCCTTGCCGCCGGCGCGATCGCGCAATTGACCCTTGAAGCGGTTCCAGACCAGCGGGCCGGTCGAGACCCCATAGCCCCAGTCGGCAAGGCGATGCGTCATCGTCTCGGCCCGGGCGATGAGCCGGCTGTGCTCCGGCGTGCGCGGCGCAAGCCAGGGCATGGCGCGGTCGGATGGCAAGCCAATCGTGCCGTTGCGGGCAATCCCGGCCTCGGTCTCGGAGGCGACGGTCAGGTAGTGGATCTGCGCGCGCCGCGGCTCGGCGCCGTTGACGTAGACGGCAAGCAGCGTCTCTTGCAACACATCCTCGAAAACGCCGCGCCGCGCATGCACGAAGTCGATCGCGACGGGCGGCGCCTCCTTGGCCAGAAGGCTGCGCAGCGCCGAGTAGTATTGGCCGCCGAGAAAGCTTGTCGGCGTCAGGAAGGCGATGAGGCCGCCAGGCTTGGTCCAGCGCAACGCGGCATCGGTGAAAACGCCGTAGAGATTGGCGTGCCCGTAGAGGCCGCGCGCATAGCGCTCGCGCAATTGCGACGGCAGCGAGACCCGCCCATAGGGCGGATTGCCGACGACGAGATCGAAGACGGGTTCCGGATCGGCTTCAAGCGTGTCGCAGGCCGTCACCATGGCCGGGGCGGCGCGCCCGGTCCTGGTCGCGATATCGGCGAGCGCGATCTCCAGGGCGCCTTGCGCCAGCCGCGCCGCGAGAGGATCGAGCTCGAAACCGGCAAGCCTGGTGCCGACATGGCTGAGCGCGAAGGCGGGCTCGCAATCGCCGAGCGCGGCGATCATGCGGTGCGCGGCATGAAACAGAAACGTCCCACCGCCGGCGGCGGGATCGAGAACCCGCGCGCTGCGCCAGTCCAGGCCCTCTTCCTCGGCCTGGTCGAGCAGGCGGTTGACCAGCGCCGGCGGCGTGTAGAAGGCACCGCGCTCACCGCGCTCCCTGGTCGGCAGCAGGAGCGGATAGAGGCTGGTGACGAGATGCAGCGCTTCGAGGATCGGCAGCCGCGCGGCGGTCTCTCCGATGCTGTGCGCAAGCGCGGAAGCCGGCTCGTCCAGCGCCTCCGTATCGAAGGCGAGCGAGGGGCAGATCGCCGGGGAAATGCCGAGGGCCGCCGACAAGGCCTCCAGCGCGCGCCGAGTCAGCGAAACCGCATAGGTTTCGCGGTCGCATTCATCGATCGTCTCGCACCATGCGCGCGCCAGCAGGCGAGCCTTCGACAGCTCCGCGCGCGCCACTCGCAATGCATCAGCCACCGAGCGCAAGACGGCAGGCAATTTCGACCTGCGAATCTGTGAAACTTTTCCCATCGCCCTCGACCGTACCGCGCAAGACTCACCGATGCGATAGAGTATCACATGTTCTCGTTATGTTCCAGTGGAAAACCGCAACCGTGCCGCGCGCATGCATTGATCACAGCGCCAGGCTACCCTGCTCCGTCTCCTCGGTATTGGGATCGCCCGGCGCCGCGTTGCGGTCGCCCGGCGCCGCATTTGGGTCGCCCGGCGCCGTCGCCCAGGCGAGTTCCACCAGCGTCACGGTGCGCCGGCCGGTACCGTCGAGCTGGCACACGATCAGGCCCTGCTCCTCGATGTAGGTGAGCAGGCGCCGGGCGCGGCGCATGGAGTGCGAACCATAGGCGCGGGCGATCGCGGCGTCGCTCGGGCAGGGCCAGCCTTCCTTTGCCGCGCGGGCGATCATCATGAACACGCCCTGCATGTCCTCGGGCAGCAGCGAGGCGCGCACGGAGACGTCGCGCCACGCATCGTCCTCGGCCATATCGGAACCCACGCCGGCGCGGGCGCGCGTCAGCATGCGGCGGAACTCCTGCAGATCGGGCACGACCGACGCCAGCCCCTCGATGCGGCAGCGCACCACGAACTCCTGGTAGAGCACGCCGATGACGCGGAAGCCCGCGTCGGGCTCCGCCAATATGGCGCGCAGGATGCGGTCCATCCGCTCGCGCCGCTCCGCCAGGTCCTCGGCGCTGGGCGCCGGCTCGGCCGGTTCGGGGCGGATCTCCAGCGCCGCGGACTTCGCCGCCATCAGCTGGTCGAGCAGGTCCGGCGATGTCACCCGCCGCTGCGGCCGCACGGCCTCCGGCGGCGGTGCCGCCAGGATGATCGCGCGGGCATCCTCCAACGCCGCTTCCGGCAACGGCATCAGCCGCGGCGTGCCGTTGCGCGGGCTCGTATCCGTCGGCCCGATGCGCAGGCCGAGCGGGCGGCGCGACAGCGCCGGGCCCAGCGCCATGAAATGCCCGCGCTCCAGGTCGCGAAAAGCCTCCGCCTGCCGCCGCTCCATGCCAAGCAGATCGGCGGCACGTGCCATGTCGATGTCGAGGAAGGTGCGGCCCATGAGGAAATTGGAAGCCTCGGCCGCGACGTTCTTGGCAAGCTTGGCAAGGCGCTGCGTGGCGATGATGCCGGCAAGCCCGCGCTTGCGGCCGCGGCACATCAGATTGGTCATGGCGCCGAGCGAAAGCTTTCTCGCTTCGTCGGAAACCTCGCCGGCCACCGCCGGCGCGAAAAGCTGCGCCTCGTCCACCACCACCAGCATGGGATACCAATGGTCGCGCGCCACCTCGAACAGCCCGCCGAGGAAGGCGGCGGCGCGCCGCATCTGGTTCTCGGCGTCGAGCCCTTCGAGATTGAGCACCGTGGAGACGCGGTGGATGCGCGCCCGCTCGCCGGCGCTCTGCAACCCGCGCTCGGTATGTTCCTCGGCATCGATCACCAGATGGCCGAAGCGTTCGCCCAGCGACACGAAGTCGCCTTCGGGGTCGATGATGGTCTGCTGCACCCAGGGCGCGCTCTGCTCCAGCAGCCGGCGCAACAAATGAGATTTGCCGGAGCCCGAATTGCCCTGCACCAAAAGCCGCGTCGCCAGCAGTTCCTCAAGGTCCAGCGCCGCCGGCGCGCCGGCGGTCGTCTGTCCCATCTCGATCGCAACGGTCATGTCAGACTCAGCCGCTCCTTCGCAGAGGGACTTATCAATCCGATTGCAAAGCGTCGAGCGCTGATGGCCGCCGGTTGGGCGTTGCGCACAGTTGTGCGAATGCTGCCTGCCTGATGCGAACCTCGGACCGGCTGAACGATCGCATGACAAGCGCGCAATCGTTTCGGATGGACGTGAAAACAAGCAGTTGAAGCGGAATCGCGAATCAAATCCTGAAGCCTGGTCGGCCGCTCCCGCGTCGTCTCACGCGGGCATCACCGTCCGGGGACCGGCGCCAATGCGGGCGCGTCCAGCCCCTGGAACGGATCGCGCCAGGCCTCGATCTCTTCGAGCCGGCGGTACCAGCGCTCGATCTCGGGATAATCGCCGAGCGGCAAGCGGGCGGCGTCGTTGAAGGGCAGGAACGTCGCCATGCGGAAATCGGCATAGGAAACCGAAGTCCCCGCCAGCCATGGCCGCCGGCCAAGTGCCGCCTCGAGGATCGGCGCCGTCCTGTGGAACTGTTCCAGTCCCTCCGCGAGCTTTTCCGCGTCGATCGGACCGATGCCATAGCGCTGCTTGGTGCCGCGCTCGAAATGCACGATGTCGCAGGCCCTGACGAACTCTTCCTTGCCCCAGCTCAGCCAACGGATCATCTCGGGTTCGTCGTCGCCCGCGCGCCAGAAATCCGAACCCATGTCGTGCGAAAGCCGGCAGGCTATGGCGTCCGCTTCCCAGAGGCTCCCTCCAGGCCAGGCCAGCAAGGGCAGGGAAAGATTGGGATTGAGCGGACGGAACCGCGCCGCCTGCCCCGGCGCCATGGGCGAAGCGAATTCGAACGCGACCTTCGCCCCGAGGTGACGGGCCACCGCGACTCCCAGGCGCGGATTGGGGTTGCGGCTGAAGAACAGTTTCATCCCCACGTCCACCCCGTGCGGTTTCGGCCCGACCTTGTCACTCGCCATCGCCTCGCTCCTTGTTGCGGCATGCACGCCAAGGACGGATAGCGCCGATCGAATCCGACAATGCGGTCGCGACCGCAACGACGGGTTTTGCGAAAAGTCCGGGTTGACCGCTTCCGGACGCGAGGCGACTATCCCTCTCGAAGCATGGCAATGGATCTCGAGGAGGATGAGCGATGGATGAGCCCGACCGCTGGCGCCACATGTCAAGCGCGCCCAAGGACGGCAGCCGGATCCTCGTCACGGTCCGGCCGTCCGAGCAGGGGCCGGCGGAAGTCGACCTCGCCTATTGGTCGGATGGCGACCAGTTCGGCGAAGAAGGCTGGCGCGCGTCGGACTCCTCGCCCGGCCGCATCGTCGAATATGCCGAGCCGGAGCTGAAATGCTGGATGCCGATGCCCTCGGCCAACCTCGCCCGCGCCTCCATGCCCTCGCCCTGGGAAGGCGACGACGCCCAGCAGCTGGACGGCTCGGGGATTTGAGGACTGAAGGCGAAACCAACCGATCTCCCCCCTCGAGGGGGAGATGTCCGGCAGGACAGAGGGGGTCAGTCCGACCGGGTTCGACCTGTTTGGCCGCTGGTGATGGACATTGGCGCTCTGCGCGCGCCACGAGGGGGAGATTGGCAGTTCGACCACCTCAAAACAAGAACGCCGCCGTGGCAGGGTTCGGCCCGACGCGGCCGTCGGCTGAATCCATGCCGCGGATGGCTTTCAGGTCCTGCGCGTCCAGTTCGAAATCGAAGACGTCGAAATTGGCCGATATGCGGTCCTGGTGGACCGATTTCGGGATGACGATCAGCCCTTCCTGGAGATGCCAGCGGATCATCGTCTGCGCCGCGGACTTGCCGTGCTTTGCGGCGATGCCTGCTATGGTCGGGTCGCCGAGCAGCCTGCCGCTACCGAGGGGGCTCCAGCTTTCGGTGTGGATGTTGTGCCGGGCATGGAACTCCCTGATCTCGCGCTGCTGGAAACGCGGATGCAGCTCGATCTGGTTGACGGCTGGCGTGACGCCGGTTTCGCCGATGATGCGCTCCAGGTGATCCCGGTTGAAATTCGACACGCCGACCGATTTGATCCGGCCGGCTTTCTGCAGCTCGACCAATGTCTGCCAGGCCTCGACATATTTGTCCTGGCTGGGCACCGGCCAGTGGATGAGGAACAGGTCGATCTGTTCGATACCGAGCTTGTCCATCGTATCGTCGAAGGCGCGCAATGCGGCATCGCGCTGGTGCGCGCCGTTGCGCAGCTTCGAGGTGATGAACAGCTCGCCTCTCGGCACGCCCGCGCCCCGGATCGCCTCCCCGACACCCTTCTCGTTCTGGTAGCCTTCGGCGGTGTCGATCAGCCTGTAGCCGGCCTTGATCCCCCAGCCCACCACCTTGGCGGTGATAGCGGGATCGACTTGCCACACGCCAAGGCCGAGCCGGGGAATGGTCGAGCCGTCGTTCAACGAAATCTGTTCAGGCATGGTCTGGTCCTCTGCTAAGATGGTCCAGCCTATCTAGGCCCGGCATCGGGCAACGGCCAGCCGGCGGCGAACAAATTGCCGGATGTGTGATCGATACAGGTTATGTTCCTGTCGCTTGTCCGCAGGCGTCGGCATTTGAGCTCACCGCAAAGATCAGCCCTCATTTCGGCCGGCGCACGGTTCTCACCACGCCGCCCGGGCCGCCGCCGCAGAAGAAGCGGTCGCCGCCGTCGGATTCGAGCCCCGATATGCCCTTGCCGGGCGGCATGTCGAGCCGTTCCAGCACGTCTCCGGTCACCGGGTCGACGCGCCGCACATCGCTCTGGTCGCCTTCCCAGGTGCCGTGCCATAGCTCGCCATCGACCCAGGTCACGCCGGTGACGAAGCGGTTGGATTCGATGACGCGCAGGACCGCCCCGGTCTCGGGATCGATCTGGTGGATCTTGCGCTGGCGGTTCTGCCCCACCCACAACGTGCCCTCGGCCCAGGTGAGGCCGGAATCGCCGCCGCCGCCGGGCGCCGGAATGGTGGACAGCACCGCGCCGGTGTCGGGATCGATCTTCATGATCCGGTCCTTGGCGAGCTGGTAGAGGTACTGGCCGTCATAGGCCGTCCCGGCATGCGCGGCGACATCGATCGAGCGCACCGCCTGCCCGCTCTCCGGGTCGAAGGCGGTGAGCCCCTTGCCCGAAGCAAACCAGACGTTCCGCCCGTCGAAGCTCACCCCATGCACGCTGTCCACGCCCGCAAAGGGGCCGTATTCGCGCAGGATTTCGGCCGCCGCATGTTTCATGTCTTCATCCTCACCTTTGATCGTGTGATCCATTCCTAGCCGCTCGGCAACGGCGCCGGGAGTAACAAGGTGGTCGTGAAACCCGCCACCGGCGGCGTCATCCAGCGGCGCGCCCGGCCGTGGCCGAACCATTGCACCTTGCCGGCCTCGGCAAGCTGCTCCAGCGCGCGCTGCACGCTGCGCTGGCTGGATGCGAGCGCCAGCGCCAGTGCCGAGCTCGACCAGGCTTCGCCGTCGGCGAGGAAGGCGAGCACTGCCGCATGCCGCTCCTCGAGAGGCCGCGCCAGCACCACCACTTCGCCGCCCCGTTTCGGCGCCAGCGAAAAACCGCGCTTCGTCGCCTGGATGTCGGCCAGCCCGCGCAGCTCGGCGCGCAGCCGGCCGATCTCGACCCGCAGCCGGGCGCGATGCGATTCATCGGCGTGCCTGCCGCCGAAGGCCCTGGCGATGAGCGCCGCACGCGGCATGTCGCCGGGCCAGGCCTCGGCCAACGCGCGCGCCAGCGCAAACAGCACCGGGCGCGTCGCCAGCGAGGCCCGCGCCTCCTGTCTGCGCACGGCATAACGAAGACCGTCGACCACCAGCGCTTCCGATGCCTGCAAGGTCTCGACTTCCTCGAGCAGCAGCGGATGCTCCTGGCCGTTCGCGATCAGCCGCGCCGCCGGCGTTGCCAGCACCCGGAACGCGCTGTCGACCTCGGCCATCAGTCCGGGAATGCCGGCCCGCCATGCGGCGTGGCGGGCCCGCTCGAGTGCCGCGCGCGCGGTCTTCGTCCTGAGGCGCCGCATGGCGATGCCGGCGACGACCAGCTCGTGCGCGGCCCGCGAAGCCGGCGGAAACGGCGTCGCATCGAGCCCGGCCAGCACCTGCTCGGCCTCGTCGAGACGGCCGATCAGCAACAGGAATCGCACTTCCAGGTGCCGCGCATGCGCGGCGTTCAGCCGGTCGCCTTGCTTTTCCAGCGTCGCCCGCGCCGCGTCGAGCGCCTTGGCCGGCCAGCCGAGGTCGCGCGAAACCAGCGCGATCTCGGCTTCGGCGATGACGCATCTGGCGCGCGCCACCGCTTCCCTCGGCCCGAAGGTGCGCCCCGCCCGCCGCAGCAGAGCCCTGGCCCGGTCGAGATCGCCGAGCTGCGCCATGGCGATGCCGCGCAGCGCCAGCGCCGGCGCGTCCTCGCGCAACGCCACGCGGTCGAGCGCGCCGAGCGGGTCACCCGCCGCCAGCAACAGCCCCGCGGCCGTGATCAGCGAATCCATCAAAAAAATCCCGCCACGGCGAATCCCGCCACACTTGTAACTCTCACCATCCCGCTGTCCGGCGCTATGTCAGTCGCGTCACATCAAACCGGAACAGCGAGGCAAAAGCCATGACCAAGCAAATGCACACACCGCCGATCGTTTCCCAGCAAGCATGGGAGGCGGCGCGCCAGCAGTTGCTCGTAAAGGAGAAGGCGACGCTCCGCGCCAAGGATGCGCTGGCCGCCGAGCGCCGGCGCATGCCGTGGATGGCCGTCGAGAGGGATTACACGTTCGAAGGACCCAACGGAAAGGCGAGCCTGCTCGACCTGTTCGAGGGCCGCCGCCAGCTGATCGTCTACCGCGCCTTCTTCGAGCCGGGTGTGTATGGCTGGCCCGATCACGCCTGCCGCGGCTGCTCGCTGGGCGCCGACCAGGTCTCCAACCTCGCCCATCTCAACGCCCGCGACACCACGCTGGCCTACGCCTCGCGCGCGCCGCAGGCCGACATTGCGCGGCTGAAGAAGCGGATGGGCTGGGCAATGCCCTGGTACACCATCACCGACAGCTTCGACAAAGACTTCGGCGTCGACGAATGGCACGGCCACAACGTCTTCATCCGCGACGGGGACCGCATCTTCCGCACCTATCTGATCAACAACCGCGGCGACGAGGCGATGGGCACCGTCTGGAGCTACCTCGACGCCACGCCGCTCGGCCGCCAGGAGGTCTGGGAGGACTCGCCCGAAGGCTATCCGCAGACCCCGACCTACAAATGGTGGAACTGGAGCGACAACTACGACGCCGACACCGCGCCGGACAGGAAATGGGACGAAGTGTCTGCTGCCGGCGAGGCGGCGTTCCGCAACAAGGACGCCCAGTAGAGCCTGGCTAGAGCGCCGGCTCGACGCAAGCGCGGCCGGACGCTCTTCGCAAGGCGGCAGCTTTCCCAGGACTGCTGCTGCTTTCCGGGCTTGCGCCAATGCGCAACCGAGGAGAAAGACATGAGCGACATCCATACAGACGCCCGCCGCTGTCCCGATCAGGACGCGGCCCGCCTCGGCATCGCCGACTGGCTGGGCCTCGCCGCAGCGCCGATCTTCGCCCTGATGGCGCTGCTGGCCGGCATCTTCGGCGGCGATGCGGCGATGCTGTGCATGGGCACCTCTTCGCCGCTCACCGGCATGCCGGCCATGTACCTGCTGATGAGCGCCTTCCATCTGGCGCCTTGGCTGCGCGTGATTTCCAACAGGCAGGCGGGCCGGGAGAAAGCAAAGCGCTTGGAGAAAACTCTGCAAAAACAGAGCATTGCGCAAGCAGTTTGAATCGCCGATGCAACCCGTCGAGGAGAAGAACCATGACACGGACGAGTGATACGCACGGTCCCGACACACGGGAGCCGATCGAGGCGGAGCCGACACGGCGCGGCGACGAGCCGTCGCAACCCGCCAAGGGCTGCCCCTGGTGCACGCCCGAAAAGACCTGACGCTTCGACGGCGGAGCGGCGCGCCGCCCAGGCGCAATGAAGCCGGCCGTTCGCCCTGCTCATCGCCGCCAAGCGCGCTGGCTTTTACGTCGCGATGTCGTTGACAGGCAGCAATGGCGCGGGAAGGTCGACCTCGCCGAGCCCGGTCCGCATCTCGATCTCGATGTCGCGGCAGATCTGCGAAATCGGCACATCGTTGGCGTTGCCCTCGAAAGGGTTGGCGCTGCTCTCGCCGACCTGGTCGAGCGACATGTATGCCCAGCCCAGCAGCGTGCTGAACGGGATCGTCAGCCAGATCGCGATCGAGCCCAGCGCCCCGCCGAATTTGCCCATCTCAGCGAAGACCGGAACGACGCCGAACGGCAACAGCGTGCAGAAGATCATGACGAACATGGAACTGACGATGGCGTATTGGCGGGGATAGGGATTGTTCTTGATGCGGTCGCAGCGCGCCTGCTGGTCGTGGAAGTCGCGGATGAGTTTTGTCAGTTCGCCATAGATCTGCGGAGGAATCTTGGCATCCTTGAACAAGCCGTTGACCTGCACCGATTGCATTTCGAGCAAGGCGATCGCCGGGCGGGGCGATTTCAGGACGCCCTCGGTCTGCTCGGCCAGCAACGGCCGCAATTCGTCGGCAATCGAGCCCGTATCCTCCTGGACATGGTAACGCCGCCGGTATTCGATATTGGCGGCCCGCGCCATGGATTCCCATGGCATCGGCCGCCGCAGCGCGAAACGCAGCGCCGTCATCCAGGCGATGTGGCGATAGATGAGTTGCTTCGCTGTCGGGGCGTCGGTGAAGTCCCTGCAGAAATTGGACCACAACCGGCTGCTGGCCGTGATTTGCGCAAACGCCTGCAGCGCTTCACCGCTGCGGGTAAACACCTGCGAATTCTTGAAGCCGGCCACCAGTGACACCGTCGTGCCGAGCACCAGCACGACAGACCACGGCACCGAGAACCCGGCAAGTCCGGGAAAACGGTAGGCGGCCACCGCCAGTCCGCTCACCACCACCATGTAGATGACGCTGCGCCGCGACCAGAGCGCGAAATCCATCACCTTGTAGGAACGGCCCACATACATAAGATGCCCCCAAATCGCGGACGTGCCCGCTAGCCGCAGGCCAGTCTCCAGTCGCCCTCACCTAGCCTTGGCGGCGCCGAACCGCAATCCGTCCATCAGCAGGCGGACCAGCCGGCGCGAGCGATCGCGCCAATCCGGGGTGTCGGGCGCCGAATAGATGCCGCCCAGCGCGTGCAGCACGTCGGACGCGTCGACATCGCCACGGATGGTGCCCTCGGCCACCGCCGCCTCGACCAATTGCCGCAACGCCGCCGAGACCCGACCCGACGTGTCGGAATAGAGATTGGCATTCGCCGTCAACAGGATGCGCAGGCTGGTCGCAAGCCCTCGCTTGGTGGCGATATAGTCGACGAAGCGCCGCATCCATTCTTCCAGCGCCACGTCGGACGGATGCTTTGCCGCCAGTTCGCCGGCGGCCGCGCACAGCCCCTCCACCTCGCGGCGGTAGACCACCTCGACCAGGTGCTCGCGTGTCGGGAAATGCCGGTAGAGCGTGCCGATGCCGACGCCCGCGCGGCGCGCGATCTCCTCCAGCGAGGCGTCGATTCCGCGCTCGGCGAAGACCGAGGCCGCCACCTCGACCAGCCGGTCGCGGTTGCGCTGCGCGTCGGCGCGCAACGGCTTGGCCTCTGCGGTCTTCTGGTCGGGGATGGCGGACGGCTCTGCGGCCAATTTTTTCTCCACTGTCGAAATATGGGGCTTGAACCCCATCGGGTCAGCCCCCACGTAATAAACGGAGGCGCCTCCGCTTTAGTGGAGCACCTTTATCATATAATCAGGGGAACCGGTATGTCACGTGCTGAAAGCTTGCAAGCCAAGGCCGATATTCGTCAGGGATTGGTGAAGGCGCCGAAGAGCGTAATCTCCCCCCGCGGGGGGAGATCGGCCAAGCTGACCACATTGCGCCTTGCCCTTCCCCGCCCCGACACCACTTCATTTCCCTCAGCGTCAAGCAACTGGAGCCAGACGCCCATGACGAACACCACAATCCCCGTCCATCTCGATATCAACGGCCAGCCGCATACGCTGGACCTCGAACCGCGCGTCACGCTGCTCGACGCCTTGCGCGACCGCCTCGGCCTGACAGGCACCAAGAAGGGCTGCGACCACGGTCAGTGCGGCGCCTGCACGGTGCATGTCGACGGCGAGCGCGTGCTGGCTTGCCTGACGCTGGCGGCACAGGCCGAAGGCCGCACCGTCACCACCATAGAGGGGCTTGCACGGGAGGGCGAACTGCATCCCGTGCAGGCTGCCTTCCTCGATCAGGACGCCTTCCAGTGCGGCTATTGCACATCTGGCCAGATCATGTCGGCGGTCGCCTGCATCCGCGAAGGCCATGCCGGCTCCGATGACGAGATCCGCGAATACATGGCCGGCAATCTCTGCCGCTGCGGCGCCTATCCGCACATCATCGCCGCCGTGCGCCAGGCAGCGCTGGAGGCCGCGTCATGAGGGATTTTTCCTATCTTCGCGCCGCCTCGGTCGACGCCGCACGCCAAGCGGCCGCCCTGCCCGGCGCCATGCTGCTGGCCGGCGGCACGACGCTGATCGACCTCGCCAAATGCGGCGTCGCCGAGCCCGATAGCCTGGTCGACATCAGCCATCTCAAGGGGCTCGATACCATCGAGATCGACGAGCGCGGCGCCGTCATCGGCGCGCTCGCCAGGATGAGCCATGTCGCCGACCACGCCGGCATCAAGGGCGGCTTTCCCGCCGTCTCGGAGGCGCTGTGGCAGGCGGCTTCGGCGCAGCTCCGCAACATGGCGACCGTCGGCGGCAATCTGATGCAGCGCACACGCTGCCCCTATTTCCGCGATCCCTCGAATTTTGCCGCCTGCAACAAGCGCGAGCCCGGCAGCGGCTGTTCGGCGATCGGCGGCGTCACCAGGGGCCATGCGGTGCTCGGCACCAGCGAGGCCTGCATCGCCACCTATCCCGGCGACCTCGCCACCGCGCTGGTCGCCTTCGATGCGGTGGTCCATCTCGGAGAACGCCGCGTCTTGGTCGACGACTTTTTCCTGCTGCCCGGCACCACGCCTCAGAAGGAACACGCGATCGAACCGGGCGAGATGATCACCGCCATCGAAATCCCGGGATCCGCCGCCGCCCGCCGCTCGAGCTACGTGAAGGTCCGCGACCGGCAGTCTTACGAGTTCGCCGCCGCCAGTGCCGCCGTCGGCCTCGAACTCGAGGCCGACGGGCGCACCGTCCGCGACCTGCGCGTCGCGCTCGGCGGCGTTGCCACCAAGCCCTGGCGGGCGCGCACCGTGGAAGAGGCGCTTAAAGGCAAGGTGCTGGAGCCTGAGGTTGTCCGCGCGGCCAGCCTGCTCGCCGTCGAGGGCGCCGTCGACCATGGCGCCAACCACTACAAGATCGAGCTCGCGCCGCGCGTGGTGGCCAGAGCGATCCTCAAACTGGGAGAAGCGGCATGACCGTTCACATCGCAAGACATGGCGACGCCTCCGACGGCGTGCTGGCACAAGCCGTCGGAGGCCGGCTGTCGCGCGTCGACGGCCCGGCCAAGATCACCGGCGCAGCCAAATACGCCGTCGAACAGCAGCTCGAAGACCTGGCCTATGGCGTGCTGGTCGACAGCACGATCGCTTCCGGCAAGGTGCGCGCCATCGATACGGCGCAGGCTGAGGCGGCGCCCGGCGTGCTGCAAGTGCTGACGCCGGACACCATCATGGCCCTGAAAACCGCGTCGGACTGGTTCGGCACGCCCCCGCCCGACAAGCCTTATTGCCCGCTGGCGCGCGACATCAGCTTTTCGGGCCAGCATATCGCCGCCGTGGTCGCGGAAACCTTCGAGCAGGCGGTTGCGGCAGCGGCCCTGGTCAAGGTCGACTATGACGAGACGCCGGCCATCGTCGACCTCAACGATGCCAAAGCCGGCGACGGCATTCCGATCGAGGCCATGACCAAGGAATGGGGCGACGCGCAGGCTGCCTTTGCGTCCGCCCCGGTCCGGATCTGCGCCGCCTACAACACGCCGCGCGAATACCAGGCGCCGATGGAGCCGCACGGCCTGATCGCCCGCTGGGAGGGCGACCGGCTCACCGTGTGGGAGCCGAGCCAATGGCTCGACGGCATGGCGCGCACCTATGCCGAGTGGTTCGATGTGCCGTTCGAGAATGTGCGGCTGGTCTCGCCCTATATTGGCGGCGGCTTCGGCTCCAAGGCGCTGGCGCTCGGCCACGGCGCGGTTGCCGCGAGTGCAGCCAAAATGCTCGGCCGGCCGGTGCGCCTGGTGATGACGCGCCCGCAGACCTTCACCGGCTATGGCGGCCGCGCCGCGACGCGCCAGACGGTGGCGCTCGGCGCGGATGCGAAAGGAAAAATCCAGTCGATCGTGCATCGCGGCGTCAATGAAACGTCGATCGATGGCATGTGGGTGGAGCCGTTGGCCTCGGTTACCTCGATCATGTACGCGACGCCGAACTTTTCGTCCCGGCAGAACGTCGTGCGGGTGAATTCCGTGGTGCCGGGCGCCATGCGCGCGCCGGGCGAGAACCCCTCGGCCTTCGGCATCGAAAGCGCCATCGACGAGCTCGCCTATGAGGTTGGCATCGACCCGCTGGAGATCCGGCTGCGGAACTATGCCGAGCAGGACCCGGAAGTGAAAAAAGCCTGGTCCACCAGGCAGTTGCGCGAGGCTTTTGCCACGGGCGCCGAGCGCTTCGGCTGGGCCAGGCGCTCACCGGAGCCGCGTTCGATGCGCGACGGCAACCAGCTGATCGGCTGGGGCGTAGCCGCCGGTACCTATCCGGTGCGGCGCGCCTATGGCGAGGCGATCGTGCGCATCCTGGCCGACGGCTCGGTGGAGGTCGAAAGCTCTTCGATCGACATGGGCCAGGGCACCTACACCATCCTGGCGCAGACGGCGGCCGAGACGGTGGGCGTGCCGGCCGACGACGTCGTGGTGAAGCTGGGCGATTCTCGCTTCCCCCGCGCCGGCGTCGCCGGCGGCTCGCGCCTGGCCGGCGTCATGACGGGCGCCGTCTACAAGGCCGCGACCTCGGCGCTCGACCAGTTGGTCGGGTTGGCGATCAGCGACCCGCGCTCGCCCTTCCATGCGCTGCAGGCCAACACGCTGGTCGTCGCCAATGGCCGCATCACCGCACCGCGTGGCGACGGCCCCGATGTGTCGATCGCCGAGCTCCTCAAAAGCGTCGGCCGCGATCGCATCGAGGCGACAGGCGATACCATGCCGGCCAATTCGAGTGCCGAGGACCGCTACAGGAACTACACCACCATCGCCATGGCGCTGCCGCACACCGAAGGCGACTATTCCCGCCACTCCTGGTGCGCGCATTTCATCGAGGTCCGGGTCGACGAGGATTTCGGCACCGTGCGGGTCTCGCGCGTCGTGTCGGCGCTGGATTCGGGACGGCTCTACAATCCGAAGCTGGCGGAAAGCCAGTGGAAGGGCGGCATCATCATGGGCATCGGCCAGGCGTTGCTGGAAGAAGGCATCATCGACCGCCGCCACGGCCGCATCGTCAACAACAACCTCGCCGACTATCTGGTGCCGACCAATGCCGACATTCCCGACATCGAGGTGATTTCGGTCGGCATCCCCGACCCGCACTCCTCTGTGCTCGGCGGCAAGGGCGTCGGCGAACTGCCCATCGTCGGCGTGGCGCCGGCGATCGCCAACGCGGTGTTCCACGCGACGGGGAAAAGGGTGCGCGACTTGCCGATCACGCTGGAGAAGCTGATCTGAGCGGTGGAAGCGAGTAATCTCCCCCCTTGAGGGGGAGATGGCCGGCAGGCCAGAGGGGGGCGGCCAGGCGCGATCCCGGCGAGCGAGCGCTTCGCGCCGGAGCCGCTCTGGAGGCGGTGAGCCGATCTCGCGCTGCGGACTACGCCTTCAGCCTCAATGCGCTGCCAGGGGCGTGCCTATGTCCGAGACGAGCTTGACGAGGTCGGCTTGGCGTCTCGTCCCGGTTTTGGCGAAGATACGATTGAGGTGTGTCTTCAAGGTGTTTTCGCCGATGCCGAGCGACAAAGCGCTCTTCGACGCCGACAATCCGCTGCCGATCCGCAGCAGGACCCGCGCCTCCGCGGGCGTAAGGTCGAACAGCGTGGTCAGGACGGCCTCCGGGAGAGGAGAAGCCGACGTTGTGGTCGATATGAAGACAGCCGCGCATGCCGGCCGGAAAGCCGCGCGCGCGGTTCCTTCGGTCAGCGGCAGCACATAGGCGACAGCGGGCGGCCGGCCTGGGGCCGAGACCGGCAGTCCTATGCCCCGGGCGCCAAGCGAAGCATCCGCGTTCGCGGCGCCGGCGATCGCTTCCAGCAGGGCGCGGGCGACCGCCGGATTCTGCGCCTGGAGCAGGCCGTTCCTGGAAAGAATCGGACCTTGCGCCGACAACATCCGTTCGGCAGCGCCATTGGCATGGAGGATGGCCCCGTTGGCGCCGGCAAGCACGACAGGCACTGCGAGATTGTCGAGCGCCTGGCGGTAAAGGCTGGCGGTAATGCGAGCCTGGTCGAGCAGGTCTCCGATCAGGGAAGCACGGCGCAGATGCGGCGAGAGCAACGCCAGGAAATGTTGGTCTTCGGCTGATATGATCCCCCTGTCGGCCCATGTGGTGCAACCCATGAGCCCGATCCGGTCCGATGTGTGGACGAACTTGGTGATGCAGGCTTCGCGCAGTCCCTGAGGTTTGGCCCAGTTCTGAAAAAATGCCGTCTGCCCGAGTTCGGCTTCGCTCATCAGCGACAGCGTCGCGACAGGCGTGTCGACATCGCCGACGACCGCCATCTTCAGACCGGGAATTGCGTCAAAGTCATAATCCTGGAGCACGCGCATTTGCACGGGATCCCAAGGCGATTGAGCGGCGAAGCGGCCATGATTGTCGGCGGTGCTGGCGAGCGCGATGGTTGTATAGGCCGCGTCCATGGCGGTCGCGATCCGGGTCATGACGCCGGCCCAGCCTTCCGGGTTCAAAACGCAATCGTAAATATCGCCGATAATGGAACCAAGGACTTCGCTGCTCAGCCTCTCCACCACGCCTCCAGACACATTGCGATCTCGCCTCGGAGAATTTTGTGGCGTCATACTTTTGGATGACGCCACTCCTGGCCGATCTCGATTAGGATTCAACTCGATTGCTTGACGCCAGCCGCCACTGTTGCCGGTTATTCTGCCGATTGAAAGTATGGCGATCGGTATTTTTTAAGCGCGGATACTTTATCGAGGTTTTCCATTGTCGCGAAAGACGGTGTTTTCATCGGCTCAGTTGCCGCCGCATCTTGGCGAGCGCGAGCGATTTTCCCTGTGGCAGGACATCCACGTCGCGGAAATCTGGTCGGTGGAATACGGCATATCGGAAAACCTGCCCTTCGAGGCCTCGATCGAAGCCACGGCTGTCGGTTCACTGGTTCTCGGTCAGATGTCCGGAACGATCAAGCAGGCGACAAGGAAGGCGAGCAACATCGCCGAGGACGACAATGACGGCTATTTGCTGTTGATCAACAAGGCCGACACCCTCTTGTCGGGCGTGCAGGTCGGCCGCGAATATGCCGTCGGTCGGGGAGAAGCGGTCCTCGTCACGGCCTCGGAGGCGCTGAAAATGACCGGTGCCGACAGCAATATCTGGACCAATGTGGTCGTCCCCCGCGCGGTCCTCATGCGCGCCTTCCCGCAGATCGACGACCGGCTGGGGTTGAAGATCGGCGCCGACAACGAAGCCCTCGATCTTCTCAAGCGCTATTGCGAGCTTCTTGAAAGCGGCAGCCCGCTCGCCTCGGCCGATCTCATCACCCATGCGACGGACACGATCGTGGACCTGATCGGCCTGGTGACCGGGGCGAAAGGCCGGGCTGCCGAATTGGTCGGCCTTCGCGGCCTGCGCGCCGCCAGGCTGGAGGCGATCCTGGCAACGATTGCCGAGGATTTCGCCGATCCTGGCATCTCCGCCCAAGGTGTCGCGCAACAGCTCGCCCTGTCGGCGCGCTACGTCCATGATCTCCTTCAGGAAACGGGAGTGAGCTTCTCCGAGCGCGTTCTCGAACTGCGGTTGCAGAGCGCCCATAGGATGCTCTCTCAGAGACACAGCGACATGCGGATCAGCGATATCGCGATGACGAGCGGGTTCAGCGATGTATCGTATTTCAATCGCTGCTTTCGTCGCCGTTTCGGCTATACGCCGACCAGCGCCAGATAGGTTGCGGCATTTTCTGTGGCCGGCCCTGGCGCGGCGTCCGATTCTCTCTTTGAGAGGCCGGTGGAGCGGCACCTGCGCGATCGTGGCGCAGAACTGCCACAGTGCGCGCAAAAGGCTCGGCTTTTCGCTCCAGTCCAATTCCAGTGCGGCCCTGCCCAAGACAAGCCCGAGCTCCAATGACATGTCAGCCTCAGGGTGAAATGACTAACATGTCAGGGGTTTGGATGCCGCAGAATGGTTTTGGTGGCCGCAGGGCTAACGCATGGAAATATCTGGCGCTGACGTCGACCGCGCTGGTCGGACTCGGCCAGCCGATCGCCGCGACGGCGGCCGATGCCTGGACCGGCACCACCTCCACGGATTGGTTTACCACCGGAAACTGGAACGCTGGGTCAGTGCCGACGGCGGCCGATATTGTATATATCAGCAATTCGACACCGAATCCGACTGTTATCAACGCTGGCAACGCTTTTGCCGACGATATTTACCTTGGCTTTGTAGCTTCTTCGGACGGCAGCCTTGTCATTTCGAACGGCACGTTGACGACCGACCGAGCATTCTTATCCTGGGGGGATAACTCCACTTCTGATGTCACCGTAACAGGTGCGGGTTCCTCGTGGACCAGCAGCAGTTTGGTGGTTGGTAGTTTCGGGCTGGCTACGCTCGATATCCTCAATGGCGGTGTCGTGACGGATGCTGTGGGTATTGTTGCGGGCGGCAGCAACGTTCAAGGCGTCGTAAAGATCGATGGCGCCGGCTCAACGTGGCTTAACACTGATAGCCTCACGGTCGGCAGTTCCGGCGTTGGTGCGGTAACGGTTTCCAACGGCGGCAACGTCATCAGCGACAGCGCCTATATTGGCCAATATTCAGATTCGATCGGCTCGGCGACGATCGATGATGCCACCTGGACAAACAATGGAACGCTCTATGTCGGCCATGATGGCGACGGCGCGTTGATAATCACCAACGGCGGTGTGGTTAGCAATGCTGATGCCATGGTGGGCTACAGCACCGATTCAGCCGGTAAGGTGATGGTCGATGGCATCGGCTCAACCTGGCTCAACAGCGGGAACTTGTCCGTCGGCGTCGACGGGACAGGTACGTTGATGGTCTCGAACAGCGGAAAGGTCAGCAATACTTCAGGTTATATTGGCGCCTCCGCGGGTTCGACCGGCAAGGTGTTCGTCGACAACTCGACCTGGACAAACAGCGGATCGCTGAGTGTCGGCGATTTCGGCACCGGCATTCTGGCGATCAGCCATGGCGGCGACGTCAGCTCCAATGGGGGGACTATTGGCGCGAATGCCGGCTCGACCGGCAGCGTGTTCATCGAAAATGCCGGCTCGACCTGGACCAACAGTTCCGACCTGGCTGTCGGCGATTTCGGCACCGGCACCGGCACGCTAGCGATCAGCAACGGCGGCGCTGTCAGCAATGACAAGGCCTATGTTGGCAAGTCGGCGGGCTCGACCGGCATCGTGATAGTCGTCGACTCAACCTGGACAAACAGCGGGTCGCTGATCGTCGGCGATTTCGGCAAGGGCGCTCTGCAGATCACGCAAGGCGGCGCGGTCAGCAACAGTTGGGCAACTGTTGGCGCGAAGGCGGGCTCGACCGGCATCGTATTCGTCGACGGTGCCGGCTCGACCTGGACAAACAGTTCGGACCTGATCGTTGGCGATCAGGGCACAGGTACGCTGACGGTTTCGAACAAGGGCACGGTCAGCAATCAGAACGGCATTTTGGCAAATGTTGCGGGCTCCACCGGCACGGCGACGGTCGAGGGTGCAGGCTCGACCTGGGCCAGCGTAGCCCTTTTCGTCGGTTTCGCCGGCACGGGCGAACTGAACATCCTCAACGGCGGCGCGGTCAACAGTGGCCTGGGCTTCGTTGGTTTCGGTTCGGGTTCCGCCGGCACAGTGACCGTCGACGGCGGGGGATCGACCTGGACAAACAGTTCCAACCTGTTCGTCGGCGATCAGGGTACCGGCACGCTGAATATCTCGAACGGCGGCAAGGTTAGCGATACCACAGGCTATGTGGGCGCATTCTCTGGCTCGACCGGCACGGTGACGGTCGACGGTGGGGGGTCGGCCTGGAACAACAGCTCGGACCTGTTCGTAGGCGGTTTCGGCACGGGTACTCTGACGATCTCGAACAGCGGCACGGTCAGCAATGGCTGGGGCTATATCGGCTACGTTGCCGGTTCGACCGGCATGGCGGCGGTTGACGGCGCGGGATCGAAGTGGACGAACAGCGGGGACCTCTATGTCGGAGGCTTTGGCACGGGCACGGTGACGGTTTCGAAAGGCGGCGTGGTCAGCAATGGCTTGGGCTTGGTTGGCTACGCCGCAGGTTCGGTCGGCACGGTAGCGGTCGACGGCGCCGGCTCGACATGGGCCAGCAGCGGAGATCTCGATGTCGGCGTTAGTGGAACAGGCACGCTGACGATTGCCAATGGCGGCGCGGTGTCGAGCGGCGGCGTGGTCAACATCGCCGCCATGGCGGGCTCCGTCGGCACGCTCAACATCGGTGCGGCGAGCGGATCGCCAGCGGCGGCCGCGGGCACGCTCAATGCGGCGAGCGTCCAGTTCGGGCCGGGCGCGGGTGCGATCAACTTCAACCACACCGATACGAACTACGCCTTCGCGTCGGCGATCGGTGGCGCAGGCACGATCAACCAGATCGCCGGCGCGACGAACCTTACCGCCGATTCGAGCGGCTTCACCGGTGCCACCAATGTGGATGGCGGGCGGCTGGCCGTAAATGGTTCGCTGGCCAATTCGCTGGTGACGATCTTCGGTGGCACGCTGGGCGGCAACGGCACGGTGGGCGGTGTCATGGCGCGGTCGGGCGGCATCATCGCACCCGGCAATTCGATCGGCACGCTCAACGTCGCGGGCAATCTCGACCAGGCGGCGGGCTCGATCTATCAGGTCGAGCTGACCTCGACCGGCCAGTCCGATCTCATCCACGCGACGGGCACGGCGACGATCGCCGCCGGTGCGGTCCTCGACGTGATCAAGACCGACGCAGCACCTTACGTGGCGGGCACGCATTACACCGTGCTGCAGGCAGACATGGGCGTCACCGGCACCTACACGCTCAGCGGCCTAGGCCCGTTCACCGGCCTTTTCGCGAGTTACGACCCGACGCATGTCTATCTCGACGCGACGCAGGCAAAATCCTTCGCCGAGGTCGGCCTGACGCCAAACCAGATCGCCACCGGCGGTGGTGCCGAAAGTCTTGGCAGCGGCAATCCGCTGTTCGATGCGATATTTGCTTTGCCGAGCGAAGCAGCCGCCCAGGACGCCTTCGACCAGCTTTCCGGGGAAATCCATGCCTCGGCCAAGGGCATGCTGCTTGAAGACAGCCGCTTCGTCCGCGACGCCGCCAGCAATCGCATTGCTGCTGCCTTTGGCGATGGCGGCGCGGCGGCGCTGCCGGTCATGGCCTATGGCGAGGGTGGGCCGGAAATGGTGGCGGCCGATACCGACCGCTTCGCTGTCTGGGGCCAGGTGTTCGGTTCGTGGAGCAACACCGACAGCGACGGCAATGCCGCCGCCTTCGACCGCTCGACCGGCGGCCTGTTGGCCGGCGCCGACACTTTGGTCGGCGGCTGGCGTGTCGGCCTCATCGGCGGCTACGGCCATTCCTCCTTCGATGCCGACGACCGCGATTCATCGGGCAAGAGCGACAGCTATCATCTCGGTCTCTATGGCGGCACCAACTGGGGCGCCATCGCCTTCCGCAGCGGAGCGGCTTATAGCTGGAGCAGCATCTCGACCAGACGCTCGGTTGCTTTCAACGGCTTTGCCGATCAACTATCAGCCGACTACGATGCCGGCACCGCGCAAGCGTTCGGCGAATTCGCTTACAAGGCTGATGCCGGTGGCTTCAAGTTCGAACCCTTCGCCAACCTCGCCTACGTCAGCGTGCACACCGACGGCTTCACCGAAACCGGTGGTGCCGCGGCGCTGACCAGCGCCAGCACAAACAACGACGCCACCTTCACCACGCTCGGCCTTCGCGGCGCGACCGACTTCGCGCTTGGCGGCATCGATGCCACCGCTCGCGGCATGCTCGGCTGGCGTCACGCCTTCGGCGATGTCACGCCGACCTCGGTCTTCGCCTTCGCCGGCGGCGATCAATTCACCATCGCCGGCGTGCCGATCGCCAGGGATGCCGCGGTGATCGAGGCCGGCCTCGATCTCAACATGTCGGCCAATGCGACGCTCGGCCTGTCCTATACCGGCCAGTTCGGCAGTGGCACGGTCGACCAGGGCGCCAAGGTGGATCTGAGCGTGAAGTTCTGAACGACGGTGACGAAACCGGCTTTGCAGCACGAACCTGCACGTTGACCCGCCCCTACTCCGGCGACGGCACCGGCGGCTTCGACGTCAGCGCGGTGCCGGCGGCCGCGACGATGACGGCGGCGATGCCAGCCAGTTGCGGCGCGGTCAGGCTCTCATGCAGGAACAGGAAGCCGGCCAGCGCGCCCAATCCTGGCTCCAGGCAGGTCAGCGTGCCGTAGATGCGGGCCGGCATCCGGGTCAGCGCCACCATCTCCAGAAAGAACGGCAGCGCGCTCGAGAACAGGCCGACGAGCAAGGCACTGACCAGGATCGACGGCGCGAGCAGGCCAGCTCCCGCCTGCGCCACGCCGAAAGGAAGCACCAGCACGGCGGCGATCGCCATGCCGTAGGCGGTGGTGCGGGTGCCGAGCTCGGCGCCCGCCTTCTGCGCCAGCACGATGTAGAGCGCCCAGAAACCGCCAGCCGCCAGCGCCAGCATCACCCCAGTCGGATCGAGCGGCTGGAACGAACGGATGAAGGGCGACAACAGCACGATGCCGGCGACCGCCAACGCGATCCAGGCAAAGTCGCCCGCCCGCCGCGAGGTCAGCGTCGCCACCAGCAGCGGTCCCGAAAACTCCAGCGCCACCGCAACGCCGAGCGGAATCGTGGCGAGCGCGGCGTAGAACAGGAGGTTGAGCGCGCACAGCGTTACCCCATAAGCGACCAGCCACGGCACGGTGGCGCGCGAAGGCCGCATCTGCCAGGGCCGTAGCACGGCGATCAGCATCAGCGCGCCGACGACCAGCCTCAGCGTCGTCGTGCCCTGCGCG
Source organism: Mesorhizobium sp. B2-6-4 (assembly GCF_006441495.1). NCBI lineage: Bacteria > Pseudomonadati > Pseudomonadota > Alphaproteobacteria > Hyphomicrobiales > Phyllobacteriaceae > Mesorhizobium > Mesorhizobium sp. B2-6-4. The sequence continues at coordinate 40,048 of NZ_VFUE01000005.1, forward strand.
CCGATCACCGGAAACAGGCTCTTGGCGAAAGTGGCGCCGATCTGGATCGACACCATGGCCCCCAACAGCGCCATCACAGGCAAAGGCGCCGCTTCGCGACCGACAACCGGCGTCGATGTCACTTGATCCCGTCCTCCGTACGCCATCAGGCAAACGCTGCGTCATGGGAGATAGGGCGAACCGGCCCGCTCGTCGTGAGGCAGGGCCGGCATCTCGATGGGGCAAGAAAGGGCCGGACGAGCCGGCCGCCCTCAGACGCGGCCGTTGCGCACGTTCGGCAGTCTCGTGATCGCTGTCAGGACCAGCAGCGCGGTGCCGCCCAGAAACGCCATGGCCCCCAGCGACCAGGCAATGCCGACATTGACGATGGCAAAGGCCAGCGCAAAGGGCGCGACGGCCGAAACGAGCAGCCGGGCCGATGTGACGCGCCCCTGCAGACGGCCATAGTCCGCACTGCCGAACAATGTCAGCGGCAGGGCGCCGATGACGATGCTGAAAAGCCCGTTGCCCATGCCGAAGACGACGGCGAAAACCATCGCGCCTGCAACGGAAGGCGCCGTGCAGTTCAGCACGACGACCCCGCTCGTCATCAGGCCGGCCGAGATGATGGCCAGCGTCAATGGCGGCAGGTTGATGCCGAAGATCATGTTGATGAAGCGGCTCAACACTTGTGACGGCCCGAACAGCGTTCCGACGACGGCAGCGGTCGCCCCGAGGCCAAGTCCGGAAAGCAGCGGCACCATATGCACCAGGACAGCGGCGCCAAGCAGGTTCTGCAGCGAGAAGGCGATGACCATCAACGCGAAGCCGAGCGGCCGCGCCGAGGCCGGAAGCGATCCCTGGACATGCCGTGGCGGCTCGGTCGCCGAGCGCCTGCTCTTGGCCAGCCCGTGCGAGAGCCAGGCGTGCAGCGGCAGGCAGACGAGCAGGTTCAGCCCCGCGAAGACGAGATAGACGTTCGCCATGACATCTGCGCGTGCAGGGCCGAGGTGATCGGCCAGAACACGGTCGATGCGAAGCCGGCGATGAGGGTGAGATAGGTGATGCTGCGTTGCGCTGCACGCGGCCTTATCTGCACAAGCAGCGCGAAAGCGGCGCCGTACTGGACCAGGTTCGATGCCACTTCCAGCACGATCAGCGCCGCCACGAAGGCCCCGGCCGCCGGCGCGTAGGCACAGGCGGCGAGCGCAGCCGCGGCAAGGATCGAGCCGACGGTCATGATCTTGCCGGCGCCGAAGCGGTCGATCCAGTTTCCGAGCCAGGGCGCCGTCAGGCCGCCAACCAGCAGAGCCGCCGAGAGCGCGCCGAAAATCCATTCGGTCGGCCAGTCCAGATCCCTGGCCATATCGGCGGCGAGAATGCTGAAACTGTAGTACAGCGTGCCGTAGCCGATGATCTGGGTGACGCCGAGGGCGGCAATGGCGGTCAGCGGCGAGCGCTCCGGGAATTCGAGATCGGAAAGGCTTCGATCACTTGATGCCACGGTCATGGATCACTACCTCGCCATCTTCCTTGGTGAAGCGGGCCACCGGATGATCGAGCAGATCGAGCACGAGCTCGGACGGACGGCACAACCGCGTCCCCTTGGGCGTCTCGACGATCGGCCGGTTGATCAGGATCGGATGCCTTAGCATGGCATCGATCAGCTGTTCATCGGTCCATTTGGCGTCACCCAGGCCGAGTTCGGCATAGGGCGTACCCTTTTCGCGCAGCAGGGCGCGCGCCGGAATTCCCATGGCGGCGACCAGCTGGCGCAAGCGGTCCCGGCTGGGCGGATGTTTCAGATACTCGATGATGTCAGGCTTCTCGCCGCTCGCCTGGATCATGGCAAGCGTGTTGCGCGAGGTGCCGCAGTCGGGATTGTGGTAGATCGTAGCGGTCATGGCTTGGCCTCGACGGCAAGAGGTTGGATTTCGGATTGCTGACGCGGCGCGGTCGGGACGATCGCCCGGGCTGTCGGCGCGACGATCACTGAACCGGTCCCTTCACATCGGCGGCGCAGCAGTCTGGAGCCAACGCCGAAGCGCGGATCTCCAGCCGGCCGGAGCAGCAATCCTCCATCAGGAAACGGATGAGGCCGCTCAACGCGTCATATTCGGCGCTATAGACCATGGAGCGCGAATCGCGCCGCACGCTGACCAGCCCTGCCCGCTCGAGCTCCTTCAGGTGGAAGCTCACATTCGAGGCCGAGACCTCGACTTTTTCGGCGATGGCGCCGGCGGCAATCCCGTCGGGACCGGCAATCACCAGATGCCGCAGGATGCGCAGGCGCGTTTCTTGCGAAAGAGCCGCAAAGGCGGAAAGGGCTTGACGTTCATCCATATTTCAACAATCCTAAAAACGTTGAAACAAGGATTACCGCACATGCTCGTTTCTGACAATCGGGAATTTGAACCCGCTGACGTCGTTGATCCCGACGACATCACCATCGCTGGCCTGCTGGAGTTTCTGGCGGGCTACAAGGACCGGCCGCTGGTGTTCTTGTACGACGGCCGGCCGGTGCGGCCTGGCTACCACGTCACCGAAGTGAAAGCCGGCCAGTTCGCTGCGCTGGACTGCGGTGCAAACCCGGAATCCTGGGCCGAGATCTTCGTGCAGCTCTGGGACGTCGAGGAGGACCGCACGCATATGCCGGCCGGGAAATTCTCGGCGATCATCCGCAAGGTGACAGAGCATGTCGGGCTCGACCATTCCGCCAAGCTCACTTTCGAAGTCAGCGACGGCGTGCGCCCGATGCAGCTCTACCGCGCCGCGCTCCCCCGGCTCGCGGGTGATGCGGTGCATGTCGAGCTTTCGCCGCGGCCGGCAAGCTGCAAGCCGCGCGACCGCTGGCTGGAGGAGGAGAGGAAAGCCAAGGCCTGCTGCGGACCTTCGGCCGGACCCCAACCTTGCTGCGGCTAACGCTTCGCAGCCGAGCAGATGGCTTGGCGCCGTCTTGACGGCCAAGACAGCCTTCCGCTCGCTCAGTTCAGCGATTTGCGCCGCGGCGGCGGCGTGCGATCGCGTTGAGGCAGCGGGCGCGGAACGCTGCCCCGCAGCGGGACCTGCGGCCATGCCGGCGAAATGAGCTACGGCGTGGCGCGGAGGTTCCTGCGGATGCGCCGCCTGCCCGTTCCACGGGCTTTCTCCGCCACAACGGCGGCGATGTCGACCACGTCGGCCTCGCGCGATCTGCCGTTGGTGGCCTTGTGAAGCCGCTCGTAAGGCAGCAATTCCTTGATCCGCGCATTGAGCGACGCGATTTCAGCTTTGAGGTCCTCGCATTCCTGCCTCTGGACATCCAGCTGTATCTGTTCCGATGCTTGTTGCAGCGCAAGCTGCGAAAGATTGGCGTTCGCTTTCGAAAGGCTCGTCTTGTCGTTTTCGTTCTCGTCGGTGAGCGAGGACAACCTTTGATCGGCGATTTTCTTTTCGGCCAGCGTGTCGTTCAAGTCGGTCTTGAGCCTGGCGATCTCGGCTGTGGCCTCGCTGTTCTCGTGCGAGGCCCGCTCCAGCCGTGATTGCAGGTCCTGGATCTCGGAACGCAATCCGCGCATTTCCGTCTGGCTGCGGGCCAGTTCAGCTTGCCTGTCGCCTTCCATCATGCTGGCCGCTTCGGTCATTTCCGACAGCTTCGCCTGCGCGGTCTCGAGTGACTTCTGGAGCCGCATCTCCTCCTTCTCGCTCTTGCCGAGCGCGGTCAGCAGTTCGGCAAGCCGCGCTGCTTCGCTGGCATGGATCGTCGAGAGCTCGTCGAGCCTGTGCCGCGTCTGGGTTTCCCGCTTCAGCGCCTTGTCGAGCTCGATCGACAGGCTGACATGTTTTTCCCGCAGCATCTTGCTCTCGCGCAGGCGCCTGTTGGCCTCGACCGCCCTGGCCGTCAGCCGCTTGGCGATGTCGCCGAACTCCGCGTCGCGTTTTGCGCTCGCATTGGCCGTCTCGGCAAGTTCCAGCCTGGCCGCTGCGAGCGCTGCGCGAAGCGCCTCCCTGTCCTGGACCAGGCTTGTCTCGCGCTGTTGCAGCAATTCGCAGGCGCTTTCACGCTCGCGCAGCTTTCTTGCCGTGTCGTGCAGCTTTTCCGACAGCGTTCTTTGTTCCGCGATCAGGTCGCCATTTGCGAGCTCCAGCTCGTTGGCGCGAATAATATCGGTGTGGAGGATGTTGAGGAATTCGCGCGTCAAATGGTGTGAGGTCGCGATCTCCGACAATTTGCCGTTGATCTCGTCCATATAGTTCCTGGCGTCGTGGAACATCCCTTCGAAGGCACTCAATGCCGCCATCCGGGTCTGGGTATGGGGCGTCAGTCGTGGCGCGGTTTCAGTGGCGTCGGCGTTGCCCGCGCCGTCCGGATTATCCGCACCATCCGCATTGGCCTCGGGTGCCGAGGCCTCGGCTCCTGGCGCGGAATCTGGGATAAAGCCGCTGTCCGGCGGCGCGTCGTATTCGGTATCGAGGCTGGCATCCAGAGCGTCCGCCAGATCGGCCTGCAGCTCCTGGAGTGCATCATCTACGTCTTCGGCACGCTTGATCAGACCCTTGAAATTCATAACGAATGCCCTTTACGCATACCCAATTCAGTATTCAATAATTGGCTAATATGTATGCTTACATCCACTGATTGCGCAGGGGAAGCCCCCCATTAGGGGGAGCGTAAAGTTGGACATTTGGGGTTGCAATGCGGCGGGCAACCAATGCCACGGCCGTCTTTTTGCAGAATTGACGCACCCGATTTCTGGTGGAATCTGAATGCGGGAAATCCTGGCTCCTCCTTCCCTCGTGGAAGGTAGGACTGAGGGCGCTGGCGCTGGAGGATGCTCGTCCTGTAGCGCCGCGCCAACTCCGCTCGCTGCTTGCAGCGACCCTCCCCACAAGGGGAGGGTAAAAGTCAGCCCGCCATGGCCAGCGGCACGGCGCTTTTGTTGGGGATCTGGATGTCGATTTCCAGCGTCGACATGGTCTCGCCGCGGTCCATTGAGATTTGCAGATAGTCCTGGTCGATCTGCACGTGCTTGGCGATGACGGCCATGATCTCCTCGCGCAGCACGGAGACGAGATCGGGCTGGCCACGGCTGCGCCGTTCGTAGGCGAGCAGCACCTGCAGCCGCTCACGCGCCACGGGCGCGCTGGAGCGCCGCTTGAAGAGGTCGAGAATGTTCATGCCGCCCTCCTTCCGAGCAGCCTGTCGAGGAAGCCCTTGCGCTCGAAGGGAACCACGACCGGCAGGTCTTCGCCTTCCAGCCGCCGCGCCGCTTCGATATAGGCTTTGGCGGCGGCGTTCAGCGGATCGCTCAGCGTCACCGGCGAACCGAGATTGGAGGCCCTGAGCACATCCTGGCTCTCCGGGATGATGCCAAGGAGCGGCACCGACAGAATTTCCAGCACGTCGTCGATGGACAGCATCTCGCCGCGAGCCGCGCGGCCGGCATCGTAACGCGTCACCAGCACGTGCTTGGCGATTTGCTCGCCCTGTTCGGCGCGCATGGTGCGGGCGTCGAGCAGGCCGATGATACGGTCGGAATCGCGCACCGACGACACTTCCGGATTGGTGACGATGACCGCCTCGTCGGCGAAGCGCATGGCGAGCTGCGCGCCGCGTTCGATGCCGGCCGGGCTATCGCAGAACACATAGTCGAACACCGAGCGCAGCTTCTCGATCACCTCGCCGACGCCTTCTTCGGTCAGCGCGTCCTTGTCGCGCGTCTGCGAGGCCGGCAGCAGGAACAGCGTATCGACGCGCTTGTCGCGGATCAGCGCCTGCGACAGCTTGGCCGTGCCCTGGATGACATTGACGAGGTCGAACACCACGCGCCGTTCGGCGCCCATGATCAGGTCGAGATTGCGCAGGCCGACGTCGAAATCGACCAGCGCCACTTTCTTGCCGGTCCTGGCGACCGCGGCCCCCAATGCGGCCGTCGAGGTCGTCTTGCCGACACCTCCCTTGCCTGAGGTGACCACCACTACCTTGCCCATGAAAAAAGCCTCCGTCGCCTGATGTTGTCGTTTGTTATTGCTCCGTGCATCGCACGGCTATTGTTGGAACCTGCCATCATCCCACGCGAAACCGGTCCCAACCTTGCGGACCTGAACGTCCTGTTCGCGGTCGCGCAAAACAAGAACTGGTCCGGCGTTTTCATCCCGGCGCCCTAGTTCAGTGGCACGACGCGCAGCACGCCGTCTTCGAGGAAGGCCTGCACCGGCTTGCCGCGCGAGGCGCCTTCCATGTCCTCCGCCGTGGTGTACCAGCCGTCGATGGCGAGCAGTTCGGCCTCGTTCCTGCGGCAGAAGATGCGCGCCGAAATATTGCCTTCCGAGCCCGCAATGGCGCGGCCGCGCAGCGTGCCGTAGACATGGATCGAGCCCGCCGCAATGATCTCGGAACCGGAAGCGACCGATCCAAGCACGATGACATCGCCATGCGGATGAAAGATCGACTGGCCCGAGCGAAGGGGCGACTTGACCATCAGCGTTCCGGCCAGGGCCGGCTCCGCCGCGCCGGCTTGCTGTTCTGTCTTGGCCGCCTTGGCCGCCTTGACCCTTCCAGCCTCGGCCCTGCCCTCGTCGGGCTTGCCCGTTTCCTTGCCGCGTTCCGAAGACACCGCTTCCGTCTTGCCGGCCTCTTCCGCCAGGCCTGCCTTGCCGTTGCGGCCGGGCTGCGCCAGCAGGCCATCTGAAGTGGCCTCCTTGGCGCCGGCCAGCAGCGGCGGCAGTTCGGGCCCGAGCGAGGCCCCTTCGAGCTCGATGGCATAGACCCGGATGCCACGCGTGCCGAGCGAAGCGACCAGCGCCGCGATCTCGTCGGCCGCAGGCTTCAGCGCATTGAGATCGAGCACCACCGGCCGCCCTGAGAAATAGCCCGGCGAATTGCCGATCCAATGATCCAGCCCCTCCAACCAAGCACCGATCGGCGCCTCCGGCGTCAGCGTGAAAGCGACGAACGAACGGGCGCGAAAGCGAATGGATTTGGTCTCCAGGGGAGCGGCAAAGGTCACGGCTGGCGAATCCTTACTCAATGGTTAAAGGGTGCCGGCCGAATGGTTAACAAATGGTTAATAAAGACGGCTGGCACCTTGGAAGCCGCCAGAAATTGGAGGGTCGGCTAACCGCCAGTTGCGGATGCCGGCTGACAACACGCGGAATGTGTTGATAGCGCCGCGTCAGCAAGCGGATTACCGCCGTTCAATCGACAAGCTAGATCTCAAAATGCGCCATGACGGCAACAGCGGGGGAGCCACCGCCAGCGACGACCGATCCCCTCCGAAAGGCGCGCGCAGGTTGACAATCCTTGGGTTGATGCAACATCCTGCCGATCTTTGACCGGGAGGTAGTATGACTGTTTCGATCAACCGTCGCGTCTTTTCCGTCGGCGCGGGCACTTTGGCGCTGGCCGCGGCAGGGTTTTCGCCGGCGCGCGCGCAGCAGGCTTTTTTCCGTATCGGCACCGGCGGCACGTCCGGCACCTACTATCCGGTGGGCGGGCTGATCGCCAACGCGATCTCGGCGACGGGGCCGGCCGGCGTCGAGGGCCTGGTTGCCAGCGCCACGTCCTCCAACGGTTCGGTGGCCAACATCAGCGCCATCCAGTCGGGCGCTTCCGAATCGGGCTTCACGCAATCCGATGTCGCCTACTGGGCGCATTCGGGCACCGGCCTCTACGAGGGCAAGCCCAAGGTAGAGGATCTGCGCCTCATTGCGACGCTCTATCCTGAAACCATCCATCTGGTCGCGCGCGCCGACGCCGGCATCAAGACGGTGGCGGATCTGAAGGGCAAGCGCGTCTCCCTCGACGAGCCGGGTTCCGGCACCATCGTTGATGCGCGCCTGGTGCTCGGCGCCTACGGTCTAACGGAGAAGGACGTAAAGCCCGAATATCTCAAGCCCGGCCCGGCCGGCGAGCGCCTGCAAGACGGCGCCATGGACGCCTATTTCTTCGTTGGCGGCTATCCGACCGGTGCCATCGTCGAGCTTGCCAGCACCAACAACATCACGCTGGTGCCGATCACCGGCCCCGAGGCCGACAAGCTCCTGTCCGAACAGAAGTTCTTCTCGACCGACATCGTGCCCGCGGGCACCTACAAGAATGTCGGCGAGACCAAGACCATTTCGGTCGCCGCGCAATGGGTGACCAACGCCAAGCAGACCGATGACCTCATCTACAAGATCGTCAAGTCGCTCTACAGCGACGAGACCCAGAAGGCGCTGCAGGCTGGTCATGCCAAGGGCAAGCTGATCACGCTCCAGAACGCGGTCACCAGCGCCGGCATTCCGTTCCATCCGGGCGCGGAGAAATTCTACAAGGAAGTCGGCGCCCTGAAATAAGAGGCCATCAACAGACTGGCGACAACGAGGCGGAAGGCGTGCTTTCCGCCTCGTTTGTCTGGGGATTCAGGATACGGAACCGACTATGAGCGACGACGACAAAATCAGGCTTTCCGGCATGGAGTTCGACGAGGAAAAGGCTCGCGAACTGGAGGAGAAATTCGACTCCGAGATCCGGTTCCGGCCGCTGACCCGGGCCGCCGGCTGGCTGGTCGGCTTCCTCCTGGTGGCCTTGTCGCTGTTTCACTATTACACGGCTGGATTCGGCTTGCTGCAGGAGATGCTGCACCGGGGCATCCACCTGTCGATGGTGCTGTCGCTGATCTTCCTCGTCTTCCCTCTGGTGAAGAAGGGCTACGACCAGCCCGCCCAATCCAGCTTTCTGCGGCCCCTCGGCATACCGGTTTTCGACTGGCTGCTGGCGCTTGCCGCGGTGGTAGCGGTCCTGCACGTGCCGATGATCCCGCTCGACGATCTTGCCTTCCGCGTCGGCAACCCCACGACGACGGACGTGGTGCTCGGGCTGACCCTCATTTTGCTCCTGCTGGAAGCGACGCGCCGGTCCGTCGGCATCCCGCTGCCCATCATCGCCATCCTCTTCATGGCTTATGCGCTGTTCGGCCCCTATATGCCGAGCATCCTGGTGCATCCCGGCGCGTCCGTCTCCCAGCTCGTCGACCACCTCTACCTGACGACGCAAGGCATCTACGGCATCGCGCTCGGCGTTGTCGCCACCTACGTTTTCCACTTCGTCCTGTTTGGCGTCTTCGCCACCCGCATCGGTCTCGGCCAGCTCTTTCTCGACTGCGCGGCATGGGTCGCCGGCCGCTACGCCGGCGGTCCGGCCAAGGTATCGATCTTCGGCTCGGCCCTGTTCGGCATGATCTCTGGCTCGTCGGTCGCCAACACCGTCACCGTCGGCTCGCTGACCATCCCGGCGATGATCCGGCTCGGCTACAAGAAGCATTTCGCCGCCGCGGTGGAGGCGGCTTCCTCCACCGGCGGGCAGGTGACGCCGCCGATCATGGGAGCCGCCGCCTTCCTGATGATCGAGTTCCTCGAACTGCCCTACACGACCATCATCCTGGCAGCGATAGTGCCGGCCTTCATGCACTTCTTCGGCGTGTTCATGCAGGTGCATTTCGAGGCCAAGCGCACCGGCTTGCGCGGCCTGCGGCCGGACGAGATGCCCGACGTGGTCGAGGCATTGAAACGGGACTGGCCGACCATCATCCCTCTCGTCGTCCTGATCGGCGTGCTTCTTGCGGGTTATACGCCCTACATGGCTGCCTTCTGGGGCATTACCCTGTGCATCCTGGTCGGCCTGTTTAACCCGCGCCGGCGCATGTCTGTCGCCGACATCGTGGTGTGCCTGCGCGACGGCGCCAAGTATGCGCTCGCCGTCGGCGCTGCCGCCGCCACGGTCGGCATCGTCGTCGGCGTTGTCACCCTGACCGGCGTCGGCTTCAAGCTGTCCTACATCGTCACTTCGACGGCAGGCCATCTGTCGCTGCTGTTCGGCACCTTTATCCCCGAAGCGATCTTCTCGACGCACGGGCTGACCCTTTTGTTCACGCTGATCATGACCGGCGTGGTCTGCATCCTGATGGGTTGCGGCATCCCGACGACAGCGAACTACATCATCATGGTGACGATTGCCGCGCCGGCACTGGTGATGCTCGGCACCGAGCCGATCGTCGCCCACTTCTTCGTCTTCTATTATGGCCTGCTGGCTGACATCACGCCGCCGGTTGCGCTGGCTGCCTACGCTGCCGCCGGCATGGCGGGAGCTGATCCATTCAAGACCGGCAACACTGCCTTTCGGCTCGGGCTCGGCAAGGCGCTGGTGCCCTTTGTCTTTGTCTTCTCGCCGTCGCTTCTGCTGGTGACGAAAGATTTCACCTGGCCGAACTTCTTCCTGGCTTTCTTTGGCTGCGTGCTCGGCATCACCTGCCTGGGGGCCGCCCTCTCGCGCTACCTGCTCGTGCGCACCCGGCCATGGGAAAACGTGTTGCTGGTCTTGGCCGCCCTGCTTCTGGTGGCGCCCGAACTCTATTCGTCCCTACTCGGCCTGGTTCTGACCATTCCCGTCATCTGGCGCCATTGGAGCGCGCGCAACGTCGAAGAGGCGCGACCGGCTTGATCAGCGCCGCCCCAACGATCCCTCCCCGAGAACTCAAAGGGGCCGGAAACGTTTTGGAGACTTCAGGAAGTCAGCGTGCTCTCAACCTGAATCTGACGCGAACCGCCAGGATCGGTTCCGCGGGGGAAAAGTTCCCCGAGAGCTGACAGACAGCCTTTGACATCAGAAAGCGACAGCCGGAGTTTCAAGTCATTGAGGGTCAGTGACGAAAGGCATGATGTCCACGCCGTCTCCCGGGAAGACGGTGAAATGCGGATGGCTTTCGAACAGGCGGGCGGCGGCATCGATTGTATCGGCCTCGACGACAATGTAGCCGCAGAAAGGGTTCACGGCGTCTGCGACCCCATCCTTGGTAACGCGCGTCGTCCTCCCGACCATGCCGCCGCGATCGGGGAAAGATGCCGCATTTCTCTCCTCCCAGTCCGTCCACTGCTGTAGGCCGACGCTATCAATCGCATCTTGCTCGGGCTTGGGCAGGCTGCGAAAGCGGGCAAGGTCTTCAGGCTTCATGGTGTAGACGGCAAGAAAGCGGGGCATGTGACGGTCTTCGCGCTGACAGAACCGATGCCAGCCTAGACTCTCGGTTGGCCGAAGTCACTAAGCACTACCACCCTCAGGCACGGCGAATTGCCCTTGTCCGGGCACTTTCGGATCATCTCACTCTCCTTTCGAAAAGGGCCACGGTCGGGCCCTTCAGTCGCGGTGCTCCGGCACTCCTTTCAGCTGGTCCTTGGTCCATTGGGTCACGGCGTGGCGCCGTCCTCGTCGCGCATGAGTCGAGCTCGGTGACGGCCACCGGGCTCGGCGAAGGGCGAGGAACGCCAGCCGTTCAAGTTTTCTCCGCGTCCGCGCAGGTCACTAAACACCGCTCTTGGCGCTGCGATGGAGTCGTCATCGCATCGTCTCTGGCCAGCTTCAGGCCGGCGCCTGGTCGGATGTGGGTGACCCCATGCCAAAGACATGGGGGCACATCGCTCTCAGACACTTTGATACGACTGCCCGCCAGTCAGTGAATGTTGATACGTCGCGTCACCTGACCGTTGCTTTCCCAATAGGTATGCTTCTTGGCAATGATGGGATCGTCCATTGCGGGTTGGACCTGCCCTCCCGTATCAACCGCGCGCGAGGTGACGGCGTGCTCTCCGGCGGAAGGCTTGGGCCAGTCGACGGACCATAGTTTCCAGGCAAAGTCCGCCTTGTCGGTTTCGTCGATGGCCGCCGGCATCCATGGCCCGTCATCGATCTTCACCTCGACCCGGTCGACCGGTGCGCCCCAGGCGGCCCCGACGATCCGGTAGTCATCGCCGATATGAGTGACCCGGGCCGGTGCCGATTTCAGCCTCGCCCGCCCGACCGAAGTTTCCACCCATACTGTCTCGCCGTTGTGGTTTTCCTCGCGCAGCGTGACATAATCGCGTCCCATGAACCGGTTCTCGAAGCGCTGATCGTTCACGTCTATGCGCTTGATCCATTTGACGTTCGCGATCCCGTACCATCCCGGCGCAATCAGCCGCAGCGGGAAGCCGTTGTCAGAAGGCAAGGGGGACCCATTCATCTCGTAGCAAAGGATGTTTTTGGTATCCATGGCGTCGGCAAGTGACATGCTGCGCGCAAAATTCTGCGTGAACTTGACGTCGTCGGCCCGCTTGATTTCCCCTTTATCGGTGCCCCAGAAGACGACCTCGATACCAGTGTCGAGGACTCCGGCCTCCTTGAGGATCGGCGCGAGCGGCGTGCCCGCCCAGCGCGCATTGCCAATGCCGCCATTGAAAAACGGCAGACCGGTATTGCCCGAACATTCGACCGTGAAGGTGACTTCCTGGCGCGGTCGAGCCTTGATGTCGGCGAGCGTCAGGGTTGTCGGCTTTTTAACGGAGCCGCCGATTTCGAGTTTCCAAGTGCTTTCGTCGATCACCGGCCGGTCGAAATGCGCGATTGAAAAGAACTTGTCGTTGGGCGTCACCCAGGAATCGAGATCCTCCCACACCAGCTGATTTTTGATGACTTCCGGAACCGGGTTCGGCGGCAGCTGATCCAACCATTTGATGACTTCCTCGCCGGCCCGGCTTGGAAAGGCAGAGGCAATCCGCGATTGAAAGGACGCCAACGCTGCGAGGGCTGCCCCGCCTTGAACGATGAATTCACGTCTGGGAAGGTAATGCATGACGACTTCTCCTCCAGTGAAAAGCTCAGTTCTCCTTCAGTGATAGATGCAATAGCGACCGGGATCGCGCAAAGCAGAGGCCGGCCGCGGCGGGCAATTATGAGAGCGTGTGAAACAACCCGAGTTAGAAGCGCGCCGTAGTTAAAGCGACGTCTCCGCTCTCAATCGCCAGCTTGTCAGGTCCGAGCCGGCGATCTTCAACTATATGCCCTATCTGTCCTCGTGGCGAGGGCAAGGGCCGCATCTTCGCATCACGATTGGCATCTGCCTCGTGTTCCAAAATCCAATGCAGCCTACAATTGGTGGGTCGGATTTTGTGAACGGCAGGGACAACGCCGAGAATAAAGGACCAACGAGTCGATTTCCTCAATGGCGCTTGAAATACTGCACCTCGCGCTCATGCTTCTCCGCCGCCTCGCGGCTATCGAAAGCCCCAGGTTCCGTCGCTTGCCCGTCTTCTCATCCTTCTTGCGCGAATAGAGCCGGTATTTTCCGTCCTTGAGTTTGCAGATCATTTGGCCTCTTCCTGACCGGGATTTCGCCGCCGCTTGCCCTTCAGCCCGAGTGCTGCCTGTTCGATCGCGGCGCGGTCGTTGCCCAGCCTGTCGATCAGGTCCTGTGCCTGCTTGCCTGATATGCCGGTGCGCATGGCCAATTCCTCGACCGTAAGCACGTCGGTGCTGGCGATCTCGCGCGGCGGCGCGTTGCCTGCCGCCATCGACAGCTCCCTGTCGATCTCTGCCTCGGCCCGGTGCCAGTGCTGCTCGGGGTCGCCGCCGCCTTCGCGCTCCCAGATCCGATAGGCGCGCTCCTGGATTTTCCCATGCCGTTGGTCGTCGCCCATTTCTCAAATCCTCCATTGGGTAGCATCTGAACGCCGCCCGCCTCCGAACGATCCAAAGAATTTGCGTGATCGCCGGGCTGGGTCGTTGGAGATTGGGATGGTACGAGGCGCGCCGGGCAGAGCCGGTCATGGCGCGAAATGATCCAGGCGGCGGGTCCGCCCGCCGCCTGGATGCCGGCCATGGCGGCCGGCTTTGTTGTCAGCGTCCCCAGATGCCCTGACCATAGCCCTGTGCAGGCATGTCGGAGTTCGAGTTTGCCCCCATTGCGCTGTCAGCGATGCTGTTTGTGACGCTCGGGACAGCCGTCTTGGCACCGCCCGACATCATCGCATGTGTGGTTGGATAGCTGCTTGCGGCAGGGATGAAGTCGGAGCCAAAGTGGTCGCTGCCGGCAAAAGCCATGCCGGAGGCGAACAACAACGAGGCAACGGTCAATACGATCTTCTTCATTTCGGTTTCCATCTTTTGAAGTTGACATTTGGCCCCAACGCGCCGCCCGCCCGCGCTCATGGGACCGTGTTTGTTGTTTCAGGCGAAACCGGCCAACCGCGATCCCACTGGATCTTGCAGTGACAGGTCGTTCAGCGCACGACCGTCTCGGTCCGTTGTTGCGCTGTTGGCGGCTTGATAAGGGCGTGGTGTTTGTGTGGGCGTGGTAGGCAGCGTGGTAGAAACCCTTGCCGGAGTGGAATTTTGCGTGGAATGCAGCCGGAAAGCGCAGCGCCCGCTATTGGCATTGCCGCCTCGGCCCGCCGGAATAGGGCTGGTAGCTGTTGTCTTCCGGGCGGTAGGAGCGGTAGCGGCTGAAGCAGGAGGCGACATGGTTATCATCGCCAGCGGCCGCATAGGCGCCCGGCCCAGTGCCGTTGTCCTCGACGTAGCTGGCCTCGGCGGCGGGCGGCGCGGCACGGTCGGCGTCGAGATAGGGCGAGATGCAGGGGCGCTGCTGCCCGCTATAGGACATGTAGCTGTTGTCCTGCGGCCGGTAGGAGCGGTAGCGGCTCGCGCACCAGGCGACATGCGGCTGCGGCAATTCGGCCGTGGCGGGCGCGATGGCGCCGGTGCCGGTGGGGTCGGTCTCCCCGGCCTGGCGCTTGGGCTCGATATTGGCGGGCGCGGGCTGCTCGGCCGGCAGGCGCTCGAGATTCTGCGCCTTTCTGTCCACCGGCCGCGCCGTTTTGGTCCAAAGCTCCGCCATACTGACGGTGGCCGGTGCCTGGCGCGGTGGGTTCGCGGTGATTAGCCAGACGGCGAAGGCCAGACCGCTACCGAACACCGCAAGGGTCATAACGAAACCGCAGACCAGTCCCAACAATGCTTTCACGCCGCGCTCCTTGAGCCCCTGCTAAAGCAATGCGGGGGGTCAAGGCTGGTTCCAGCAAAGCGCGGGAAATAGGCGCGGCGCTCCGCTGGGCGAATGCGAAGGCGGCGCCGTTCAAACCAGCTGCTTCACGTCCACTGGCAATTGGGTCTCCGCTGTGGGCAACGCGGCCGGCATGTCCTCGCCGCGCTGGCGCTGTCGCAGATGGAGCGCCAACAGCCGGTCCAGCGAGACCCTGCCGGCGCCCGCAACGGCCAGCACGAACATGCCGCCCGATATCGCCAGGTCCTTTTCGAAATGCAGCAGTTCGTTCTGGCTGCCGAAATTGGTGTGGAACAGCATGGCCGTTGCCAAACAGAACAGGCCGAGCGCGATGGCGCCAAGCCGCGTCAGCAGGCCTGACGCGAGGGAGAGCCCTGCCCCCAGTTGCAACGCGACGGTGGCGACAAACAGCGGCAGGTTGACACCAAGCGCTGCCATGGCCCTGGCGGCGGCATTGAAATGGGCGGCCAGCGTGGCGCCCTCATGCAAAAAGATGAGAGACAGAAGCAGGCGGCCGGCAAGCAGGCCCACGTCCCCGAGGTGGTATTTAGCGGCAAGACCCTGCAGCTTCGCGGAGCGTTCGGTCAATGTCATGGTCAGCCTCCGATCTTTTTGGCACGGGCAGGCGCCAAGCGCCTGATGTTGAAAAGGCCGGAGCCGGCGCGAGGGAGAGGATGCCGGCTCCGGCAAAGCGCGCCAGCCACGAGCGCCCAACCGTGGTGGACGAAGGGGCGAGTTCGGTGCCAACGCCCCTGCTCCGTCTCGGCTACGCCGAGCCAGCTCTCCCCATTTGTGGGGAAGAGAAAAGGTCCTACTTCGTCACCTTGGTGTCGATGGCCTGCCGCAGGTCGGAAAGCTCGTCGCACCCGGCCGGGCACAGCTGCTGCAGGGAGGCCAGCTGCTCCTTGGCCTTGTCCATGTCGCCGGTCTCGACATAGAGCTCGCCCAGATATTCGCGGGCGGCTCTGTGGTCGGGCTTCAGCTCCAGCGCCTTGGTGTAGTAGGTGAGCGCGGTCTTGTAGTCGCCGGTCTTGCGCAGGGTGAAGCCGAGCAGGTTGTAGACGTCCGCCTGCTGCGTGTCCTGCGCCAGATCGCGCAGCTCGGCCAATGCGCCGGAATAGTCCTTGGCATCGATCTTGGCCTTGATGGCGGTGAGATCCGGCGCGTCGGCGCCTTCGATGTCGTCGACCGCATGGGCCGGCATGATTGTCGCAACGGGAAGCACGGTCAGCACGGCAATGGCGCCGAGCAGGCCGAACAGGGCATGTCTGCCCGACAGGGCATTTCTGCTCAAAAGGGATCGTTTCATTGTCTTTCTCGCTTGCGTTGGAAGCTCGTGCTCAGATCTGGACCGGGGTAAATCCGTATGCCTTGCCGTCCTTGACGAAGGTGCCGGTGCCCGGGAACGGGAAGTGCGACCCGGAAATGCGGATATTGTCCGATATCACCCGGTCGATGATCTTGTGGCGCGTGGCGATTGCCGTCGGTCCGTCCTGGTCGTAAGCGCCCTGCCACTCCGGATGCGGCGCCAGCAGCGCCGGCACATACATAGTGTCGGCCGAGATCATGATCTGCTCCTTGCCGGAGTTGGCCAGGTAGACAGAATGGCCTGGTGTGTGGCCGGGCGCGGCGATGATCTGGATGCCGGGCGTGACCTCGGCGCCGTCCTCGACCAGCTTCCAGTTCTTCCATTTCGGAAAGTTCTCGGCGATGCGCTTGCCCGCCGGCTTGCGGCCCTCGGGCAGCTTGGCCAGCCGGCTTGGGTCGGTCCACCACTTGTATTCGGTGGCGTTGACGATGAGCTCGGCATTGGGGAACACCGGCGCGTTGGTGCCCTTTTCCATCAGGCCCCAGACATGATCGGGGTGGAAATGCGAGATCATGACGGTGTCGATCGCGTTGTAGTCGATGCCGGCCGCGGCCATGTTGGCCGGCAGATGCGTGGCATTGGCCTGCCACTGGCCGACGCCCGAGCCGGCATCCATCATGATCAGCTTGCCGCCCATCTTGAGCACGACGACAGTGAGCGGGATGGGCATGAAGTCGGTGGTCAGCCCCGCTTTGGCGAGTGCTGCCTTGGTGTCCTCGACCGAGACATCCTTGATGAAGGCCGGGTCGTGCGGCTTGCGCCAGATGCCGTCATAGATGGCGGTGATCTCGATATCGCCGACTTTGTATCCGTAGAAGCCGACGGTGGGCTCCACCGGAGCTTGCGCGAAGGCCGGACGGATGAATTCAAGCTTGCCGGCAAGGCCGAAGGCAGCAGCAGCGGCGGCGGTGCCAAGCACTGTGCGGCGTGTCATGGTGAACATGGTGATCTCCTGTTCGAGGTGGTGGCTAAAGTCGCGAATGGCCAAAGTCCTGGAAGGAACGACGAGGAGAGGCCGGTACCCGTCGGGAGCCGGCCCGGCCCCATGAATTCAGCGACCCCAGAGGCTGTCGTTGTTGTGTCTGGTGATGATGTCCTGCACCGACCCCTGGCTCGGCCCCGTCTTTATCTTGGTGTCGGCGCCATTGGGGCGTGCGGTGTAGGCGATCGAGCCGGTGGCATTGGTGTCGACCGGAGCGACCGGCTGGTTGGCGTTGTTGGCGCCATGATCGCTGCCGGCGAAGGCAGCGCTCGAGGCAAGCATCATGGCAGCCACGCTGAGAGCGAGCTTGGTCATTTTGGCTAGGTCCTTGTTTCGTTTCCTCGGCGCGGGCCGTCAGATTGGCCCGCTACAGTGAAGACCCTGCAGCCCCGCGCTTTATTCCCGGGCGCGATGAGATTCTTTTGAAGGAGAAAAATCAGGGGCTCGGCGGCCAGGACTGAAGTCCTCGCCCACGAATATTAGCGAGAGGAACCAGGCTGGGAATGCCGCCGCGTTCCGGCACGCCGACCGCGTGCACGCACGAAAGGCGCCGGCGCAGCGCGCCGGCGCCTCTGATGATACGCCGAGTCCGTTCTGGTTACGGACAGGTCTTCTTGCCGCAGACCGCGATGCAGATCGCCGGGTTCGAACAGGTGTAGGTTTTTCTCGAGCTGGTCCCGGACGAAGACCCGCTGCTGGAAGCGGCGATCTGCCCGGACGCGCCTTTGGACAGGTCCAGCGCCTTCATGTCGGGATCGCGCGCGGCGATCTTGCCGCATGTTTCGCTGCCGCAGACCGCCCTGCAGATTGCCGGATTCATGCATTTGTAGGCCGCGAAGACCTCGGTCGGAAGAATTGCGCAGAAAACCGTAATGCCCAGTATCAAGCTTCTCGCCGCACGCATTTTTATCTCCAGGGCCAGCTTTCCGATGTCACGGAGGCCTGGCCGCTCGCCCCCGCTCCCGCGCATGCCGTTGCACCCGCGTCCGCCGGCGCGACCATGCCCGCACCGTGGATAAAGGCGTATCGCACTGGCGGCACAGGCAAGTGGCACTGACGGAACAGGTGACCGGGTTTGCCATGCGTGAGCGGCCGCATGCGTCTCACGGCGCGCGGCCGGCGCGCACCTCCGATGGGGTCATGCCATAGCGGGACCGGAACTGCCGGTAGAAGGTCGAGGGTTCGACCAGCCCCGCCTCGAAAGCGAGGTCGGCGATCGGCCTTGCTGAAAAAAGCGGGCTGGCGAGCTGCCGGTGGACCCGCTCCAGCCGTCTTTGCATGACATAGTCGGAAAACCCCTGCCCCTCTTCGGCGAAAAGGCGCCTGATGTAGCGCGGGCTGAGCCCCAGCCCCCGGCCCGCCGTCTCTGCCGAGAGGCGCGCTCGGTGCAGGTTCTCCTCGATATAACGCTTGATGGCATTCATGCGGGCGGTACGAACGCCGCGGCCGGCGACCACCTGGTCAACCTCGCGGTTGGCGCCGACCGCCGCGGCGAACAGATCGGCAATGTGCTGGGCGGCCAGCGGCGCCAGACCGGGGCCGATCGCCCCACCCGCCACCGCCTCGACATAGGCCAGCAGAAGCCGCGCTTCAGGCGTGCCGGGATTGATGGCATCCGGCCTGAGATCGCCGACATGGCGAAGGAGAGGAGTGAGCGTCGATCGGGCAAATCGCGCGCAGATCGTCCAATCGCCGTTCTGCGCCCTCGCTCGCCAGCTCCGGTCCATCGGCATGATGCAGGGCGCACCGGGCGAGGTCTCAACCGCCTCGTGCCGTGCCGTATCGAAACGCCACCCGCCCGCGATCCAGGACACCACCAGGTCGTCATTGGCGTCCTGCTGGAGCGCGGGCGTGCGTTCCCAAGCCATGGGCGCGACCTGCCCGTGGGCCACGCTCACCCCTGGCAGGATGGTGGTGGAGGCGCTTAGCCGCAACTCGCCGCGTTCAAGCGGCGCAAGGTCCAGCCGCATGCAGATGCGGCCATAGAACTCGCGCACGGCAGCTTCGCGCTCTCGGGCCGCGATCGCGTCCGTGGACAGAACTATGATGGTGTCCTGGTCGGCCACCTGCGTTCGATCCCCGCTCAGAACCTCACGGGGTGCCGCCGATGGCGGGCGCCGTTTGCTGCCTCTCCGCTCTAGACAGTGCCATGAACCCCTCCAGTGCCCTCGACGTGGTGTGAGCCTTCGGCCGCTTTTCGCGCGGGCTGCGGCAGAATTTCAAGACCTATGTGAGGGCTCCGCGCAAATGTGGCATGAGGCGCAGGGAATGTGGCCGCTGGTGCAACCGATCGGGGAAATCGCCTCGGAAAGCACGGGAAGGCTCTTCACATGCCTGCTGATCGGACACCGCTTGTCCATTGATTCATTTGCCTTTCGGCTGGCACGCCGCCTCTATCGCAGTTCGCGGATCCAGTGCCACATGGTGCGGTTCTCGCCATGGCCGAGGGACTGGCTGCGCCCATGGGCGGCATGTGCCCGCATCTCCCGCGGGGTCATGTCGAAAGAGCGGCGGAAGGCGCGCACGAAGCTCTTGCGGTGACCGAAACCATAGCGATCGGCGATCTCGGCAATGCTTTCGTGCCGGCGGCCGGGATCGGCGAGTTCGGCGCGGCAGCGGCGCAGCCTCTCCTCCTGGATATATCTGGAAAGACCGCCATGAGGCTCGAAGAGGTAATAGAGCTTGCGCATGGAAATGCCGAACATGGCGGCGATGGCCTCGGCGGTGAGGTGCCGGCTGCGGATATGCGCGTCGATGTGGCGACGGATCTCGCTGGTCAGCGCCAGGTGGACCGAGGCGGCGTTTTCCTCCGCCACGGCCGAATTCACGGCTGCGGCGGCGAGTTCCAGCGTCGGCCCGATCACCGCCTCGGCGTCCTGACGGCTCATTGCGGGCGCGGCCCCGTAGAGGCCCACAAGATGCCCACGCAACAGCGCCGCCAACGGCGCGTTGCCGGAAATGACGCGCATATTGTGCTCGTCCGGCGCCTTTAGGAATGGCGCCAGCAGGCGGCGCGGCATGGTCAGGTTGAGGCTGTCGAAATCGGACGTACCCGTCGACTGGGCCTGTGCCAGGTCGGCCACGATCAGGTCCCCCGACGAGGCCTTTTCATCCGATGCGCCATCGCGCCGTCCATGGCTTCCGCGCAGGCAGACCTGCACAGTGATGTGATCGAGGCCGTCGCGGCTGATCCGGGCGCGCGAGCGGTCGAAGCTTTGCGCGATGCACCCATACGAGGTGAGAACGATCTCGCCGAAGTGAAAGGCATCGGCGTGGAAATGAAACCGGTCATCGCCGGCGTTGCGCAGGCGAACGTCGTAGAGCAGGCCGATATTCTCCTGCCACAACGCAAGGGCTTGCCGAGGCGCCAGGCCTGCCGTGTCCAGCACGCAGTGCTGAACCCCGGTGTCGACGAATTGCCGTTGGGACACAACGCCTTGACTGCTGCCTGCCGCTGCCACCGCCCATGCTCCGCAACCGCGAACCGCTCACAATATGCATTTATGCCGGGGCGCGACAACGCCTGATCGCACGGACGCCGCCGGGAATGTGGACTCAGAGCTGGCTCACCACTTCTGTATATTCCCTCACCTTTCCATCCTGCCCACGAATGCGCCAGTTGCCGCCGTCGCGGTCTTCCACGTAACCCGGCCCGATCGGCACCTTGCCGCCACCGTCGGGCAGGTCGAGCACGTAGATGGGATTGCAGATGCCGGACAGGCGCGCGCGCAGCGCGGCCACCAGCGCCTGGCCTTCGGCGATCGTGGTGCGGCGGTGCGCCATGCCGCGCGCGAGGTCGCCATGGTGGAGGTAGTAGGGCTTTACCCCCAGGCGGTACATCAGCTCGCGGCAGAGTTCTTCCTGCACCTCGACAGTGTCGTTGACGCCCTTGAGCAGGACGCTCTGGTTGAGCAGCACGAAACCCGCCTGCCGCAAGCCGCGGCAGGCCGCCTCGGTCGCATCGGTGATCTCGCGCGGATGGTTGAAATGGGTGACGACCGTGATCATCAGCCGGCCTTGCAAGGCAGTGATCAGCCCTGGCGTGATGCGCGAAGGCAGCGCGACCGGCACGCGGGTGTGGATGCGCATCAGCCGCACATGCGCGATCGCCTCGATGCGGGCGCGGATTTCGCTGAGCGCCTTGTCGGGCAGCGAGAGCGGGTCGCCGCCAGTCAGGATCACCTCGCGGATCTCGGGGTGGGAAGCGATATAGGCGAGCGCCGGCTCCAGGGCTTCGCGCGTATAGCCACGTCCGATCGAGGTCAGGGACTCCTTGCGGAAGCAGAAGCGGCAATAGACCGCGCATTGATAGGTGGGAAACAGCAGCACCCGGTCGGCATGGCGATGCGTCAGCCTGGGCACCGGACTGAAGGCGTGGTCGCCGATCGGGTCGTCGAGCTCGCCTTCGCCGGTCACCAGCTCGTCGGGAGACGGGATGACCTGCGCCCGGATAGGATCGGCGGGGTCTTCCCAGTCGATCAGGTCGAGATAGGATTTGGGGATGCGCACCTTGTGACCGGAGGCTGCTTCCTGGGCCGCCGCGCGTTCGCCCGGCGACAGCGGCAGCACGGCCAGGTCGCGCACATGGCGCACGCCGGCGCGGATGTCGTCCTGCCAGGCGGCGTCGGCATCGGAAACGGGCTCAGCTTCGGCCGTCGTCTCATCGTGGAGCTGTGTGGTCATGGGGTTCTCGAGGTTTTTAGCGGACCTATCGGCCGGATGGCCTGCCGGGTCAACCGCCTTGCGCCGGCCTTCCCCGTGTAGCAAGGAGGGTCTGTGCTCTCGAAAATGCCGCGGAGAAGACCCGGGATGAAACTTGTGGTGTTGGTGGTGCTAGCCACGGTGGCAACTGGATGTGTGAGCTCTCCGGTGGATTATGGGGCCTCGCTTTCGACGCAAGACCCGAAATGGATATCGCCGGAATGCCAACAGGCCCGGGTCGAGGCCTCGAACTATGATGCGCGTGAAAAAGAGCATCCCGGTTGGGGGACCGGTGTCTTCCTTGGCCCTTACGGATTGGGTCTCGCGGCAGCCATCAAGGAGCACGAGCAAAAGGAGCGCAAGATATTCGCCCGCAGGATACATTTGCGGTGCTCGAGTTTGCCGCTGCCGAACGAACTCGCGGGCGAGCCGGGCCCCCCGGCCACGACAAAATATCCATAGATGATATGCTTTGATGCTTCTGAAGGCAGGCCAGCGTTTGATGGGATCGCAGAAGCGGAAGCAGGACTGAACTTGGGAACGCCGCCCATGACGACCATTTACGAATTCGCGGTTGTCGAGGGCCAGGAATGGGTGCTTCCGGTCGACGAGGCCTACTACGAGGTCTTCTTCTCCCTTGACGGAACACCCCTCGAGAACTGGGACCCACCGGTCATGCGCCGCGTGTCGGAGGGCGACCCCCTCTATTCGGACTTCCCTTGGCTTGGCGAGCATGCGCCGCTTTTGCGCAAGCCTGCCGTCGACGCGCTGAAGGCATATCTGCTGCCCTATGGCCAGCTGATCCCGTTGCGCGGGGAAGAGGTCTGGCTTTTCAACGTGACCACCGTGATCGATGCGCTGGACGAGGAGCGGTCTGGAATCGTCTATTTTGATGACGGCGCCATTCTCGCGATCGAGCGATACGAATTCGATGCGGACAAGATCGGCACCGCCGAAATTTTCAAGCTGCCGATGCGCGCGTCCCCGGTGTTCGTCAACGACGCATTAGTCAATCGCGTGCGCGACGCCGGACTGCGGACGGTATCGTTCAAACCCAGGTGGCGGCGCATCGAAGCGTGACGTTTGACGACCCTGCGATGCCAACTAGATCAGGTTCTGTCCGCCATCGATGCGGATCGTCTCGCCGGTCGTGAATTCGCTTTCCATGAGGTAGAGATAGGCAGGGGCGACGTCGGCGGGCGTAGCGACCTTTCTCGCGGGCAGGCGGGCGGCTATGCCGGCGAAAAAACCGGATTTGGCCTCACCGACGAGTTCGTCCCACATCGGCGTGTCGACCCATCCCGGCGACACGATATTGACGCGCGTCGGGGCCAGCTCCAGCGCCAGCGCCCGGGCGAAATAGCTGAATGAACCGGCGATCGCGGAAACAACCGAGCCTCCGGGAACCGGCGGGCGGTCCTTGTTGATGCCTGATGTAAAGGTCATCGACCCTCCGGCTTTCAGCGTGCGCACGCCATGTTTGGCGAGCATCACGGCGCCGATCAGCTTGTTGTCGACGAAGCGCCGCACGTAGTCCATGTCGGTCTGGCCGATCGGGTCGTTGGGCGGCGGCGTGCCGGCCGTCGAGACGAGGTGGTCGAAGGCACCGGTTTCGTCGAACATCCGGGCAATGTCCGCTTCCTTCGTCATATCAGCCGAAAGGCTTCGCACGCGACCGCCTGGGCCGAGCGCCCGTTCCGCGGCCTTGAGCTTTTCGCCCGAGCGGCCGACGATCACCAGCTCCGCGCCGCGCTCCAGCGCGGCTGCCGCTACGCCGAGCCCTATGCCGGAACTGCCTCCGACGACAATAATTCTCTTGCCTTTGAGCGATGCCATGGGAACCTCCGTCTTCAGGATGGACTGCTGGATTACGCCTTGCCGGCGTGGGCCGCCTCAATGTCGGCGACAATGATCTTGCTCATCTTGTACGTCGCCTGCCGCGCCCGCCCCGCCTTGTCGCGGTCCGGGTCGTTCATCAGGCGCAGCGCCGCTTCGGGGATCACCTGCCAGTAGACGCCGAATTTGTCCCTCAGCCAGCCGCAAGGCTTTTCAGCGCCGCCGCCCGCCGTCAGCGCGTTCCAGTAATAATCTGTCTCGGCCTGGTCCTTGGTCTCGATGTAGAGCGAGATCCGCTCATTGAACGGCGGCATCGAGCCGGCATTGAGCGCGGTGAAGCGCTGGCCCTCGAGCTCGAAGTCGAAGATCGCGTGCGGCACCGTTTTATTCGTGCCGCCGACGAAATCGGTGAATTCGATCGCCTCAAGCGCCCGGCCATTCTTGAACACAGACAGATAGAAGTCGCGCGCCTCTTCGGCGTTGAGATTGAACCAGAGGAAGGGGTGAACGGTAGCCATGCTGCTCTCGTGACGTTTGATCACAAATCCTGCGAGCATTCTGTCCAGCATGCGCTGGACAGACAATCCAAACTTTGGCAAGGATTTGTGATCAAATCTCACAGATTGGCCATGATCCGCAGACTTCCCCCACTCAACGCGCTGCCGGCCTTCGAGGCCGC
This sequence comes from Mesorhizobium sp. B2-6-4, assembly GCF_006441495.1. Classification (NCBI taxonomy): domain Bacteria; kingdom Pseudomonadati; phylum Pseudomonadota; class Alphaproteobacteria; order Hyphomicrobiales; family Phyllobacteriaceae; genus Mesorhizobium; species Mesorhizobium sp. B2-6-4. The sequence continues at coordinate 64,425 of NZ_VFUE01000005.1, forward strand.
CGCGCGGCATTTGAATTTCTCCAGGGCAGCCGACGAGCTCAACGTCACGCACGGCGCCGTCAGCCGGGCGATCAAGCACCTTGAGGAACAGCTCGGCGTGCTTTTGTTCGAGCGCGCGACGCGCTCGGTGCGCCTCACCGCCGTGGGCGAGCCCTATGCGAGGGCGGTCCACGAGATGCTCGACCAGCTCGCGGCCGCCACCCAATCGGCGACGGCCGCCCATTCGGGCTCGACATTGAACGTCTCCACCTCCGACGGCTTCGCGGGAAAATGGCTGGTGCCGCGGCTCTATCGCTTTCATCGCGCGCATGGCGACATCGACGTCAGGATTTCGACGACGGGCAGGTTGACCAATTTCCTTGGCGACGGCATCGACGTCGCCATCCGCTATGGCGCCGGAAACTATCCGGGTCTCACATCGGAATTCCTCACTGGCGAGGAGGTGTTTCCAGTGTGTAGCCCGAGGCTCATGCAGGGCGCCTGGCCGCTGGAGAAGCCCGACGATCTCAGGCACCACACGCTGATCCATGATGGTTTCCCGATCGGCTGGGCGGCCTGGCTGTCCAGCGCGGGAGTGGAAGGCGTGGATCCGCGGAGCGGGATTACCTTCGATTCCGCCACTTTCGCCGTCGAATCGGCCGTGCAAGGTGAAGGCGTGGTACTTGGCCGGACCATGCTCGTGGCGGCCGACCTCGCCACCGGAAGGCTTGTCCGCCCTTTCGGCCACGCGCTGAAATCGGTTTCCAGCTTCTACCTGGTCTACCCTCCGGACGCGGTCCGCCGGCGCAAGGTGAAGGCTTTTCGCGATTGGCTCTTTTCGGAAATGACGGCGTAGCGTTCCACGGCCGCTTCCGGAGAGTAGCCTCTGTGCTTATCCCCTCAGCCCCGGTGCCTCCTGCCCGGTGCGCTCGACATATTCGGTGTAGCCGCCGCCATAGGTGTGGATGCCATCCGGCGTCAGTTCCAGCACGCGATTGGACAGCGCCGCGAGGAAATGGCGGTCGTGCGAGACGAACAACATGGTGCCCTCATACTGCGACAGCGCCTCGATCAGCATCTGCTTGGTGACGATGTCGAGATGGTTGGTCGGCTCGTCCAGCACCAGGAGGTTGGGCGGGTCGAACAGCATCAGCGCCATCACCAGCCGCGCCTTTTCGCCGCCCGAAAGCACCCGGCACTTCTTCTCGATCTCGTCGCCGGAAAAACCGAAGCAGCCGGCAAGCGCCCGAAGCGGCGCCTGGCCGGCCTGCGGAAAATTGTCCTCCAGCGTCTGGAACACGGTGCGCTCGCCGTCGAGCAGTTCCATGGCATGCTGGGCGAAATAGCCCATTTTCACGCTAGGCCCGCGCGCCACCGAACCCTGGTCGGGATCTGAGGCTCCGGCCACCAACTTCAACAACGTCGATTTGCCCGCGCCATTGACGCCCATGATGCACCAGCGCTCGCGGCGGCGGACCTGGAAGTCGAGCCCTTCGTAGATCGAACGGCTGCCATAGGCCTTGTGGACGTTCTTCAATGTCACGACGTCCTCGCCGCAGCGCGGCGCCGGCTGGAACTCGAAATTCACCGTTTGGCGGCGCTTCGGCGGCTCGACGCGATCGATCTTGTCGAGCTTCTTCACCCGGCTCTGCACCTGGGCCGCATGCGACGCGCGCGCCTTGAACCGTTCGATAAAGGCGATCTCCTTGGCCAGCATCGCCTGCTGGCGCTCGAACTGCGCCTGCTGCTGCTTGTCCGCGATCGCGCGCTGCTGCTGGTAGAATTCGTAATTGCCGGAATAGGCGGTGAGCGAACCGCCATCGATCTCCACCACCTTGTTGACGATACGGTTCATGAACTCGCGGTCATGCGAGGTCATCAGGAGCGCGCCGTCATAATTCTTCAGGAACTGCTCGAGCCAGATCAGGCTTTCCAGGTCGAGATGGTTGCTCGGCTCGTCGAGCAGCATGGCGTCGGGCCGCATCAGCAGAATGCGCGCCAGCGCCACGCGCATCTTCCAGCCGCCGGAGAGTTTTCCCACGTCACCGTCCATCATCTCCTGCGAGAAACCGAGACCGTCGAGCACTTCCCGCGCCCGGCCGTCGAGCGCATAGCCGTCGAGTTCCTCGAAGCGGTGCTGCGCCTCGCCATAGCGTTCGATGATCTCGTCCATCCGGTCCGCCTGGTCGGGATCAGCCATACCCGCCTCCAGCGCCGCCATCTCGGCCGCCACTTCGCTCACCGGCCCGGCGCCGTTCATCACTTCGGCCACCGCGCTACGGCCGTCCATATCGCCGACATCCTGGCTGAAATAGCCGATCGTGACGCCGCGATCGACCTGCACCTGGCCCTCGTCGGGCTGTTCCTGCCCGGTGATCATGCGAAACAGTGTTGTCTTGCCGGCGCCGTTGGGGCCGACGAGCCCGACCTTTTCGCCTTTCTGCAAGGCGGCTGACGCCTCGATGAAGACAAGCTGACGGCCGTTCTGCTTGCCGATGTTTTCAAGTCTGATCATGAGTGGTCCGGGAGGCTGATGTGAGGGTGCGGGAGTTGCCCCGGCCCATACGCGAATGACAGCGGCGGGGAAAGAGGCAGAAGCGCCGCAGCGGGCGCAGCGCTCTTACGTCTTCCCACAGCGGAGGAGGGAGAAGCGCCCTCCAGACACACTTTAGAACAAGATTCAACGTCCGGGAAAAACTGGAGAAAAGCGGTGCTGCGATAACCACCCCCGCGGCGGCCGGAACCGCTCGCGGCGCAACGCAAAGGGATGGTCCTGAAAATGCAACGACGTCCGACCGGATGGATGAGTGCCCTGCTTGGCATTTCGTTTGCCATCAATGCGGTCGCATCGCAAGCACGCCAGCCGGCATGTGAAGAAGCCTGTACGCAAGCACACCCACGTCAGGAAGCACAAGGCCGCGGCTTGATCTTCTCAAGCCCGAACAAGGAGATAGAACGGTATCTTGAATCTCTTGATCGTCTTCTTCTTGACGTCCTCCCAGGAAAAAGCCGCCCTCGCGCAAGCGACGGCGGCTTTTCTTTGGACTGGGCTGAAGGCTTTCCTTCTCTGCTGTCGAGAAGGTAACGCGCTCACTGCAACTGCGGCTTCTTCAGGAAACTGTCGCGATCGGCGGATTTGACGCGCAGCCAGGTTTCACGGCCGTCGCGCAGGACCCGCATCGGGATCTCGGCGCCGGCCGAACCGCTGTCCCATAGCTTGCGATAGAAATCGGCCAGCCCGTCGACCGCGCCGTCGCGTATGTCTGAGATGACGTCGCCCTCGCGCAGGCCCGCCTTGGCGGCCGGACCGCCTTCGGTCACGCTCATCACCACCACCCGGCCGTCGCTTTCGGCCGAGAGGGCGCCGAGCCATGGCCGTGGCGGCCGCGCCACCTGGCCGCGCGTCAGGAGATCGTCGAGGATCGGCGGCAACAGGTCGATCGGCACCACCATGTTGATATCGGCGACCTCGCCGTTGCGGCTCATCTGCAGGCGCAGCGACCCGACGCCGAGCAGCGCGCCCTTTGCATCGAACAGCGCCGCGCCGCCCCAGGAAGGATGCGCCGGCGCGATGAAGATCGCTTCCTCGAGCAGATATTCCCAATAGCCGGCGAATTCCTGCTTGGTGACGATCCTGGCCTGAACCGACTGGCCGACGCCGTCGGCGAGCACCACGCTATCCCCGATCCTGGCCCTGCCGGCGTCGCCCAGCGCCACCGCCGGCAGGCCAAGCGGCGCCAGCGCCTGAACCAGGCCAAAGCCCGATTCCTGGTCGTAGGCCAGCGCATGCGCCGGCACGACGCGGCCGTCATGGGTCGTAAGCCACACCTCTTCCGCCTCGGTAATGAGATAGCCGATGGTCAGCACCAACCCATTCTCGCGGATAACGACGCCGCTGCCTTCGCGCAGCGTGCCCAATGCCCCGGCAGTGAAGGCATCGTCTGGAATGGTGGCGCGCACCGCAACGACGGAGCGTCTGTTGGGATTGATGGGCATGCTCTTGTCCTGGACGGGCTTGGGGGTCACGTTCCTATAGGTATGGCACGCGAACCAAGGCGCAAGGGGTTGGGGGGCATCCCTCCATCCTTTCGAAGCCCAAAGGGAAGATGAGAGGCATGGTCATTGACAATAGTTCAACGCAAGTTGAACTTTCCCGTTTGCAGCCCTAGCTGTAGGTGCAACTGCCAGTCCCGCTTCCAACCTGTCTCTCCCCACAATACGAGGCCCCGCGATGACCGAATACACTCCGCCGAAAGTATGGACCTGGAACAAGCCGAGCGGCGGCGCCTTCGCCAGCATCAACCGCCCGATCGCCGGCCCGACGCATGACAAGGTGCTGCCGGTGGGCAAGCACCCGTTGCAGCTCTATTCGCTGGCGACGCCGAACGGCGTCAAGGTGACGATCATGCTGGAGGAACTGCTGGCGCTTGGCCACAAGGGCGCCGAATACGACGCCTGGCTGATCAGGATCAACGATGGCGACCAGTTCGGCAGCGGCTTCGTCGAGGTCAATCCGAACTCCAAGATCCCCGCACTGATGGACCGCAGCGGCGCCACGCCCATCCGCGTCTTCGAGTCCGGTTCGATCCTCACCTATCTCGCCGAAAAGTTCGGCGAGTTCCTGCCGACCGACCAGCCGGCGCGCGCCGAGACCCTGTCCTGGCTGTTCTGGCAGATGGGCTCTGCCCCTTATCTCGGCGGCGGCTTCGGTCATTTCTATGCGTACGCGCCGACCAAGATCGAATACGCCATCGACCGCTTTGCCATGGAAACCAAGCGCCAGCTCGACGTGCTCGACCGCCGCCTGGCCGAAACCGAATATCTTTCCGGCGCCGGCTACTCGATCGCCGACATGGCGGTCTGGCCCTGGTATGGCGGACTGGCGCTCGGCCGCATGTACAATGATTCCGGCGAGTTCCTTTCGGTGCAGGATTACAAGAACGTGCAGCGGTGGGCGAAGGCGATCGACGAGCGCCCCGCGGTCAAGCGTGGCCGCATGGTCAACCGCGCATTCGGCGAACCCGCGATGCAGCTGCACGAACGTCACGACGCCAGCGACTTCGATACGAACACGCAGGACAAGCTCGCGGCTGAGTGAGCTGCGAGGGCGGGCAGCGGCGCTGCCCGCCCTCCGTTTGATTTTGCGAAAGCGTCGATGACGGCAACGTCTCACCTGGAGGCGTGGATATCGCGCCGATCCGCTCCGCGCCGTCCAAGACGGCAATGCGTCTTCTTCTATCATCGTCCGACGTCAACAGCGGTCCTCTCACACAGGCCCCATAGAAATCTGTTGCGCAAATGCCGGCCGGGGCGCAACGTGTTGCCAGCAGATCGATGCAAGCGAGCAAATCGATCCTGCAGCGCGGCGTCCTTGTCGCGCAGGGCATGCCTAGGGTTGCCGCGGCGTCCTTTTTTGGCGCGAGCACGCGGCCTTGGTTTGGTCGGGGGAACAAATGACGCTCACGCTGATCGGGGCCGGCTTCGGGCGCACCGGTACATGGTCGACCTTCGTCGCGCTGAACAGGCTCGGCCTGCCCTGCTACCACATGCAGGAAGTGATCCTGAACAAGGCCAACAAGGGCCATCTCGATTTCTGGCGCAAGGTGGCCAACAGCCCGCCCGGCACGCAGCAGGACTGGAGCCGGGTGTTCGGCAATTACAAGGCGACGGTCGACAATCCAGGCTGCTGCGTGTGGCGCGAACTGATGGCCGCCTATCCCGACGCCAAGGTGCTGCTCACCTTGCACCCGCGCGGCGCGGAAGCCTGGTACGAGAGCACCATCGACACGATCTACTTCACCGAGAATGTCTGGCAGTTCAAGATCCTGGAATGGCTGACGCCGTTCGGCCGGAAATTCGGCGACATGTCACGCAGGCTGATCTGGGGCCGCACGCTAGCCGGCGTCATGGGCAACCGCGCCAAGGCCGTGGAGCGCTACAACGCATATGTCGAGGAAGTGAAGGCGGCGGTGCCGCCGGAAAAGCTGCTGGTGTTCAAGGTCAGCGAAGGCTGGGCCCCGCTCTGCCACTTCCTCGACGTGGCGCAACCGAACGAGCCCTTCCCCAATCTCAACGACCGCGAGGCCATCAAGAAGATCATCGCCGACATCATCAAGGGCTCCTACATCATGCTGGCGCTAAGCGTGGCGGCCGTTATCGCGGTGATCGCGGCGCTATGGTGGTGGCTGGGGTAGTTGGGCGCCGTTCGTCGATCCCTCGGTGCAGCGGGAGCGAAGCGACGAAGGCTTTGCGATCCAGGCCACGCGATTGCGAAAAAGCGCTGCGGTCAAAACAAGGGCGTCGTTGTCGATACCGCCAAGCAGGCTGAATCGCGCGATCACCGCGTTAATTGGTGCCGCCGTCCGAGGACCGTCGTACCCGAATCTCGATACGCCGGCGTTCCCGAACATCGCCAACGTGGCTGCCGTCGGCGATAATGTCTCCCGGCATTACGAGCTGTGCCGCTGACAACGGAATGATCTTCACACTGCCCAGCCGTCCCGTCTGGATCAGCGCGTTCGCTACCGCGATAGCGCGCGAGAGCCCCAGCCCCGCATTGTCGGCCGGGGTCAAATCGCTGATAGCGCTGGCTCCGTTCATCGCCGAGATCGCAACCGCATCGAGGTTGGACGGCTTGGCCGGATTGATTTTCTGCTCATCCGTGTGACCGACGATCTCGACGACATCGACTTTGTAGCGTGTCAGCAAAGACAGAACGTCGTCCGTGACCTTGGTCTGCAAACGAGCCCGGAACGCGTCGGTGAGAGCAGCGCTGCCACGTTCAAATGTATAGCCGTCGTCGCTCAACGTTATCATCGGCGGCCACTGCATCGACGATTCAGCGTCCGCGCTCCTGTCGTTGGAGGCCGAGAGCGTCTTTTCAAGTCGGTCCAGCAGACGGGGGTCGGCGGCTTTGGCTTCGCTGATTTCGAGCAGCAATTTCCGCAGCGTCGGATCTGACGTCGGCGCGGCATCGATGCCCTTTTCCGTAAGCCCGTCGATCACCGCTTTGGCCGCAACGAGCTCGGTCCAGTTGGCTGGCGGCAAAGGAAGCGCCGCTTTTGGAAACAGCGCCTGCAGGCGCGCCAGTTCGGCACGCATGTCGGCAAGCTGGCCCACCGTGATGTCCAGGTTCGCGGAGGCCTGCAGCTCGGCGATCCTCTCATCTTTTCGCTGTGCGATGCTGGCCGAGACCAGAAGGAGGCAGAAAAGCAGAAGGAGGAGAAGCTCGGCCATTGTGAGCCCAAGCACCACGCCTCGGCGATGGCCGCGTTCCCCTTCGGCGATAAGCGAGGAAGGCATCTTCATCGACATCGTCCCACACTGACCATGCAACGCGCTTTAGCCGCCACGCCAGAGCCGTCTGAATAGACCCTGCCGCGTCGGCGCTCGATCATAACCCTCAAATGTCGCCGCAAGTTTGTCGAGCACATCGCTGGCCCGAAGCGCTTCCGCCGTGGACTGTTCCAGCCCGCGCCGAAGCTCCGCCACATCGCCAAGACGGGAAGAGAAATCGCTCATGGCGGTTTCGATCGCCCGCTGCAAACCGGCCACGACCGGCTCCAGCCGAACCTCGATGACCTTGTCGGGTGTCGACATGCCAGCGAGCTTGTCGGCCATCATCTGTGTCGCGGTCGCAATCTGCGTGCTGGCGCTGGTCAGGATGGCGTTGATATCGTGAACTGCCTTGGCTGTCTGGTCGATGCCGCCCCGCAGCTCCTTGGTGTCTATTCCGCTCTGCATCGCCAGCGAGGATGCCCTGATGTGCTCGGAAGCTTCCTTGGCGAGCAGGTCCAGAGACTGGACCAGGGATTTCGCCGAGGTTTCCACTTGCGTTCGTATCTCGTGATAGCCCTCTTGCAGCATCTGCTGGTTGGAGCGTTGGAAATGGTTCATCTCGCTCAGGATGCCATCGAGTTCCCGGCGCACCTTGCGGGATGCTTCTGCGAGCTCGAGACGTGACACGCGTTCCACTTCCATGGGGTCGCGTCGGAGCTGATTGAAGACGATGCGAAATGCAATGCCGGCGATGGTGGAGGCAACCGCGATGCCGAAATTGCGCACGATCTCGTCGACTGCGCCACCGCCTCCATACTGGTAAAGCGAAACGGCGAGGCTGGTGAGCGTGAAGATGAAGCCCATATAGTAGAAGTTGTCCCCGGTTTGGTCGTCGCGCAGCCGGAGCCCGCGCGCGATCATGATCATCGCCGCGTAGCCCATCATCAGCGCGATCGGCACGAAGGTAACGACGAATGCCGACACGGAAAGCGATTTGGCCACGACTATGTAGGCGGCGCCCAGGCCGGTAAAAACGATAAAGACCAATGGCGCCGCAGCGTCCAACTGCCGGCTGGCCACGCGCGGCCGCCTCACCCTTCAACTCCTTGCAACGACTTGGCAGAGCTGAAAACGCCGTGATTGTAATCAATCCACTGCTGCCAGAATGCCATCAACGCGACGCTGTCGACGGGCGACTTCGCCCGGCGTATGAGCCAGATCGACACATCGCTGCCAGCGAGATCCGTAGCGAAGCGGTTTGCCGCGGGCGACTTTTTGAAGGCATCGAAATCTGTGGCGCCGCGGTAGTGAGAGAAGAATTCGGTATTCTCGAACATGTCCGAAACGACAATCAGCCGCGAGGGGACCGCACGCGTTTTCTGGGCGACCAGATGGCTGACGGCTATCGACTGAATGCCGGCCATGATCGGCGAGCTGTCGGCCTTGTTTGCCTCGACCGCTTTTTCAAGCGCAACCAGCAGCGGCTGGCCGAATCCCGCTTGCCAACGCTCTCGCGCCAGCGCCGCATTGCCGGTGAAAGCACTGAGGTCGCCGCCATTGCCGGGGTTGCACAGCGAGAAGAGTTCTTTCGTATAGGGTACCGCTGATGTAAGGGCCCTGATCTCGAGCAAGCCACCGCGCTGGATGCCGGAGGCGGTATCGCGCAGCAGGGTCTGGATGTTCAGTTTGGTGACGTCAGCGATTGCATCCGTGGTATCGATCAGGATGATGGTTTGCGACGCAGCTCCGACGACCGGGCAAAGCCGATCGTCAAGTTCGACGAGTTGCGAGCGCGCCGAGACATAGACGTAGGTAAAGCCTATCGCGGCGGCAATGAGGCCGAGCGCGAATAGAATAATCCAGCCCCAGTTGACAAGGTTGGAAGGCGAGCGCCGGGACCGTCGACCGCTCATTGGGCTTCAGGCACCAGCACATCCAGTTCGCGATACTGCTTCAACGCAGCCTCGAACTGTTCACCCAAGGCGACCAGCATCTTGTCGAGGTCGCCTTGCGCATCCTTGATGGAAGCTTGCAATTCGTCGCTGTTCCATTCCCCGTCGCGGAAATACTGGACGCCGATGCGGCCGAGTTGGTATGGCCGCGAAAAGCGCTCCGGCGCGGGTGTCGTGCGTACAGCGATATTGGCGTCCCTGTAGATTCGGAACAGGCTGTTTGCCGCACGTTCAAGCTGAGCTTGGTGGGCGTCGAACAGCCCAACCAACCGAGAGCGATGGGCCACGATCGCATCGTGTTCTGTCCGCTGCTTGCTGAGGTCGGCGCGCGCATCGGCGAGTTCGTCCTCATAACCACTGCGAACATCGGAAAGCTCGCCGATCAGGCCTTGCCGCTTGTTTCGATAATTTGCCCGCGCCTCGTCAAGCCGGTGATCAACCGTGGCGTAGCCTGGATAAGTGTCACGCATGCTGAGCCCATCGATCAGGGCAAAGAGTGAAAACATCACACCGAGGAAGAAGAGTATCCAGGAGCGAAATTCGTTCAGCGCGAATGGCGCGCTTAGCAAGCGTCGCATCACCTCGTCGCCATTGGTCGCGATCGTTCCGGCAACCTCGCGGTAATGCGCCAGACCAAGATTGATGGCAATCGCTGCGCCGATATAGGCCGCGATGGCGAGAATGCCGACAAACTTACGGAAAATCGAGCGATGCGCGATCTCGCGCACGCCATAGAGGGCGAACATCAGCGCGACGCCGACATTGAGAATCGCGAAGATCAGCGCCTCGACGATGCCGCCGACCAGCCCGAGCTCGTTTCGCTTTGCAAGCAGTTCGCCATTGATGACGAGCTCTGCCATCACCAGCGCCACCACAAAGAGCCATTTCAACGTCGTACCGATGGCGGTGGTCTTCTTGCAGGGCCGGCGAAGCCCGTTCTGATCCTTGAAATCACGATGCCAGGACTCTGCCTCCTTCAGATCGCGACGCAGCCCATGCAGATCATCGATTCCCATCTGCAATTCGGCTTTCAAGTCGGAGAGACCAGCCGTGGATGCCGCTTTTATATTGGCAAAGCGCGATTCAAAGTCGAGGTCGATGAGACGCTGCCTGAACCCCGCAAGTTGGTTCTCCAGATGATCGTGGGATTGTTTCTGGGCGGCTCCGACCAATTCGATGATATCGTTTTCAACGGCATCGTAAGGTAGGTCATCGCTTTGAGGCAGATTCTCCCTGCCCCGCTTCTCGCCTTTCTCCGCAAGCCGCATATCCGTTGCAATGCGCTGGACGTCAATGTCGGGGAATGACTCTGTCGTCGGCCTATAGGCATGCGGCGGCCGCAACAGCCGTTGCTTGAGCTTTTCCAGTGACCCGAACATTCCACCCCACGTACACTCTTCCGACCACCCGGATCGAGGCTAGCGGTAAGCTCCGGATTCTTCAACGAGTTTCGCCCAATCGAAAGTGGAGCTTTTGCGGACGCAAAAGCACGGCAATTCCATCAGAATGACTGTCTACTGCTAGGGAGCCGTATTTTACTCTGCGCCGTATACTGTATGGTCGCTGTCGCCGAAGGGCGGAGAAAAAGAGAGCGGGCATTCTGCTTCGCCAAACGCCGCCCCTCACCGCAACTCCACCCACACCGGCGCGTGGTCGCTGGCGCCGTCCTCACCGCGCACGTCGCGGTCGATGCCGGCAGCCTTGAGCTTGCGGGCGAGCTTCTTCGACAGGAGGATATGGTCGAGCCGCAAGCCCGCATCGCGCGGCCAGCGGTTCCGCCGGTAATCCCAGAAGGTGTAGAGCGTCTCTTTGGGGTACACCTTGCGCAGTGCGTCCGTCCAGCCTTGCTCGATGAGCGCCGCAAAGGCTGCCCGGCTTTCCGGCTGTACCAGCGCGTTATCGTCGTAGGAGCGCGTGGCATAGATATCGCGCGGCTCGGGCACGATGTTGTAGTCGCCCGCCAGCACCACCGGCAGACCGGTGTCGAGCAACTGTTCGGCATGCGCCGCCAACCGTGCGTGCCAGGCGAGTTTGTACTGAAATTTCGGCCCCGGCTGCGGGTTGCCGTTCGGCGCGTACAGGCAGCCGATGACGATTCCGTTCACCGCCGCCTCGATGTAGCGGCTCTGCCTGTCGGCATCGTCGCCGGGCAGCACATCGCGCGTCAGCACCGGCTCGGCGCCCCGCGCCAGTATGGCGACGCCGTTCCAGGTCGGCTCCCCCTTCCACACCGCGCCGTAGCCGGCATCGGCCAGGGCAGTGCGCGGAAACTGCATATCGCGCGCCTTCAACTCCTGCAGGCAGACGACATCGGGTCTTGCCGCCGCCAGCCAGGTCAGCAGATTCTTCAGTCGGCTGTTGACGTTATTGATGTTGAAGGAGGCGATTTTCATCGGCGGGTCAAGAGACGAGCTTGCCCGTCCAAGCCTTCACCGTTTCGGCCAGCGTCTTCAGATGATCGGCGGTCGAAAACCCCGAGATGCTCTTGCGCGGCTTCAGATCGTGATCGCCATCCTCCAACCATACGACCTCGATGCTGTCGGAGGGCCCATAGCCGGCAATCTCGTCGGGCGTGCCGAACTCGTCGCGCGTGCCCTGGAAGATCAGCGTCGGTATCGTCAACCCGGCCAGATGCTTGGTCCGCAACTGCTCGGGCTTGCCGGGCGGGTGGAAGGGATAGCCGAGGCAAAGCAGGCCCGAGATTTCGCCCCTGGCAAACATCTCGTCCGCCACCATCGAGGCGACGCGACCGCCCATCGATTTGCCGCCGATGATCAACGTCCCGGTCACGCCCCTCGCCCTGAGGTCGGCGATCGCCTTGATGTATTCCGGGTTCACTGTCTCGGCGCGCGGCGGCGGCTTGCGGTGGCCATAGCGGCGGGACGCCATATAGTGGAACTCGAACCGCGCGACCTGAAAGCCTACTGCCGCCAGCGCCTTGGCGGTGGCGGTCATCGAAGGAGAATCCATCGACGCGCCGGCGCCATGCGCGAGCAGGATGGTAACGGGAGCTGTGTCGTCGCCGTCGAAGAGGAAGGTGGTCATGGAATAGGGCTCCCGTGGCTCGGCGTTGGTGACCCCTTCTCCCCTTGTGGGACCCGAAGGGCGGCGAGACCGTTGGCTCGCCCCGGGGGTGGTCTCGCGAAGCTCGGTCGGATGACGGGTGTTCCAGGGAACGCAAACGCCTCATTCCGTGACGCACCCCTCAACCGTCTCGGCGCTGCGCACCGATCCACCTTCTCCCACAGGGGAGAAGGAAAAGAGCCTTAGCCCGCCGTCCGCGCCAGCTGCATGTCCACGAACTGCACGCCCTTGGCCGCAACTCCAGCCCACTCCGACTCCGCGTCGAGCTCCAGATACCGCGCCCACAGCCGCCGCGCTTCCAGCAGATTGCCGGCGTCGAATTCGAGCCGGGCGAGATTGAAAACCGGATCGGCGTAATTGCCGTCGAGCGCGATCGCCTTCCACAAGTGCCTTCGCGCCGACGCCGTCTTGCCCTCCTCGCTCATTAGCCCGGCGAGATTGAACCAGGCCTCGACGAAAGCCGGATCGAGCTTGATCGCGCGCGCATAGTCATGGGCCGCTTCCGCCGGGTGGCCGCCGGCGCGCAGGCAGTTGGCGCGGTTGAAGGCTGCGATCGCGTCGCCTGGATCGATGGCAAGGCAGCGCCGGTAGAGCGCGGCGGCACCATCATGGTCGCCGCCCTCCTCCGCCGCTTCGGCCTCGGCGAACAGCTCTTCCAGCGGATCGTCGTCGGAGGCGCCGAGATCGAACAGCAATTGCCCGTCGAGCTCGCTCTCGCCGCCATCCAGATAGATCGCATCGGGCCGCCCGGATGCCGAGCCGACCGCGAGCGACTTGGCGGTGAGCGAAGCCACCGGGCCGGAACGATGCACCGAGCGCGCGATCGCGCCCCATGTCGCGCCGCCGGCGACCAGCCCGGCATATTTGCGCGCCAGGATCAGGTCGCGGAAGGAATAGGGTTCCGAGTCATGTTCGAAGGCATCGAACAGCGACAAGAGATCGAGGTCGGCGCCGGATAGCTGCGACTGATCGATCAGCGATTGCCGCGACAGCGAGGAGGCCTCAGGCGCCTTCATCAGTCCGAGCAGGCGCAGAAAACCGTTCTCGCTGAGCAATGTGCGCCCGGCGCCGCGCTCGGCGGCGACGCGGCGTTCGACCTCGACATCGCCGGTCTTCGTGAGCCCGGCTTTGACCAGCCCGGCCTTGACCAGCAGACCGCGACCGAACACGACATGCGTGGTGCGCCGGATAACACCGCGCCTGAGTTCGCCATGCTGGCGCGCGACCTCGCGCGCCGCCAGCCTGAGCGGAAACGCCGCCAGCGCGCCGATCGTGCCGAATATCGCGCCGGCTGGTGCCGTCACTTCTTGCTCTTGCCGACCGCCTTCAGCAGGTTGGCTTTCAGCGGATTTTCAGCAGCGCCGCCCACAGCCGTCTTTTTGGCGGGCTTGGCGGGCGTCTCGTCGGCCTTGCTCTTCGACTTGGCCGGCGGCTTCGACTGCGACAGGCTCGCCTTCAGCGCATCCATCAAATTGATGACGTTGCCGCGCTCGGGTGCCGCCGCGATGATGGGCTTGTGGCCCTTCAGCTTCTCGCGGATCATCGCCATCAGCGCGATCTCATAGCGATCCTCGTAGTTCTTCGGATCGAAGGTGGTTTCCTTCTGCTTGATCAGCGCTTCGGCCAGTTGCAGCATTTCAGGATCCGGGTTGCCCGCAGGGATGTTGCCGAAATATTCAGCCGTGCCGCGCACTTCGTTCGGGTTCCTCAACGTACACACGAACATGCCGTTTTCGCGCGCGCCGATCGTCACCACGCGCTCGCGGCTGGACAGGACCAGCCGGGCGATCGCCAGCTTGCCGGATTTGCGCATCGCTTCGCGCAGCACGGCGAAAGTCTCCTCCGCCATCGCGCCGTCCGGCGCCATGTAATAGGGCGCGTCCTGGTAGATGACGTCGACCTCGTCCTCGTCGACGAAGGCCTCGATGTTCATCGTGTGGTTGGATTCGATGCGCACCGCGTCGAGGTCGCTATCGTCGATGATGATGTACTGCTTGTCCTCGTACTCGTAGCCCTTGACCAGGTCCGAACGCTCGACCAATCCGAGTTCCGGATCGACCGGCTTCATGTTGATGCGGTTGTGGGTCTTCTTGTGCAACTGGTTGAACGAGATGCGCTCGCTGGCGCTGGTGGCGGGGTATAGCCGCACCGGACAGCTCACCAGACTGAGCTTGAGGTAACCTTTCCAACTTGCCCTGGGCGCCATGATGAACTCCTACGCGGCCATGCACTGAAACTTTTCGCAGCGCTTTCGTCCGAAGGACGAACAAGGCTGCGTAAATCCTACACCGACCCCGCACCTTACCGGCAAATCCTGACGAAATGTTTTAGGACGCCGGAAGGGCCGCGAGTAGAGAATAATTCAAATTGTCAAAAGCGTCGATGGACTTGGGTTTCTTCGCCCTCGCGAAGCGGGGAGGAAACCAATCTATTTGAACGTAGGCAAATCCCGAGCAAACTCGTCGATCTCAGCCCACGGATCGCCCGACGTTTCCAAGAGTCCCGGCAGCGACGCATAGTTCAGGTCCTGCGGCGCGTCGATCGTCTCCAGATCCGCCCAGCTCACCGGTGTCGAGGCCGGCAGGTTGGTGCGGGCGCGCAGCGAATAGGGTGCGGCGGAGGTGTGGCCGCGCGCGTTGCGGTGATAGTCGATGAAGATGCGCTTCTTGCGGTTGTCCTTGCCCATTGTGGTGGTGAAGGTGTCCGGCGCGCTTGCCGCCAGATGCGCGGAAATAGCGCTGGTCGCCTGGTGCAGCGTCTTCCAGTTCTGCCTGGCCGTCACCGGCACGGTGATATGGATGCCCTTGCCGCCCGAGGTTTTGGCAAAGGGCACCAGCCCCAGTTCCTCCAGTTCGCCCTTGATGTGCACGGCGGCCTCCACCACTTCGCGCCAGGAGATCCCTTCGCCCGGATCGAGATCGAAGACAATCTGGTCGGGCCTGTCGAGGCTGGTGCGATGCGTACCCCAGGTGTGGAACTCGACCACGCCGAACTGCGCCAGCGCCAGATAGCCCTTTGCGCCCTCGACCGAGAGGTAGGATTTGGTCTCACCCTCGGAGTTGGTCGCCTCGAAGGTGGCAACCGAAGGCGGCATGCCGGTGAAGGCGTGGCGCTGGAAGAAGCAGTCCTTCGGCAGGCCGGTCGGGCAGCGCACCAGCGATACCGGGCGCCCGAGAATATGCGGCAGCATGAAATCGCCGACCAGCGCGTAGTAGACGGCGATGTCGAGTTTGGTCGGCCCGGTCTTGCCGAACAGGCGCCTGGTCGGGTTGGTTACCCAGATCGTGGCGAGGTCAGCCTCCGCGATCAGCCGCTTGCGCTTGGCCGAAACCGGCGTCGAGAGGCCGACATCCCTGAGGCCGCGAAACACCGCATGGCGCAGAGCATTGTCCGCCGTGCGGTTGGCATAATGGATATGGGCTGAAAACAGCGGCTTCACCCAATGCATCTCGCGCATGATTTCGCGCGGCGCGCCTTCGGGCGCCATGGCGCCTGATGTGAGCGGCTCCAGCCGGGCCAGAAGATCGGCCGCGGTCTCGGCGTCGAAGCCGGTGCCGACCTTGCCGCGATAGTGAAGCTCGCCGTCCTCGAATTCGGCAAGGCCAAGCGCCGCCAGCCCCTCGGCTGCATCCGAAACGGTGTAGCCGGCGATGACAAAATCGCCGGTTTGCAGCGCCTTCGTCTTGGTCCAGCTCTTCGTGCGGCCGCTCTGGTAGGTCGCGGTTGCGCGCTTGGAGACGACGCCTTCCAGGCCAAGCTCCGAGGCCTGGTCGTAAAGCCCCTGCCCGTCGCCGCCCACGTGATCGCTGTACTGGATCGCGGAGTTGGCGCGCAGGCCGGCGAGCAGTTCGGCCAGCAGCGCCTTGCGCCTTTCCAGCGGCGCCTTGCGCAAATCCCAGCCGTCGAGATGCAGGAGATCGAAGGCGTAGAAATGCAGCTTGCTGCCGGCGCCCTCCGCCAGCGCGTCCTGCAGAAGCGCGAAGCGGGAAATGCCCTTGCCGTCGAGCACGACGATCTCGCCGTCGATGATGGCCTCCCGGCACGGCAGCTTGGCGAAGGCATGCGGCAGATCGCCATAACGCTTGGTCCAGTCGATGCCGCCGCGGGTGATCAGCCTGACCTCGCCACCTGTCAGATGCGCCATGGTGCGGTAGCCGTCGAACTTGATCTCATGCAGCCAGGACTCGCCGGTGCGGTCGCCAGGATCGTCACCGCCCGGCGGTTTCGGCACCTGTGTCGCCAGCTGCGGCTCTATGCGGGCGGCGGGAGAGGCCTTGACCGCGCCGGGCAAGGCGCCGGGCTTCAGCGTGCCGGGCCTTGGCGCAGCCTTGGCCGGCGGCGGCGCCACCAGCTCCTCGATACGGCGGCCGGATTTCACGCTCTCCGGCCGCTCTTCGAGGATGTCGAGCGTGGGATTGGAAGCGAGATCGCGCTCCTTAAACAGAAGCCAATTCTTCTTGCCCTCCTCTTCGCCGGGCTTCGGCTTCAGCCTGGTCAACATCCAGCCGCCATTGAGCTTTTTCCCGGCCAGCCGGAACTTGAAGGCGCCGGTGCGCAAGCTCTTCTCGACATCCTCCATCGGCGCCCAGCTGCCCGTGTCCCAGACGATCATCGGCCCGCCGCCATACTCGCCTTCGGGAATGACGCCCTCGAAGTCGATATATTCGAGCGGATGGTCCTCGGTCTCGACCGCCAGCCTTTTGTCGGCCGGATTGAGCGAAGGTCCGCGCGGCACCGCCCAGCTCTTCAGCACGCCGCCGACCTCAAGGCGCAGGTCGTAGTGATCCGCCGTGGCATGGTGCTTGTGGACGACGAAGCGGTTGCCCTCCTCGGCGATCAACCCACCCGCCGGTTCCGGCGTCTTCGAGAATTCGCGCTTGGCGCGGTAAGGTTTGAGCTTGGAGGGCGTCGTCATGGCATCGACCGTCGCAAGCCAGCCAATTGCAACAACAGAGCGCCATGCCTGCTCGAACGGTCCGATGCGGCATGTATCAGGGTGACTAGCCGAAACGTCGCTGCCAACCAGTCACCACGCTCAATCGTCGGCCGCCGGCGTCAGTTCGAGCTCAGCGGGCGACAGGCCCTGCCGCAGCTGGCTCAAGCGGAATTCGTCGACCCAGTAGGCCTCGCCATCGACCAGCACGCGCGCCCTATAGGTGCCGCCTGAAAAACTCTGCGCGGTGATGTAGACCTTGTGGCGGTCGAGCGCCTTGCGCACCGCGGCACGCTTGGAGTTCTGGCTGTTCACGGCACTGGACATGCGCTTCGCCCTCGGTCGCCCTGACACGGAACTCGACCGCTCTTCGCGGTCCGGCGACTGGCCCCAAGGATGGCGGAGAGCGGCGCGGGTGTCAATTTCCTCGCCGCGGCGGCTTCCCTGCAAGACGCAAGCATAGCCGACGGCATCGGCTCGATTATGTCCGCGAACCTGTGGGCTGGAACAATATGACATCTTGTTTGGCATATGCGCCGAGGCGGCTCGGCGCTTCTGCTTTCCGCATTGTTAACCTCGGCGCGCCTAGGAATAGGGCGGGCTCCGGCCGCGGCGCCAATGCGTCAGAGCGGCGCGGGGATGGCGCGGCCATCCAGGAGAACAAGGTTCATGACCGCTTCCGTGCGAAGCAATGACTGTGAAGTGGCTGTTGTCGGCGCCGGACCTTTCGGACTTGGCGTCGCCACGGCGCTCAGGGCAGCTGATGTAGACGTGCTTGCCTTTGGCAGCCCGATGGGCTTTTGGCGCGAGAACATGCCTCGGGGCATGCGGCTTCGCTCGCCCTGGCGCGCAACCTTTATCGGCAACCCGAACGGCCCGCTCTCCCTCGATTCCTACGCCAGCGGCCAGCGCGTCCAATTGCGCGAGCCATTGCTGCGGCAAGATTTCGTCGACTATGGAATGTGGGTTCAGGCTCAGGCGGTTCCGGATCTCGACACGCGCATGGTGAGCCGTGTCGAACGGACCAATGCGGGATTCCGGCTGATCCTTGCCGACGGCGATGTGGTGCGCGCCGGCCGCGTCGTCGTCGCCATGGGCCTGAAGAACCAGGAACTGGTGCCCGCCGCCTTCACCGGCCTGCCCTCCGAATTGGTCAGCCATACCAGCGCGCACACCGGATTCGAAGCCTTTGCCGGCAAGCATGTCGCCGTCGTCGGGCGCGGACAAAGCGCCTGCGAATCCGCCGTCCTGCTGAGAAAGGCGGGAGCCGATGTCGAACTCGTCTGCCGAGGCGACATCCATTGGCTGGGCGCGCCGTCCAGCAGCCGGGGCCGCAATGTGCTAGGCGCCGCCGAGGAACTCCTGGCGTCGCCCTCGCGCGTCGGCCCCTTCCCGTTGTCCTGGCTGATCGAGGCGCCGGGTCTCGTGCATGGTTTGCCGGCGGCGGCACGACGCTGGGTCAATGCGCGTGGCCTCAGGGCCGGCGCGTCGGGCTGGCTGCTGCCGGACTTCGGCGGCATCGAGGTCAAGGCCGGCCGCGTGATCGTCGGCGCCTCCGCCAGCAACTCCGGAATAGACTTGCGGTTCGAGAACGGCTCGACCGCTTACGATCACGTCCTTCTCGCGACCGGCTATCGCATAGACATCGGCAAGCTCGGGCTCTTCGCCCCCGATTTCCTCGATGCGATAGCCTGCCGTGACGGATCGCCTGTCCTTTCCACGGGACTGGAATCGAACATTCCCGGCCTGCATTTTGTCGGCGCCAGCGCGGTCGCGAGTTTTGGCCCGTTAATGCGTTTCACCGCCGCCACCCCGTATGCGGCGCAGGCCGTCACCCGTTTCATACGCACTGCCAGAAGCAAGGGGCAGAACGCACGGCGCTCCACCGTGAGACTGGGCGAAGCCTCGGTTCCCGCCGGCCCGAAGCCGCGTTGAGCATCGCGGGCCCCGCCATGTATCAGCGCGATCAGGCGGGGCTCTCGCCTGTCAAAGCGGAAGAGCTGGGCAACCGGCCGTGCCGGACAGCATGTGAGGATGTAGGCTTGGCGACGTCAGGCGCAGTGTTTCTTGGGGGCGCGCACGGCACGCTTGCCCTGGCGCGCAGCCTCGGCGCGCAAAAAGTGCCCCTCACCTACATCACCAATGATTCGCCGCTGCCGGGCTGGTCGCGATTTGTCGGAGCCACCATCCGCTGGCCCGGCCCAAACGATGAGCGGGCGCTGCCGTTTCTGCTGGAAGCGGCGCGTAAACACCGGCTGGAGGGATGCCTCCTGATCCCGGCCGCCGATCCAGAGGTTCGCCTGGTCTCGGAAAACCTCGCCGCCCTGTCGGCGATCTATAAGATCTTGCTGCCTTCCTGGGATGCGTTGCAGTGGGTCTGCGACAAGCCGTTCCTCTACAGGCGGGCAACCGAGTTGCGGCTGTCCATTCCAAGGACCTATGACATCGCGTCCATGGCGCAGGCCTCATCCCTGGACATGGTTTTTCCGGTCGTTCTCAAGCCTCACATGGGCGGCGGCAACACCCGCATCGCCAGGGCCAAGGTCGTCCAGGCCGACGACAGGGCCTCATTTCTTGCCGCCTATCGCGACGCGGCCGAACAGATCGGCGGCCAAAACGTCGTCGTGCAGGAGCGCGTGCCGGGCGGGGGAGAAAGCCAATTCTCTTACGCCGCGCTCTGGAACGAGGGCAAGCCGATCGCGGAGTTCACCGCGCGCCGCTCGCGGCAGTATCCGGTCGACTTCGGCTATACCAGCACCTTCGTCGAGATCGTCGACGAGCCCCGCGCCGTCGCTGCCGCGCGCACATTGCTGTCGTCGATCGGCCATAGCGGCCTGGTCGAGGTCGAATTCAAGCACGATTGTCGCGACGGCACGCTCAGGCTTCTCGACGTCAATCCGCGCCCCTGGTCGTGGTTCGGACTTTGCGCGCCTGCCGGCGTCGACCTGGGGGCGATGCTGTGGGAGACAGTGAACGGCCGGGCCACCGCAGCCGCTACCGCTCGCCCGGGAACGGCATGGATGTATCTGGCCCGCGACGCTGTTTCATCCGTGACGCTGATGCTGGGCGGCAGGCTTGGCATCGCGGCCTATGTCAACTCCTTCGCGACGGTTCGATCCTGGGCGGCGTTCGCCTCAAACGATCTGCTGCCGGGGCTGATCGAGCTGCCGCTGACGGCATGGCGGGTGCTGACGAGACGGCTGCTGAACCCGGCCGGCCGCCGGCGCTGACAAAATCGCTCTTTATGACGGCCGGTAGTCGAAGATCGCGTAATCGATGGTCCGCACCGCGTCGAGGAAACGCGGCATGGGCGGCGTCACGCGTTGGTGGAAAGACCCGGCATCGTGGATGGCGGGCTTCGCCCATTCGATGGCCCTGTGGCTCGAACTGCCGTAAACGACGAGGCAGGGCCGCGGGTGCCGTTCCAGCGACGACATGAGATTGCCCAGCACGATTTCGAACACGTCCCTGGAAAAGGGATTGTAGAAATAGACCAGCAGCGGCGTCGGCGGGAACTCATACGTCGCGGCATCCGCTTCGATAACTGCAATCTGGCGGCATTTCTGGGCCGGGCTCTTGTATCGCTCGATGTTGCGCCGGGCGATTGCGACGAGCTCCCGCGCGAACTCCACACCGACAATCGCGGCGAACGGGTAGTGCGAGGCCAGCAGGAGCGTGCGCGACTTGCCCGAACCGATATCGATGAAGGTGTAGTCTGCAAGATCGTCCGTCAGCCTGTCCATGATGAAGGCGAAGGATCTGGGCGACGTGCAGACGCATTCATTGCCCTGGTCCCGGTGCGGTCCGACGACATCGAGCGCGTCGAGCCGGATCGAACCCGCCGTGTCGACGCCATTGTCGCGATCCCACTGGCGCGCCAGCCGGTCGGCAACGAGATGGCGGATGTTGCGTGCGACGAAGCGGCCGCTGTCACCAAGGCCATGCCGCCGCACGAGCCGGAGCGGTTCGAGGATTCCTTGCTGCCGGACGAACCGCAGCGCCCTTGCGATGCGTCCCCTCGATCTGTCCTGCAAATTGATGCTGTGCGTTTCACGGTTCATTGCGGATCGGCTCGGTTGCCTGTCAGCGCAAGCGGCGCAGGCCGCGTACCAGGCCTTGGCCGGCCTTGAGCAGCCGCGGTTTGGAGCGAATGAAAAGCTCGATCCGGCAGCGCAGCGAAATATAGGCGGTGGCGCCCCATCCCCGCAGCGTCATCGACTGGCACAGTTCGGCCAGGACCGAACTGGTGGCGCCGATATGCTCCTTATAGCCCTGGCTGCCGACCGAAAGGTCGAAATAGTCGAACCCGTGCCCGCGCCCCCACATCATCAGCTTGCCGAACATCGTCAGTCCCGGCGGGGCGACGGCATTCTGGTCGATCCCGAGCAACAGGGTATGCAGCGTGCCTTTCCTGACCAGTACATAGATGACGGCGAGCCAGGCTTCCCCTCCGCGCAATCCGAAGATGCGCACCGAGCCGTCGGAAAGGCCATGCAGCGCGGCAACTCGGTAGAAGTCGACGACGGGTTCCTGCGTCAAGAGGTCGAAACGGCCGAGCTCGCGAAACCGCTTCAGTCGCAGTTCAAGGAGCGTGTCAAAGAGCGTTTCCGTAAGCGCCGGCGTGTCGGCCTCGACCAGGCTCAGGCCACCGAGCTTTTCGAGGCGGCGGCAATGCTTGTGAAAGCTCTTGGCGAAGGAGGGCCTGCAGATGCGCTTGATGAGCGTTTCCGGTTCGCCGTGCAGGACAAGGCCGGAGGTGATCTGGAGGGAATCGTGCGCCGCCGAAAGCAGCGCCAAAGGATTGGCGACTCGTTGGATCTGTTGCGGGATTCCCAAGATATGGATGCGATCCGCCGGTGGCAGCACGGCGCGGACTGCCGCCCATGCGGCGTCGGCGCCTTGCCTGGTCCATGCCCTGTCATCCGCCAGCAGCGGTGCCGAATAATCGCAGACGCCGCAGCTCAGCCATTCGATCACGGAGTGGCCCAGCGCCCGGCGCCGCATCAGCGGCAAAAGCATGACCGGCGCGCCCGTGGCGGCGTCGTTGACCTCGACGACAAGCAGTTCCGCGCCTTTGGGCATCAGCCGTTTGGCGATCCCCTCGACCCAAGCATAATGCTGATGCGCGGTGCACACGCCATCGGCCTGAAATCGCAGCCAGAGCGGCTTTACAGCGTCGAGGCTGGTGTGCAGCCGGGCTTTGAAGCACGCGGCTGTACCGGCGCTGGCGGCAGTCGGGGACAATAGCCCGTCGGATAGATCCGTGTTGGGAGCCGTTCCCGTGGCTTGCCACATGCTTCTCCTGTCCTCCCGGCCGGCCATAAACATCGTCCACGCAAGCAGTGTAAATCCCGCCAACTCAGGACCGCCTCGGGCAGCCGTGCGTTGGAGCGCACGAAAGCCATGGTTGCGGACCAATGGCAGCGCTTGCGATACCCCCCGCATCGTAAACCACGGCAAAGTTCGGTCAGGACCAGACCTTTGGCGCCCATTATGTTCGTTGCTTTCGCCTACCGGCCGATGGCCGAACTAGTCGAACCTTTGCCCGCGTGCCCAGCTCGTCGACCTGCCATGAGGCCCGGTGAGACGTTGGGCACTTGCGCTCAGGTCGATCGCTAGCATCAAAGCATGAACGGTGCGTTGATGGACACTCAGAAATTGCACCGATCGGTCGTGCCACGCCGGGGCCATTCGTGAGACCACGCCGACGACAAACAGGGGCCTTCCCGCCGTGCGTCCGTTACATCCTCACTGCCTCGCCTGCCACCGGTCTCTGCTACCGTTTTACCGGGGCGAACGGGACCGACCGCCGCCACCCGCCCAACCATCGGTCGCGCTGTTGGTCCGGGTGCTCGATGTTCCATATGCGGTGACGCGCGAAATACCATGATGCCGCAAGGACGAAGATTTCGGAGACCGCGGAACCCAACAGCGACCACGGCGGAGGCGCGATTGCCAGCAGGATTGCGATCAGCGCCAGCCCGACGACTGCGCCACCGGTCGTGATGAAGGCGACGGTCCGGAAATCGCCGAGGATCTCAAGGATGATGCGAGGCATGACATAAAGCATGACCGGGATGAAATTCGCGATCACGAAAAGTCCGATGAATCCGACCGAGGCATCCTGGAGGGCCTGGGATTTTATCATCGGCAGGACGAATAGGATGGCACATCCATAGACGAGGCCACCGATCCCCATGACCAGCGACCAGATCTTCGCTTGCGCCCAGACACGACCTGTTTCGTTGTTGCGCATCAGCTTCGCCAGCTCCGGCTGCGTCATGTTGAAGAGAGCAAGGCTGATGATGCGCAGTGGG
The DNA here is from genome assembly GCF_006441495.1 of Mesorhizobium sp. B2-6-4. Taxonomy (NCBI): domain Bacteria; kingdom Pseudomonadati; phylum Pseudomonadota; class Alphaproteobacteria; order Hyphomicrobiales; family Phyllobacteriaceae; genus Mesorhizobium; species Mesorhizobium sp. B2-6-4. The sequence goes on from NZ_VFUE01000005.1 coordinate 87,968, forward strand.
GCAAACAGCACGAGGACCGCCGCCAGCGGTGCGTAAGCGGCGGGTCCGGCAATGCCCGCGACCAGCAGGGCCAGGCATTGACCCTGGATGTTTGTGGTGGTCGCGCTGAACGCCGACCAGCGCAGCTGCGGCCAGAGCCTTGTATAGCGGCGGCGCGTCGGCATGCGGAAGCTGATGCGAGGTGTGCGGCGCGCCAGCCGAACCAGGACGACGATGCCGAGCAGATTTGCGGCCGCAAGCGCATAAAACACGGTTTGCAGCGCGTCCCTCGCCAACCACATGGTCAGTCCGGTCAGGATGATGCCGGTAATCGTGAAAGCGGCGTCGCTGATGGAGACGATCACCTGCTGGCGCCGAGCGAACAGTGCCGTGCGCATGTGGCTGCGCAGCGACCATGCGCCGACGAAGCAGCCGGCGGCGATGCCGCTCGGATCGCCCAGCAGATGCATCAGGATCGCCGTGCTGCCCGCCATCAGCAGCGACACCACAAGCGCCGCTGTTCCGAAGGCCACGTCATGGGCATCGACGCCGGCACTGTTGGTGCTCTTGCCCATCCATATCGAGGCGGGGACGGCAGTGAGCGAGCGGATGTACGACAGGCCGACGCCGCCCATCACCATGCCGATGGCGAAGAGACCGTAACCTTGCGCCGACAGTATGTGCAGCAGCGCGATGTTGAGGGCAAAGTGAAAGCCGCTCTGCATCGCCTCGCCGCCGACCATCAGCACGAGGCGTCGCAGCAGATGGACCGGGAATTTCACGGCCGGGTCTCCGCCTGGCGGGCGGTTGCCGGCCTGCCCGGCCTCGCCATCGTCACTTTCAGCTTGTCGGCGGCGATCGCCGCGATCGCGGCCGCTGCGACCGGTTCGCTGAAGACTGTCTCGTAGCGCGCACGGCCGGCGGCAATAAAACCGCGCCAGGCCTCGGGCCGCAGGATGATCGCCTGCAATTTCGCGGCAAGGGCGGCGGCGTTGTTCGGCGGAACATGCCAGCCGGTCTCCCCGTCGCTGACCACCTCGACCAGCCCGCCGATCGCCGATACCAGTGGCGGCCGACCATAGGCCATCGCCTCGATGGCGACGCGGCCCAGCGATTCCGGGCGCCGCGACGGAACGGTGACGATGTCGGCCCAGCGGTAGTGTTGCGAGGGGTCCGGTATGAACGGCAGCACGCTGACGCGATCGGCCAATCCCATGGTGTTCACCAGCTCGGCCAAGGCCAGTTCGCGCTCGGTGCTTTCGAAAGCGCCGCCCACCAGCCGCACTTCGATGCGCGAGCGCAATTCCGGCGGCATCGAGGCGACCGCCTCGAGCAGCACTTCCTGGCCCTTGATCCTGTTGATGCGGCCGAGCAGCAGTACCCGCAACGGCCGGCTGCCGTCATAGCGCATCGGCTCGGCCGCCGGCGGGCCCGCAACGCCATTATAGACCACATGCGTGCGTGAACGTCCGGCAATGCCGAAAGCGGCGCGCGTGGCGCGTGAATTGAAGATCAGGTCGGCATGGCTCCAGCGCATCAAGGCGACCAGGATCGTGCGCATGAAACCTTCGGGGATCTCGTGGATATGCAGGACAGCCTTGTGAGGCAGCAGGCGGGCGGCCAGCGCATAGTCGGCCACGATCGAGGTGTTGACATAGACCAGATCGCATTGCCTCAGACGTCGCCATGCCCGCCATAGGGCCAGCGGCAGGCGCGCCATCTCGACGGTCGCGAGGCGCAGGATGGCTTGGCGCCGCAACACCCAGAGCGGCTCGAAGACGATCCGGCTGGCATGCGGTTCGAGGATCTGCACGATCGGCCCGCTGCGCGGCAGCACGACTTCGATGTCGGCGGACGGAAACGCGGCGCGCAGGGCTGCGACGCTTTCCGCGAAGCTTCGGTCGGAGCCATAGAGTTCGTAGCCCTGATGAACGCAGGCAATCCGCATCTTAATATCCCGCCAGGTTCATACCCCATCCAGCATCGCGCGAGGCGGATGGCTGCCGAAGTCCAGGAGCAAGGATCATGCCCGGTCCGCTTTCCCCGGCGGTTAGGCCGAGGAACCCCGGCAACGCCTCGTTTCGATACAGATACGCCCGGAAAGTTGACCGATAATGAAACAACTCCGGCGTTTGGTAAGAATTTTTTACGACGTTCTGCGACAGTTGCTCCCACTCTTGCCCGGCTGGAAGTCGCAGGGTGGGTTCTGGTGCAATGAACATTCCGGAAAGTCCCGTCGGCCATGACATCAAAGCCCTCCATCCTGATCCTGGGAACGCGCGGCATACCCGCGGCCCATGGCGGTTTTGAAACCTTCGCCGAGAAGCTGGCGCTTTTCCTCGCCGGACGCGGCTGGAGGGTCGGCGTTTACTGCCAGGACGAAGTCGAGCGTGTCGAGCACAGGGCGCGCAGCGAAACCTGGCGCGGCATCGAACTCATCCACATCCAGGTCGCCTCGAAAGGTCCGCGCGCGACGCTGGAATTCGACTGGCAATGCGTGCGCGATGCCGTGCGGCGGCCCGGCGTGTGCCTCGTGCTGGGTTACAATGGCGCGCTTTTCCTGACCTGGCTCAGGCTGATGCGGCGCAAGATCATGATCAACATGGACGGCATCGAATGGCGCCGCCCCAAATGGGGCCTGGCGGCGCGAAGCTGGTTCTGGCTCAACGAATGGATCGGCGCCTGGACCTCGCATCGCCTCGTCGCCGATCATCCTGTCATCGCCGATCATCTGGCGACACGCCGGCCGCGCAGCGCGATCGTCACCATCCCCTATGGCGGCGATCCGGTGACGACGGCGCCGGAGGCACCGGTCAGGGCGCTCGGGCTCGAACCTGGAAAGTACCTGATCTCGATCGCGCGCATCGAGCCCGACAACAACATCCTGCCGATCGTCGAAGCCTTTTGCAGCAAAAAGCGCGACATGAAGCTGGTGGTGCTTGGAACGCTCTCGGATGAAATCCCCTATCACGCCGCCATCCGCAAGGCCGCGAACGGCTCGGTGGTTCTGCCCGGGGCCATCTATGACCAGGCGACCGTGAAGGCGCTGCGGTACCACGCGCGCGCCTATATGCATGGCCACACGGTCGGCGGCACCAACCCGTCATTGGTCGAGGCGCTGGCGGCCGGCAACATGGTGATCGCCCACGACAATCCCTACAACAGGTGGACCGCGGGCGCCGCCGCCCTCTATTTCACCGATACCGGCACTTGCGCCGGCCGGATCGATCGGGCCATCGAAGACGACGCCCTGGTCGAGAGTTGCGGTGAGGGCGCCAGGGCGCGCGCCCGCGAAGCCTTCCGCTGGGAAGACGTGCTGCTGGCCTATGAGAATGAAGCCTTCCGGCTGCTCGGCGTCGTCGCCGGCGAGGCCGTTCCGGTCGACCATCCCTCGCACGCATGACGACGTGGTCGCGCCGGCGGGTTCTCGGAGCGGCGCTGTCCACGGCCGCGTTGTTCGCGCCGCTTTCTCCCGTGTCGTCCAGCCTGGCCGCCACCGGCGAATGGCGCTTCCGGCGCGGCGTCAACGCCTTCCCCTGGTTTTCGCTGACGCGCGAATTCCCCGCACCCCGTACCGACTACGACTGGCCTCCATTCCAGCAGCGGCCGGTGCCGACGGCGGCCGATCTGCGCAGGCTGCGCGCGACAGGTCTCGATTTCATCCGCCTGCCGGTCGATCCTGGCCCGTTCCTGGCCGGCGATGCCGGCACGCGCGGCCGTTTGCTGGCGATGCTCGATCGGGCGGTCACCGCCGCCCTCGACGCCGACCTCGGCATCATCGTCAACGTGCAGGCCAATAGCGCGACCCACTATTGGAATCCGGACCGCATGGTCTCCAGCACTGCCGCGCCCGCCTTCGATCTCTATCGGACGCTGATCGGCGAGCTTGCCGGCCGGCTGGCGCGGTTTCCATCGGGCAAGGTCGCGCTGGAGCCGGTCAACGAGCCGCAGCAATCCTGCGAGTCCAACGTCTGGTCGCAGGTCCAGTTCGCGCTCCTGACCGAAGCCAGGGCATCGTCCGTTACCCTGCCGCTGGTCGTGACCGGTGGCTGCGGCTCCATGGTGAGCGGGCTGACCGCGCTCGATCCGGCGCCGCTCTCGCGCTTCGAACCGATCCTGTTCACCTTCCACTTCTATGAGCCCTACCTGTTCAGCCACCAGGGCGCGCCGTGGATGAGCGAACCCGTCTACCGTTCGCTCAACAACGTGCCGTGGCCCGCCTCGGCCGGTTCGCTCGAGGCGACGCTAGCTTCGGTGCGGGCGCGCATGGCCGAGGACGCCGAAACCTCCGAAGCGGACAAGAAAGCCGCCTACGCGGAAACCGAGCGCGTGCTGAAGGTCTATTTTGACGCCCAGCCCGGCCGCTGGTTCATCGACAGATACCTTAGCCAGGCGCGCGATTGGGCGGATAGCCATGACATCGCGCCCGAACGCATCATCATGGGCGAGTTCGGCGCGCTGCGCACCGACGCCCGCTACGTCGCCGCGCCCGATCCCGACCGCGCCCGCTACATCGCCGACGTCAGGCAAAGCGCAGAGTCGTTCGGCTTTGCCTGGGCCTTCTGGGCCCTCTTCGACGGCATGGGCATGATGGACGACACCACGCGCGCCCTGGACCCGGCGATGATCGAGGCGCTTGGGCTGGAGATGCCGGGCTAGACGGCCTATCCCCGTTGCTTGTCCTTGCTTCCGTCAAGCGGAGGCAGCGATCGCCGAGGCGAAGTCGCGATATGGGCGCAGTGGGCGTCCGAGCAAGGCGGTCAGGCGCTCGACGTCGCCGGCCTCAGGCAGCATCCCGTTGGTCAAGAACCGCTCGCCCATCAGGCGCATGTCGTAGGCCATCCAGGCGGGCAAGAGCTGCTTGAGATTTTGCTCGAAGCCTTCGGTATTGTCGCCGCCGTAGTTGATCGGGCGGCCAAGCACCTCTGACCAGATTGCGGCGATATCCGTCCCGGTCAGTGTCTCCGGGCCGACGAGGTTGATTCGGTGGAGCGCAAGCGGCTCGGAAGACTGTTCGCGGCGCAGCAACTCGAGGGCGGCGATCTCGGCGATATCACGCACGTCGATCATGGCGAGCCCCTTGGCGCCGATCGGCATTGGGTAGGTGCCGTGGCCGGTGATGACGTCTTCGATCATCAGATCGTTCTGGATGAAGTAGGCCGGGCGCAAGATCGTAGCCTTGAAGTCCATCTCCTCGATCATGCGCTCGACGCCGAACTTGCCCGCGAAATGGGGTACGTTCACATAGACGTCAGCGTGGACCACCGACAGATAGACGATCCGCTCGATGCCGGCAGATCGGGCGACGTTGAGCGCGACCAAAGCTTGGGTGAATTCGTCCGGTACCACGGCGTTCAAGAGGAACAGAGTAGAGACTCCGGACATGGCTTTCCGCAGCGAATCGACATCGAGAAAGTCGCCTTGCACGACGGAGACGCCTGCCGGGAAGTTGGCTTTCGACGGATCGCGGACGAGAGCACGCACATCTGCGTCGCGCTTGACGAGATGTTCGACGACTTGGCGGCCAATATTGCCCGTGGCGCCGGTAACGAGAATGGTCATGAAATTTCTCCTGTTGGATTGCTTGACAGCTCCAATATGTGTGGCTCACTAACAGCCCAACAGGCGGAAATTTTAGACACGTCGTCTCACTGGTGGAACACACATGGACCTCCTTGCCCTCGCCGATTTCAATCTCGTTGCCCGTCATGGCGGCTTCGGCAAAGCGGCAAGGGCCACCGGCCGGCCCAAGGCAACCCTGTCCCGGCGCGTTGGCGAACTGGAAAGCAGTCTTGATCTGCGCCTGTTTGAACGGGGTGCGCGTAACCTCAAGCTCACCGAAGAAGGACGGGCGCTCTTCGAGCGGACGGGAGCGTTGCTCGCCGAACTCGACGAGACCGCTTCGGCGATTGCCTCGGGCGGTCAGAGACCCAAGGGGAGGCTGCGGATCAGCGCGCCTTTGCATTTTTCTCAGACCGCAATGGGAAGGATCGCCGCGGGGTTTGCCCTCAAATATCCGGAGGTGAGGCTGGAGGTCACGACCGAGGACCGGGCCGTGGACATGATCGAGGAAGGCTATGACCTGGTGATCCGGGTCAATCCGGATCCCGACGAAAGCCTGGTCGGACGGGCGTTTCTGCGCGATCGTCTGGTCGTGGTGGCTCGCCCCGACCTTCCTCGCCCGACCGGTGGACTCGCCGCTCCTGGCGTTGCGCGCGGGGCAGGCGATCTGCAGACATTGCACGTGAAGACACAAGGCGGCCGGTCAACGATCAGGATCGAGCCGGTCGTCGCTTTGTCGACGCTCATCATGGTCCGGGACGCGGTGCGGGCCGGCGTCGGTGCGGCACGTCTTCCCATTTCGTTGGTGAGCCACGACCTGGCTGACGGCACACTGGTAAGTTGGGGGGAGATCGACGGCCCCGAGATCGCTCTATGGACGCTCTACCCCTCTCGACGGCTGCTCAGCGCGCGAGTGTCGGCGTTCATGGACTTTCTAAAACAGGCCTTCCCAAACGGGACGCCCGACGAACTGGCTGCCTATATTGGCAGGTGACGACCGTGCCCGCTTTCGGGCGTGGAAAGTCCTAAGAAGCGCTTTCCCGGCGTCATGGCTGAGCCCCATGTCACATGCGATCCGTCTTTGCGAAACACAGGGGATCAGCCGCTAACGGCGGAGAGGCTGCGCTCTTCGCCGGTCGTCTCCAATTGCGCGCACTGCTTGCGCCTCTTGCCGCGCCACGGCCCGCGCCGGCCGGTACAGCACCAGCGCCAGCACCACGAATTTGGTCAACAGCGTCGTCTTGGAGGCGAGGGTCTCGGAGGTGTTGAGCAGGATCAGCCAGCCCAGCATGGGCAGCCAGATGCCGGGATGGCAGCGGCGTGCCACCTCATGCATGAACAGCACGAAGCCGAACAGCATCAGCAGGGTAAAGAAGGCGCCCTGATAGAGCACCATGCGTATGATCGGGTTCTCGATGCCTTGTTCCAAGCCGTTGATGCGGCGCATGCTTTCGATCAGATCGATATCAGGCCCCACGATCAGGTCGCCCAGCCCTAGATTCTTGAAGAGGTCGAACATTTCGACGCGGGCATTGGCGCTGCCGCTGTCGGACACGAAGCGTTCCAGCAGCGCGTCGAAGAAGCCATAGGAAAAGAGAAGGGCGACCGCCACCGGCAGCAGCGTGGCGAGCAGGACCGCAAGGGCCGCGCCCAGCAGGCTGACGCGTCCATGCCGCAGATAGGCCACGCCCCTGAAAAGCAGATAGATGCCGCCGAGCGCGAGCGTGATCACCATCGCCGAACGACCGCCGAACGCGACCAGCGCCGCGGTTTGCAGGCCGATCAGCGAAAGCCGCAGCGGCATCGACAGCGACCGTGAGCCGGAGAGCAGCGCCAGCACATAGACCGCGGTGATCGTGGCATTGGCCAGCGGATGGCCCTGAAGCGCGGTCGAGCGCAGGTCGGTGAACACCTCGCCGTCGAGCCGATAGGGAAACACCAGCGTCTTGGTCGCGAACTCGAACAGCGCCAGCAGCGCATTCGCCGACATCACCGCGTGAACGACCGTCTGCAGCCGCGCGAAGGTCCGTTCGTCGTCCTCGGCCAGCATCAGCACCAGCAGCGCCGCCGTCACGAACGTATCGACCATGCCCGCCATGCCCGGGCGATGCCTGATGACGACCACCACCAGGAGCACGACCGAGATGACCGCCATCAGCGCGCTGGCCGGCCGCCGGTCGGCAACGGCAGCCATATAGCCGACCGGATTGCCGAACGTGCATGAACGCCAGGCAAACACCAGCACCAGGAGATAGGTCGACGGATGGATTTTGGTGGCCGGACTGCCGAGCAGGCCGTCGTAATTGTAGCCCACCAGCCATAGCATGCCGCCGGAAACGGCGAACAGCACCGCCACCGTGACGACCAGGCCGAAGCGGGTCACCCAGTCGACGGAACTGCCGGTGGGGGATGCGGCGGCGGCTTGGCCCGGCGCGGCCCAGCCGGCTGCCGGGCTGGCGGGCCGGACGGCGGCCATGTCAGGCCGCCTCGTCGACCAGCAAGGCGCCGGTCGGCAACCGCCCCATGACGGAAATGGCCTGCGAGGCCGCCGCGACATCGCGCATCGGCGTCGAGTTCAGCGTGGCGACGAGCAGGATTTCGTCGGCCATCGCTACCAGCGGCGAGGCATTGAGGTTGTCGGCCAGCGCGCCGCCATCGATGACGACGAGTTCGAAGTTGCGGCCCGCCTGGGCCAACATCTGCTGGGCAAAATAGACGCCCTGCGCTTCCTGGAATACGGCCTTTGACCGGCCCCTCCCCAAAAGCGCGACATTGCTGCCGGGCGTATACTGGCTCAACGCCTCGATGCCGTACTGACCGCGAAGCACGTCGAGCACGCCCGGCTGCTGATCTTTCTGGCCGCCGCCGGCATTGGTATCGATGAACAGGATACGGCCGCCCCGGGCGGCCGCGGCATTGGCCAGCAAGCGCGCCACCCTGCCGCGATGCGCGGCGTCCTCGGGCGGCGACGTCACCAGTATGGACGGCACCAGCGGCCAGTCCGGCGGGCGCCGGCCCGACGAGAACATGCGCCTCAGCGCCAGCCCCACAACCGCGTCCGTCTTCTGGCTCGCCGCGGCGGCCGTGCCGCCGAAAGGCCACCAGCGACGGGTGTTGCCCGATTTTGCCGGCACCACGCCAAGCACCGGCGCGTCGATGGCCGATTGCATCTGCGCGCTGGAAAGCACCGTGGGCGAGGAATATTCCGCGATCAGCGCCAGGCCGGTGCCGAGCCCCAGGCCGCCGAAGAGCGCGCCCAGGACAAGCAGCGACAGCGGCGGCCAGCTCTTCTTCAGGGCCGGCATGGCGCTGGAGATGATCCGCGCATTGGTGCTGTCGACGTTGATCTGCTCGCGCGTCTCCTGCACACGCTGCAGATAGTTGGCATAGACGGAGCGAACGGCCTCGAGATCGCGCTGCAACTCGCGCAGCTTGACCGAAGCCTGGTCCGTATCGAGCGACTTGGTCTTCATGCCGGCGACCTTGGCCTCCAGCGCCTGCTGGTTGGCCAGCGCTCGCTCGTAGTCGGTCTCGGCAGCCGCCCCGATGCGGCCGAGCTCGCGCCCGATCAGCGCACGCGTGTCGCGCAGCTGCTGCTGCGCCGCGATCATCGAGGGATGGCGTGGCCCAAGTTCCGTGCCGAACTGCGATACCTTGTCGACAAGCGTCGCCTCCTGCGCCCTGAGGCTCGAAATCACCGAGGAGCGCATCGCTTCCGAGGTCGCGTCCGGCGCCCCGCCCGACCTGCGCAACTGGTCGACCTGCGCCTTCAGCGCCGCAGTGCGGCTTTGCGCCGCCGAAAGCTGCGTATTCAGCTCGGTCAGTTCCTGGTCGCTGACCAGATTGCCCGCCGCCATCACCATGTTGTTGGCGGACCTGTAGGCCTCGACGGCATTCTCGGCCTGCTGGACGCGCTTGCGTTGCTCATCCAGCCGCGCGGCGATGGCGTCCGAAGCGTCCTTGGCCATCCGCGCGCGTGAGCTCGCCTGATCCGCCAGATAGGCCTGCGCGATCGCATTGGCCAGCATCGCCGACTTCTCGGCATTCTTCGTGGTGATGATCACCTCGATGACCAGCACCTTGTCCGCTCGCCGCACCGCCAGGCGTGCGCGCAACGCATCGAGCGTCTTGGCCGTCTTGTCGGCTTCGCCTGACCCCGAACCCAGCAATCCGCCGAGTAAACGTCCCAGCATGCCCTGCCCGTTGAATTCAGGATCCTCGGTCAGGTTGGTCGCCTTGATGGCCCTGAGCAGCACCCCCGTCGACTGGACGACGCTGACCTGGCTTTCCACACGGGTTATGCCGCCGTCGGGCGGCACCTGGCTCGGATTGACGTCGTTGCTGACCACCTGCAGGTCTTGCGGGTCGATGATGATTTCCGCCGCCGAGCTGTAGAGCGCCGGCGTCATAAGCCCATAGAGCAATGCGCCGAGGGTCAGCAGCGCGGTGATGGCAAAGATGAGGAAACGGCGGCGCACCAGTATGCGCTTCACGTCGCCCAGCTCGACGGTCGAGGCCGGGTAGGAGGGCGCCGACGGCACCGCTCCGGGCGCGTATTGCATCGCCTCCGGAGCGTATTGTTGCGGCAACGAGAGCAGGGATGATTGCAAGGGTCGCTCCGACAACACTCCATGCGCCTGCAAAGATAAAATTGCGGCTTTGTCTTAGCTATGCTTCCAACTGTTAAAACACTGTTAATTATATTGAGAGCTCTTGTGATTTTTGGCACGGAGTTTGCCTAGAGAGGCACGGGTGTTGGAACGGCGCGGGCAACGGGGAAACGACATCGAATGGGGCAAAGCTTCATCCGTCCGGCCGTTTCCCGCGTCCAAACACCGGCCCAATACCGAACATCACAACGATGAGGATGCGACATGCAGGTGAGCCTGCGCCTGGACAGCGAATGCCCGCGTGCCTTTCACCTGACGCTGCTGGAGCGCCTGGCGGCGCTGGCGCATGTCGAGGTCTCTGTCGATCTCAGGCCGGCCGAGGGCGGCATACCACCCAGCGCCGCGGCGCTGTTTCAGCTGGAAACGGCCATCCATGGCCTGTCCGCGAACGGACTGGCGAAACGCCTGCCGCTTTCGGCGCTGGCGCCCTATCAAGCGCGGCCGCCGGCAGCGCCCGATCTGGTGATCGACCTCTGCGGCGACGTGCAGCGCGAAGGAACCCGCGTCTGGCGCGTGACCTATGATGGCGCCGCGGGCGAAGCAGCCCTGCTGGCGCTGATCCTCGATGGGCGAACGCCGATTGGCCGTATAGAGGAAAACGGTACGTACCTCGCCGAAGGCCGCTTGGGCACCGAATATGGCGGCATCGCGCTTGCCTCGTTCCAGGATATGCTGGCGCGCACCGCGAGCCTGATCCTGGCGGCGATGACCGGCGCCGCGCGGCACGCTCTCCCCGTCCTGCCGGAGCCGGCGCACGGCAATGCCGCGCCCGCCATGCCGTCCGCCGCCAAGCTTGGCGTCAGGGCCGGCAAGGCGCTGGCGCGGCGCGTCGTCCAGAAGATCTACCATCTCTGCTACAACGCCCCGCACTGGAAGGTCGGCTGGCGGCAAACGCAGGGGCAGGACCTGCTCGACCTGCGGGCGCATCCGGCAACGGGCTGGCAGGTGCTTCCCGACGACGGCAGCCGCTTCTACGCCGACCCGTTCCCGATCCTGCATCAGGGCAAGGTGACCCTGTTCGTCGAGGACTATATCCACCGTTTGGGCCGGGCCATCATCTCCGCCGTGCCGTTCGGCCCGTCGGGGCCGATCGGCCGCCCGGAACCGGTGCTCGACCTGCCCTATCACCTGTCCTATCCGTTCGTCTTCGAGCGCGACGGCGAAGTCTGGATGGTGCCGGAGAGCTGCGCCAACCGCACGGTCGACCTCTACCGCGCCACCGCCTTCCCTGGCGGCTGGGTCAAGGAAGCGACGCTGCTGTCAGACATCGTCGCCAGCGATGCCACCTTGGTCGAGCATGGCGGACGATGGTGGCTGTTCGCCACCGTCAGGGACGGCGGCGGCGCCTTTTCCGACGCGCTGCATCTGTGGTCGGCGCCGGACTTTCGCGGGCCGTGGACACCGCACCCCAAAAACCCCGTGCTGATCGACATCGCCTCGGCGCGGCCGGCGGGCCGCATGGTCAAACGCGGCAACGACCTGCTGCGCCCCGTGCAGGACTGCCGCAGGAGTTATGGCGCGGCGCTCGGCATCGCACGCATTGTTCACCTCGATTTGGACGGCATGAGCCAGGTTGTCGAGATCATCTTGACCCCTGGCGCGCTATGGAGCGGACGCAAGCTGCACACGCTCAACGAGGCGGGCGGCCTTGAATTCATCGACGGTTCCGCGATTGCACCGCGCTGGAAGCAAAGGAACGGCAGGCGCTCATCGACGGCCAGCGCATGACGTCGATTGCTGCCCTCCGGCAAAAAGCCCCCGCCAGTCATGGCCGGCGGGGTGAGGCTCTGGAGTAAGCCGGAATCGGTCCGGCATGGATCAACGTATGGAGCGGTGGTTGGTTGCGGCGCCAGAAGCGCATTCCCTTTCCCTTTTTTGGGCCCTTGTGCAAGAACGGCCCCTCGCCCCAGCCGCAATCCCGCCTTTCTTGTCGCGAAATTTTCCTCCTCTGTATGCAGTTGTAAGTCGTTTAATCCGGGATAGATTGCGTGCAGAAGGGCGCCAGACGATCGCGCCGGGAGGAATTCGCCATGTCCGACAGCGCCTTGCCGCTGGTCATCAGCGCGCCCGAACCACGCACGCTCGACCTCATCTTCACGCCGCCGCAGCTGGCGCGCTTTAAGGCGAAATACCGCATCGTCGAGACGACGCCGGACGGCGTGGCGAACCTGCCGGCCGATGTGTTGGCCGAGGCCCGCTACATCGTCGGCCAGCCGCCGATCGCGGCCGAAACGCTGGGAAAGATGAAGGCGCTGCGCTGCGTCTTCAATGTCGAGAGCAACCTCATCGACAACATGCCCTATGAAACGCTGTTCGCGCGCGGCATTCATGTCGTCACAACGGGTCTGGTCTTCGCCGAGCCGGTGGCCGAGCTCGGCCTTGCCATGGCGCTCAACCTCGCCCGCGGGATCGTCGATGCCGACCTCGCCTTCCGCAAGGGCGAGGAATTGTGGGGCGGCGACGGCAACCGGACGGCGCGGCTGTTGTCAGGCGCCGATGTCGGCATCATCGGCTTCGGCGATCTCGGCCGCGCGCTGAACCGGCTGCTGTCGGGTTTCCGCACCAGGACAAAAGTCTTCGATCCCTGGCTGCCGCCGTCGATCCTGATCGACAATGGCGTCGAGCCGGCCTCGATGGACGAGGTGCTGTCCGCCAGCGACTTCGTCTTCGTCGTCGCCTCGGTGACCAGCGAGAACCAGGGCTTCCTCGGCGCCGACGCCTTCGCCAGGATGCGCAAAGGCGCGGCCTTCATCCTGCTCAGCCGCGCCGGCGTGGTCGACTTCCCCGCTTTGATGGCGGCGGTGAAGGGCGGCCACATCCTCGCCGCCAGCGACGTCTTCCCCGAGGAGCCGCTGGCGCGGGACCACCCGGTGCGCGCCTTGCCTGGCTTCCTGCGCTCGGCCCACCGCGCCGGCGCGCTCGACATCGCCTTCAAGCGCATGGGCGACATGGTGCTGGAGGACATGGACCTGATCGACCGCGGCCTGCCGCCGCTGCGCTCCAAGCGCGCCGAGCGCGAAACGGTCTCGCGCATGCGCTCAAAGCCGGTGGACAGGAACTGACAGGGCGGCGACGTCCCTCGCGTCGCTTGACAAAAGCATGGCCAGCGACGACCCTCGCCCGGCCCATCTGGGGGCTCGGCAAGCGGCAGGGACCGTCGGCGGTAATGGCGCAGCTGGCGGGCTCAAGGCCAATCGGTCCGGCCGGCCAAGCGGTCCGGTTCTCTTTTTTCGCCATGGCAAGGCGGCAAGAGCGGCCCTCGCCATGAGGCTGTTGAAAACGCGACGGAGCGCGATGCTCAACACGATCGATTATGGCGGCAAGGAAGCCGATGTCGTCCACGCGCTGGAGGAAGACATCATCTTCGGCAGACTGGCGCCCGGCGCGCGCCTGGTCGAGGACGTGCTGCTCGCCCGCTTCCCGGTGTCGCGCCATACCATTCGACAGGCGCTCTATCAGCTCGAAAGGCTAGGCGTCGTCACGCGCGAGCGCAACAAGGGCGCCATGGTGCGGCGGCTGTCGCCCGACGAGGTGCGGCAGATCTACGAGGTGCGCGAAATGCTGCAGCGCCAGGCGGCGCTGATGATCCGCCTGCCGGCGAGCGACGCGCTGATCGAAGAGCTGACGCAGATCCTCCGCAACTATAACGGCCACGTCGAGAGCGGCTACCTGCGCGGCATCCACGAGGCCAATGACCGTTTCCATCTCACCATGTTCTCGGCCTGCGGCAATGCCTATCTGGTGGCCTCGATCGAGCATTACATGCGCCTCAGCCTGCCGGTGCGGGCCAATTCGCTGGCCGACAGGGAAAAGCTCGACATCTCCCGCCAGCACCACGCGATGATGATCGAGGCGCTGAAGCGCCGGGACAATTGGGTGCTGGCGCAGCTCTGCGTCGACCATTTGCAGCCCAGCAAGGCGTTCTATCTCCAGGAGATCGAGAGCGGCTGAGACCGCCCTGGCTAAAAGGCGCAAGACTGACAACAGGCCGAGCGGCGCCGGCGCCTTCTATCTCACCTTCACGACCACCTTGCCCTTGGCGCGCCCTGTCTCGACATAGGCCAGCGCCTCGTTGGTCTTTTCGAATGGGAATACCTGATCCATGACAGGGCGTATGACGCCGGATTGGATGAGCGACGTGATCCTGCTCAGTTGATCGCCCTGCGCCCACATGAACAGGAACGAATATCCGACCCCGGCGCGTCTGGCCTTGCGGCGTATGCCGTGGCTCAGCAGGCGCAGGACCAGTTTCAGGACAATGTTGAGGCCTTTGTCCCTGGCAAATTCGGGATCCGGTGGACCGGAGATGGAGATGAGCTTTCCGCCCGGCTTCAGCACATGCAGGGATTTCTCGAGCGTCTTGGGGTCCTGGCTGTTCAGGACGACGTCGTAGCCGTGCAGGACCTTCTCGAAGTCCTCCTTCCTGTAGTCGACGACGACATCGGCTCCGAGACGTCTCACCAGATCGGCGCTCGCGGCGCTGGCCGTCGTCGCAACGGTGGCGCCGAGATGTTTTGCCAGTTGGATGGCGAATGTCCCCACACCGCCGGAGCCGGCCTGGATGAACACCTTCTGCCCTTTCTTCAGCCCTGCCCTGTCGACGAGCACTTGCCAGGCCGTCAGGCCGACCAGCGGAATGGAGGCCGCCTCCTCCATGCTGAGACTGTCGGGCTTCAGGGCCACGTCGGCTTCTTCGACGGCGATGAACTCGGCGAAAGTCCCGATCCGGCCGTCGCGCGCCCGCGCATAGACTTCGTCGCCGGTCTTGAATTTGCGTACTTTCGACCCGACGCGAATGACGATGCCAGCCACGTCATGGCCAAGGATGAATGGCGGGCGGTAAGGCAATATGAGTTTGAACTCGCCATCCCGGAGCTTGGAATCGAGAAGGTTTACGCCAGCGGCGTGGACCTCGATCAGGACATCGTTGTCGCGCGGTTCCGGCTCAGGCATCTCTGCAAGCCGCAGGGCGCCCTTCTTCTGATATCTGTCGACGACAAAGGCTTTCATCATATTCGCTTTCTTGAAATGAATCCCGATATCGGACAGGCTGGGCTTTCGGCGCAGCGAAACTGCTTGTGCGGGCACCGACTTGGCACGTTCCGTTCAGGCAGGCAGGCGGAACTGCTTGCGCAAGGTCTTGTCGAACGTCGCGGCGGGCGCGAACCGCCGCAGCGTGCTGACCAGGCGGGCTGTCTTGCCGGCGGTGTAGCGTCGGCGCTGACGCTTCTCGGTGGCGGCCCTGAGTACCACATTCGCCACCGCTTCCGGAGGGTCTGCTTTCGGCATCACGTCGCGAAGCAATGCGTCGATACCGGCGCGGGCCTGATCGTATTCCTTCATGACGGAATCGGGCTCGAGCCCGTTCTGGTCGAACACGGTGCGCACGAAGGCAGGTTCGATGACCGAAACCCGGATGTTGAAAGCGCGAACCTCGTGGTCGAGCGATTCCGAATAGCCTTCGAGCGCGTGCTTGACGGCGGAATAGTGGGCCGAGTACGGCGCGGGGACCAATCCCAGGATCGAGCCGATATTGACGATGCGCCCCTCGCCGCGCCGCCGCATCGACGGCAGCACCGCGTTGATCATCCGCATGACGCCGAACAGATTGACATCGAACAGGGCCTTGGACTGGGAAACCGAGGATTCCTCCGCGCCTCCCAGCAGCCCGACGCCGGCATTGTTGACCAGAAGGTCTATCCGGCCGGTCCTGGCGAGGACATCTGAAACCAGAGCTGCGACCGACGCGTCATCGGTCACGTCACAAACCAGCATCGATATCCCGTCCGAGCCCTGGCCTGATATTTTGCGGCTGGTGCCGAAGACGGTGAAACCCGCCCGCGCCAAAGCCTCCGCGCTGGCGCGGCCGATGCCGGAGGAGGCGCCGGTCACGATCGCCGTCTTTCCTGAATTCCGGTTCATCTGGTGCCTCCGAACTCGAGAGGTCTTGCCTCTCGGCGATGATTGAATTATGATCGTAATATCACATTACGGGTGTAATGCAATAGGGAAGCGGAAGGAGCGCCATGCGCTACGAAAAAGGCCGGAAGGACGCATCACGCAGCCGGATAATGGAGGTCGCCGCCGAACGGTTTCGCGGTGACGGCATCGCCGCGTCCGGACTGGCAAGCATCATGAGCGACGCCGGCATGACGAACGGCGCCTTCTATCCACACTTTCAATCCAAGGCCGAACTCGTCCGCGAGAGCATGGTCGCGGCACTGGAGGCTCAGTCGCAGCAATTGCAGGAGGCGTTGGCCTCGGGAGGGCTGGATCTGGCCCTCGCCATGTATTTGTCGCCCGAGCACCGGGATCATCCGGAGACCGGCTGTGCTTCGGCGGCGCTGTTGCCCGAAATCGCGCGTCAGCCATCCGAGACCCGCGCGCTCTACACCGAACGATTAATGACTCTGGTGCGCCAGCTATCGGCGCAGTTGCCGCCTGGAATCCCTGATCCGGAGGGCGTTGCATTGGGCGTTTTCGCGGCGCTCATCGGCGCCCTTCAACTGTCCCGCGCGGTGGAGGGAACCGAATTGTCCGATCGCATGCTGACGGCGGGAGCGGAGGCGGCGCGGACTCTGGTCCAGCCGCGCTAGGGTGAAGAGGAAGGCGCTATCCCGTGCGATGTGCCCCCGCTGCAAATCTAACGATGCAGCCAAACGAAGAAAAAAGCGGAAAGTTTCGCCGCCGTTGAACAATATATTTGTTCAGACCGGGCCTCAGCTGGCATGGCGAACCGGAACTTTCCTCCAAACCTTCCGTTTCTTTGAAGATCGTTGCTTCGACGGTCGAAGAGCAACAGGGAAGGATCCTATCATGAACATCAAGATGATCTGCGTCGGCGCGATGACGCTTTCGATGCTCGCGGGCTCGGCCCTCGCCGCCGCTAACAAGGGCACGTCGGCACTCGACGACCCGGCCAAGATGCAGCCCTTCTACACCGACTCCAGCATGAAGAAGATGCGCAGCAGCGACGAGTTCACGAAGGCATGGAAAGCGCTCACTCCGGAAGACCAGAAGATGATGATGACGGCCTGCGACGACGAGGCCAAGGACGCCAACGCCGCCAACAGCCATCCGGAGTTCTGCAGCAGCGTCAAGGCGAATGGTGGCAGCAAATAGACCGGCAAAGAGCAGGCTTTTATAGCCCGCACCCTGAAGACAGCCCCGTCCCGCGGGGCTGTTGTCATGCGCCGACGCGCCGGCCGGTTTCGGCGTCGAACAGATGCGCGCAGGCGCGGTCGACCTCGATGCGCACCAGCTGGCCCTGCTTGAGCGCCAGCCGCTCGCGGAAAAGGCAGTCTATCTCCTCGCCGCCGCAGTCGACCTTGGCGAAGATCTCCGAACCGGTGGCTTCCAGCAGCGTGACGCTGCCGGGTATGCCTTGGCTGCTGGCGCGGATGTGTTCGGGGCGGATGCCGTAGACCAGCTCTCCGCCCGGGACCTGTGCCGGATGAAGCGGCGCCGGCAGCGGCAAGGTCAGCCCGCCTGCGCTGCGGAAGACGCCTTCCTCGATGCGGCCGCGAATGAAATTCATGGCGGGCGAACCGATGAAGCCGGCGACGAAGAGATTGGCCGGCTGGTCGTAGAGGTCGAGCGGCGCGCCGACCTGCTCGACCAGGCCGTCATGCAGCACCACGATCTTGTCGGCCATGGTCATGGCCTCGATCTGGTCATGCGTGACATAGATGGTGGTGGTGCCCAGCCGCTGGTGCAGCGCCTTGATCTCGCCTCGCATCTGCACGCGCAGCTTGGCGTCCAAGTTGGAGAGCGGTTCGTCGAACAGGAAGACTTGCGGGTCGCGCACGATGGCGCGCCCCATGGCGACACGCTGGCGCTGGCCGCCCGAAAGCTGGCGCGGGAAGCGGTCGAGCAGCTTTTCCAGGCCGAGGATACTCGCCGCCCTGTTGACGCGGCCGGCGGTATCGGCCGGATCGGCTTTCTTGATCTTGAGCGCGAAACCCATATTGTCGGCCACCGTCATATGCGGGTAGAGCGCGTAGTTCTGGAACACCATGGCGATGTTGCGGTCTCGCGCCCTGAGATCGTTGACGACCCGCTCGCCGATGGCGATCCTGCCGGCCGAGATCGTCTCCAGCCCCGCGATCATGCGCAGCAGCGTCGACTTTCCGCAGCCCGAAGGTCCGACCAGGATCACGAACTCGCCATCGGCGATGTCGACGCTGACGTCGTGAATGATCCTGGTCGCTCCGAATGCCTTCTGCACATTGTTGATGGTCACCGCTGCCATTTCATGTCCTCACCTGGAAAGAGTGTCGTCGGCTTCAGCCGCCCTTGACCGCGCCGGCGGTCAGCCCGGCGACGATCTGCCTTTGCGCGAACATGGTCAGCACCAGCACCGGCAGCGTCACCACCAGTGCGGCGGCGGCCAACGGCCCCCAGCTCACCTGCTCGTAGGAGAGCATGTTGTAGACCGCGACCGGCAAGGTCCGCGTCTCGCGGCTGGCCAGCACCACGCCAAAGACGAAATTGTTCCAGGAGAAGATGATGGACAGGATGAAGGCCACCACGATGCCTGGCCGGGCGATGGGCAACGCGACCAGCCGGAACACCTGCCATGAGGAGGCGCCGTCCATGCTGGCGGCCTCCTCCAGCTCCATCGGCGTGGTTTCGAAATAGCCGATCATCACCCAGACCACGATCGGCACCGTGACCACGAGATGGATGATGATCTGCGGCCACAGCGTGCCCAATATGCCCGCCCACTGGAACAGCAGGAACAGCGGGATGAGATAGGACAGCCCCGGCGTCATGCGCGCGATCATGATGACGACCGCCGACCGTTCGGCCTTGAGCCGCGCTATGCCGTAGCCGGCAGGCACGCCGATCAGCAGCGCCAAGAGCGTCGCCGTGCCGGTCACCAGCACCGAGTTCCAGAAGTAGAGCAGGAAATTGTTCTCCTCGAACACCTTGGCATAGTTCGACCAGGCCACGTGCTCGGGGATGAAGACCGGCGGCGAGGCGCCGTTGTCGATCTCGAATTTCAGGGACAGCGAGATCATCCAGAGGAAGAACAGGATCGCCGGCGAGACGAAGACCAGGGCGGCGAAGAACAGGCCGATCCGGTTGAGCAGTCGCGAACGCATCTATTTGCCCTCCGCGTCGGTCCAGCGGCTGCGCTGGCGCAGCATCAGCAGGACGAAGGACAGCGCTACGATAAGAACGAAGAACACCACCGCCATGGCCGAGCCGTAGCCGACGTCGTAATAGGAGAAGGCGATGTTGTAGAGATAGATGTTGATGGTCTCGGAGGCCGTGCCCGGTCCACCCTGGGTCATCGCATAGATGATGTCGAAGCTCTTCAGCGCGTCGATCGTGCGGATGATCACCGCGATCATCAGGAACGGCGCGATCATCGGCAAGGTCAGGTACCGGAACTGCTGCCAAGCATTGGCGCCGTCGATCTCGGCGCTCTCGAAGGGTTCGCGCGGCACCGAGGCCAGCCCGCCCAGCACGATCAGCATCACCAGCGGCGTCCACTGCCAGGTCTCGACAGCGACCAGCGAGGGGATGACCGTCCTGGCGTTGAATATCCATTCCTGCGCCGGAATGCCGACCAGCGACAGAAGGTAGTTGAGCACGCCGAGTTGCGGATGGAACATCATCGTCCAGACCAGCGCCACGGCGACGGGCGTGGCCATCATCGGCATCACGAAAATACCGCGCAGCACGCCGCGCAGCGGGAACCGGGCATCGAAGATCAGCGCCGCGACCGTGCCGAGCAGCATCGGCGCGGCCACCGAAAGGAAAGTGTAGGACAAAGTGTGCGCGAGCGATTCCCAGAACCGCCCATCGCCGACCAGTCGCAGATAGTTCTCCATCCCCGCGAAGCTTCGCGACTGGCCAAGCGTCCAGCGGTTGACGCTCATCCACAGCGTGAAGGCCCAGGGAAAGACGATGACGGCGCCGACGACGACCAGCGCGGGGACGACGAAGGGCCAGTAGCTGGGAGCCAGCTTGACGGGCCGGCCCCCCTCGCTTGCCTGTTTCGTCACCCCGGTACGATCGGTCGTCGCCCCGGCGCGATCCGTCGTCGCCCCGGCGCGACTCGTCGTCGCCTCGGCGCGCTCTGGGGCAGTTGCGGACATCAGCCTTGCTCGCTCCTGTCGAGGACCGGCTGGAACTGTTCCGTCGCCTTCTTCAGTTCCTCCGCCGGGTCGGCCCCGGCGAGCAGGTTGCTGAGCGCCACGCCGTAGATGTCGCGGAATTCGGTGACCGGGATGATGACCGGCAGCGCCAGCCGGCTGACATTGCCGGAGCCGACCACGGCATCGAGCCAACTCGCCGGCATGGTCACGCCTTCGCGCACCTTGGGGTCTTCCAGCACCGATTTGCGGAACGGCACGCCGGCACCTGCCTGCAGCAGCCGCGCGCCCATGCCGGCCGACACCGCCCATTGGCAGAAGAGATAGGCGGCTTCCTTCTTCTCGCTGGCCGTTGTCACGCCGAGCCCGTCGCCGAACGTACCCGAGGCATGCGCCTTGGGGCCCTTGGGCATGACGCCGTAGCCGACCTTGCCGACCACCCTCGACTTCTCCGGATTTTCCATCGGCGGCGCGAAACCGACGCCGTCGAACCACATGCCGATCTTGCCTTGCAGGAAGGCGGATTGCGCTTCGGCCCAGTTGAATCCGGTGACGCCGGGCGGCGCGGATTTGGTCATCAGCCGCTGGTAGAGGGCGGCCGCCTCCACCGCCTCGGGCGCGGTGGTGCGCAGCTTGCCCTTGTCGTCGAGCGGCGTCATGTCGTAGCCGAGCATCAGCGAGGTCCAGACCGGCGTGTTGGCGTTCTTGAGGCCGCGCGCGACGAAACCGTAGGTGTTGGTCGACGGGTCGGTCAGAGCCTCCGCGGCTGAAACGAGCTGATCGAAGGTTTCGGGGTATTTGAGGCCCTTGGCCTCGAACAGCTCCTTGTTCCAGTAGATTATCCAGTAGTCGACCGAGAACGGCAGCGAGCGCAGCACGCCCTGGCCGTCCTTGGCGAACAGCATGCCGGCATCGGCAAAGTCCTTTTCGACCAGGCTCGGATCGGTCAGCGTCGGGTCGGCAAGGTAGCCCGATATGTCGGCCAGCCAGCCGCCCTTCTCGAACTGCCGCTTCTGCACATGGTAGCTCAGATGCACGACGTCGAAGCTGGGTTTGCCGGAGCTGAGCTCGATCACCGTCTTCTGGCGCTGCTGCTGCTCGGGCGTCGCCTCGGCATTGACCTTGATGCCCGTCAGATCCTCGAACTCGGCGAGATATTTGATCAGCGTGTCGCTGCGCGGGCTTTTCACCAGATTGACGTCGAGCGTCGTGCCCGCGAAGCGCTTCCAGTCGACGCCGGCGGCAAGGCTCGGGCGGATACCGGCAAGGCCGGCGCCGGCGAGCATGGCGGCGCCCGCAAGGAGCTGCCTTCTGGTTGGGTTGAATGGATTGGACGGCATTTCTTCCTCCCGGTTGCTGTCGTTGTCGATTGCGCCGCGACAGGCACGGCGCGGCCTGCTTCCTCAGATATGGAGCGCCAGCCGGCGCGCATTGTCGATATGCTGGCTGATCGCCTCTACCGCCTTTTGTGGATTGCGGCTTTCGAGGGCTTCGATCACGCTCAGATGCTCGCGCATCACCGGCACCACGCGCCCGTCGATGCGGAACCGTTCCTGGTGGATCAGGCGGATCTTCACCGAATTGACCAGATAGGCCTTGGCAATGATCTCGTTGCCGAGCGCATCGATGAAAGTATCGTGCATGGCCCAGTCGATGGTCTGAGCCCTGGCCTCCATCTCCGGCGTCGGGGTCTGCGCCAGCGCCTGCGCAAGCATGTCCTCATGCTCGCGGCGCAAGCGCGCGAGTTCGTCGTCGGAGGCGCTGACGGTGAACAGCGCCACCGCCTCGCGCTCCATGAACAGGCGGAACTGGAAGGCCTCGCGGATCAGGCTGATGTCGATATGCGCAATCTGCATGCCGCGCTGCGGGATCGTCGTCAGCAGCCCCTCGGCTTCCAGGCGCGGCACGATCTCGCGGATGGCGCCAAGCGGCAGGCCGGTGAAGGCGACGAGTTCGCGCTGCGACACGAACTGGCCCGGCTTGAGGTCGCGTGCCAGCAAATGCCGCGTGAAGCTGGCATAGGCCTGCTCCCGCAGATTTGTCTGGTCGCCGCCATTGGCCATTTCAGCGCTTCCCTTCCCGTCAGGCCGCCGCGGCCGCGAAAAGAGTGTCGTAGGCAGCGCCAAGCTGCTGGCGCCCCGGCGCCGCGATCGGCTCGAGCGGCGGCCGCACCGCCAGCCAGCGCTCGTCGCCGGTTTTGCGCGCCACCATCACCTTGACCGCCGGAATGACCGGGTGCTTGAGCAGCTCGAGCACGAAACGCTCGACCCGCGCATCGTCCTGCCCCATCTGCGCCATGGCGAGGACCTCGCCGGCGGCGAAATTGGCCATGCCCGAAATCGCGCCCTGGCCACCGATCCTGACCGCCCGCGCCAGATGCCGCTCGTCACCGATCAGGATCACCAGATCGCCATGGGCGCCGAGCAGCGCCTCGCTATAGGTCCAGTCGCCGCCGGAATCCTTGACGCCGGCGACCACGTCCGGAAACGCCTGGCGCAGCCGGCCGATCAGCCCCAGCGAAAGCTGCACCGTGGTGACCGAGGGAATGTTGTAGAGCAGCACGCCGCGGGCCAGCGGACCGAGAGCGGCAAAGACAGCGGAAAACCAGCCGAAAAGGCCATCGTCGCCGATATTCTTGAAATAGCTGGGAGGGGCAAGGAGGATGTTGCGGGCGCCGCGCTGCAAGGCATGCCGAGCCTGCTCGGCTGCATCCTCGGCCGCATCGACCAGCACGCCTGCGACAAGCTGATGCGGCGCGATGCCGGCCGCCAGCATCGCCTCGGTGACAGCCCGCCGCTCCTCGGTGCCGACCGAAGCGCCCTCCCCGGTGGTGCCGAAAAGCGTCACACTGGTGCAGCCCTGCGCCAGGCAGCTTCGGGCCCACGTCACCATGGGTGGAATGAGGATTTGCCCCGACGCATCGAAAGGCGTGGCCAGAGCAACCGAAAGACCAAAACGCGATGTCACCAGCGAGCCTCCAAAAGAGCAGTTCGCAGGTAGTGATATCACGCTAACATGTTAGTCGTAAATAGGGCGGGCACCATTTACCGGAAACATAAGATGTGAGGCGTCCGGCGGCAGGCGTCATCCATGCCTCGCGTCACCGTCATCTCCGTTTCTGCCGCTGTCCTTTTTCCTGCCATGTTGCGTTGCGAAAGATTTGTTGCATTGCGATACGATCCGCCCCGACTAACAATGGTCGCGGGTTGGGCTTGCACGAAGGATTTGTCGTGGCAGCATCGTTCCGACCCGATATCGAGGGAATGCGCGCACTGGCGGTAGCAGGCGTCGTCGCCTATCATTTCGGCCTCGCCGCCCTGCCCGGCGGCTTTGCCGGGGTCGACATCTTCTTCGTTCTCTCCGGTTATCTCATCACAAGACACCTTTTGCAGGAGATCGGCGAGAGCGGCCGGCTGAACCTGTGGCGCTTCTATGCCCGCCGCGCCCGGCGGTTGCTGCCGGCCTCGCTGTTCGTCATCCTCGCCACGCTGCTGGCCGGCGCCTTCATCCTGTCGCCGGAGGAACAGGCGCTCTATTCGAAGGGCGCGATGTTTGCCTCGGCCTATATGATCAATCTGTGGCTGATCCGCTGGTCGTTCGACTATTTCGCCTCCGATGCCGCCAACAACCCGTTCATCCATTTCTGGTCGCTGTCGGTGGAGGAGCAGTTCTACCTCGCATGGCCGGCGCTGCTTGTTCTCGCCGCATGGCTGCGGCCGGGACGGCGCGCGGCTATCGTGGTCATCGGCGTCACCGGCCTGGTTTCGTTCGTGGCCTGCGCCTGGCTGACCAGCGTTTCGCCGCCCTGGGCTTTCTATTTCTCGCCGCTGAGGGCCTGGGAGTTCGCCGCCGGCGGGCTTGCTACGATGGTGCCGGCGAATTTCCTCCAGTACCACCCGCGGCTGCGCGCCGCGCAAGGCTGGCTCGGCCTGGCGCTGATCGTGCCCGCCTATCTGCTGCTGGACGAGGCGCTGCCCTTCCCCGGCCTGCTGGCGCTGCTGCCGGTCGTCGGCACGGTGCTGCTGCTGGTCAGCGGGGCAGGCGAGCGCCAAGCGGGTGGCAAGCTGGCCGGCGGCCCCACGGCTGTCCTGTCGCTGCCGCCCATGCAATCGATTGGCAGGCTCTCCTATTCGCTCTATCTCTGGCACTGGCCGGTCATCGTCTATGCGGGAATGGTCACCGCGGAGCTTTCCGGGCTGGACAGGTTTGCCTGCCTGGCACTGACGCTGATGCTCTCCATCTTCACCTATCACGTCATCGAAAACCCCGTGCGCCGCAACGGCTGGCTGATGGCAAGCGCCGCCCGCGCGCTCGTGCCCGCGGCGCTGCTGACCGGCGCCGGCGTGGTCGCGGCCTACGCCAATGCCAAGTTTGCCGTTCACGAACTCGATCCGGAGCAGCGCGTCATCGCCCAAAGTGCGGCGCGTCCGTCCACCGCGCGTGCCAGGGGCGGCTGCGTGCTCGACTACGAGACCGTCACTCCGAAGCCCTGCGTGTTTGGCGCCAAGGATGCGAAAGGCACGATCGCGCTGTTCGGCGATTCACATGCCGACCACTGGTCGACGCCGCTGATCGAGGCGGCCGAAAAGCGCGATTACCGGGTGGTTACCTGGCTCAAATCCTCGTGCCGGGCGTCCCGGCTGTCGACATGGTCGAGCAAGCTGAAGCGCGACTACGCCGAATGCGACCAGTGGCGCGAGCAGTCGATCAAGGAGATCCTGGCGCTGAGGCCGGCCCTGGTGGTGATCTCGGAAATCGCCCTGACCAGTTCGCGCAAGATGGCCGCCGGCAAGGATGAGCCCGACAGTCAGGACGCGGAGTGGAAGGCTGGCCTGCGTTCGACACTGGAGACGTTCAGCAAGGCCGGGCTGAAAGTCGCCTTCATCCGCGACGTGCCCTTCAACGACGAGCAGGTCGACACCTGCGTGGCGCGTGCGCTGTGGCGCGGCGACACGCCCTCGCTCTGTGATCAGACGCGCGCCTATGCCGCCAACGACGCCATGGCCGCGGTGGAGCGCGACGTCGTGCGCAGCATTCCGAACGCCCGCTATGTCGATATGACCGACCAGTTCTGCAACCAGACCACCTGCCATGTCTTCATCGGCGGCAAGATCGCCTTCCGCGACCGCCACCATCTGGCGACCGCTTTCGCCGAGACGCTGGAGAAGCCGCTGGAGAAAGCGCTGTTTTAGAAGGGGTTAGCGTCCCTTCTTCAAAGGCGCGCTGCCAAGACGCCGCCCCCTCACAGCGCGCGCGGGCACGAAACATTGGTTTACCGGCTTTATGGGAACAGGGCCGCGAGGGCAGCGTTTATTAGATGAGCCTTAAAGAGGAGGTTGCCATGAAGAAACTCTTGCTCGCATCCGTGATTGCCGTCGCTTCGGCGGTGGCCGTGATTGCCCCGGCAAATGCCGCCAGCATCACGCTTGGCATCGGCAACGGCTATGACGACGATTACTATGTTCCCAGATATCGTCACCATTATCGCGATTATTCCGACGATGACGGCTACTATCGCCGCTACAGCATGTATGACGAGAGCTACCGTCCGCGTTACTACGGTCATCGTCGCTGCCACACCGAGGTGATCAAGCACTGGCGTCATCACCATCGGGTCATCGAGAGAGTCCGCGTCTGCAGGCGTTGACCTGACAACCAATCCGGCCGGCATCGCGCCGGCCGGATGTCATGCACAGCGCCATGCCCTGGAGCGGAGCACTTGTCGTGCGCGCCGCAACTCCTCGGGGCCCAACCCTATCGTCGCATCATCATCCCGTAGTGCATCGCCAGCAGATCGAGCCCGATTCTCAACAGCTTTGCCGCCACGTCCCTGCCCTCGCTCATCTCTCCCGCCACGCCTCTGACCGACTGCTCCAGGCACACGATCTTCCGGACCACGTCGACCACCTCCCAATGGCCGAGAGCGCGGGTCGCGGCGGCGTGCGACCGTCCGGCATTGAGCACGCTGTCGGTGATGCCGCCGCTTGTCCTGTCGCCGTCGACGCGTTCGCTCCAGCGCATCGGCTTGATATCAGCCTGCTGGCTGGCGCGGAAATCCTCGCGGTAGCGCAGACCGGCTTCGCGCTGCTGGCGCGACAGCGAGGTGATGCCCAGCAGCGGATCGATGCTGCGCACCCGCACGATACCACCGGTGGAGGTATGGCCGTCATTGGACACCTCATAGACGCGCCGCGCCTCCGACGTGCCGGTTGCGAGCCGCTTGCGGCCGAACTCATCGTCCCGCAACGCGAAATCATGGCCGACCTCGCGGCGGATGCGCACCTGCTCGGCCTCGCCCTTCGGCAGCTTCGGCGTCTGCGGTTTGGCTGATCTGGCGGCTTTCTTGCTCATGGCTGCGTCCTTGTGGGGAGTGGATTGAGGTGCTGGCTGGCGGGGCAGCAATCCCTGGCGAAATTGGCTGCGTGCGCCGGAACCAGCGGCGAGGCTGGGCGTTGTGCCGCACCAAACCAACAGGAGGTATGCCCATGACCGCCTTCATGCCGGTGACCTTGCGCTTCTGCGACAACAAGACCATGCTGGTGGGCTCCATCGCCCAGGCGGCGACCGCGCTTCGCCGGCAATGGCCTGACAAGACGGCCACCGCCTATCTGGATGCGGCAAGGCTGGTCAGGCTCGCCATCGACGGGAGCTGCCGCCAGCGCGTCGCCTTCGAGGCTTTCACCAAGGCGGCCGGGCAGCAGGGGCTGCTGGTGGCAAAGCCGCGTAGCCGCGCCCATGAATGGCTCGACGCCGCCGCGGGCCCGTGAGGCGGCTGAAAACGTGATGCAACCGCGCCGCCGCCTTGCACGTTGATAGGGGCTGGCTTCCGAGCCGCGCACAACGCCAAGGTAACCGCCGTGGGTACCATGAAAACAGGATCTCCGCTCAAAGTATGCCTGGACGGGCATGTCCAGGTGATCGACAGCGTCGTTGAGGCAGCCGACTTCCTGCAGCGCTGGCCGGTTGAACGGCGTGGTCACGTCTACCGCAGTGCGCTCAACGCGTGCAGTGCGGCCATCGCGGCGCAGATTTCGCACGCCGACGCGATGAAAGCGTTCACCGGCTTCGCGCGGGTTACCCGCATATTGGCCGGCGATGACGGCCGGCCAGCGATGCCTGATGCAATGAGCGTGCGGATGCCAAAGCAGGGCCACGATCTGCCAAAATAAAAGCGTTGCGTGGCCGCCGTTCCCGCCAGATCGCCACCATTGCAGAAGAAAAGCCAGCGTTGCAGCTAGTCTCTTTCTCCCCGTTTTACGGGGAGAAATGCCCGGCAGGGCAATGAGGGGCGGCGCCACCGTTTCGATACCTTGCATCTGACCCAATCTCCCGAATTCATGCTTGTGTTCCCAATCCTGACCGGCGTTGCCTCCTGCCGGCATCGTCTCCCGAGAACGGGGGAAAGAAGCTCACCCCGCCTCGCAGACACGCCGGTGGAAGCGCGCCTGGTGATAGGTGCAGTAGCTTTTCATCGCCCTTGTGCGCATGCCGCAGCACAGCATGTGGACGCCCGGCCGGCCTCCGGGCGCGTCGTTTTCCGGATTTTGCTCCAGCGTCAGGTCAAGCGGAGCGCGGCAGCGGCCGAACAGGCAGTCGACGAAGCGCATTGCCACGCCATGCGGCTGGCGGCCGATCGGGCTTCGGTGCGGCACCGGTACCTCGAGGCGGTAGGCTTGCCCGTCCGCGATCAGCACGCCGGCCTCGCGCGCTGCGAGGCGTTCCGCACCTTCACCCTTCGGCACGCGCTTGTGTCCGGCCTTGGCGGCGCGGTCCGCGGCTTTGTCATTCGCCCTCTCGGCTGCCGCGATCCGCTTGCTGTTGGCAAAGCCGATAGAACTCAGCATGGCGTTGCGGTGAACGATGCCAATGATGGCGTCGCGCGACACCGGGCTGCCTCGCGACGCGCTGAACCGAGCCGCGATGCGCGAGGCGGAAAGTCCGTCCGTCAGCCAGCCGGCGATCGCCTGCAATTCCTTGTCGCCGTAAAGTGCCATGTCCTGGTCTCCGTCCATTGCGCGGCCGCGGCAGCGCGCGACGCGGCCGGCGAGTGTCGGCCCGCCGCAGGCGGTGGGCATTGTCGGGTTCGATCCGGCCTGTCGGCCGTTGGATTGGCGGCCTCAGCCCGGCCGGCCGTCCAGCGCGGCGAGGCGCGCCAGCCGCGCCTCTGCCGTCACCCGGTCGGGTGCGGAAACCGCCCTGCCCGTCAGCCTGTCGAGCAGGATCACGGTGCCGTCCTCGGTGCGGATCAGGGAGCGGATCCGCACCGCGCTGAATTGGGGGCCGGAGCCGCGGGGAGCGGCGGCTCCGGCCGTTCCGGCCGCCGGTGACGGGCGGACCGGACGTGCGGCTGATGCATCGGGGCAATCAGCCTCACGCTTCGCCCTGGCCGGGGAGGAGGACAGCCGGGGCGAAAGGGAATGAGCGCTGGCCGGCTCGCGTGAAGCTGGCCTGAGGGCGCTTTCGACTCGGAAGGGGTTGAGCTTTTGCATGAACGGATATAAGCATAACTCAAAAACTTATGCAAGCCATTCTTTCATGGACGAAAGCAGCGCTTGTTGGTCACATGGGCGCCATGGTGAAAACGCAACTGTCGATCAAGGTCGGGGCGGCAATCCGCCAGGCGCGCAAGCAGCGCGGCCTGGTCATGCGCCACATCGCCGAGCACAACGACACCGACGTCGCCGCCGTCGGCAATTGGGAAACCGGTCGCAACCTGCCCAAGACGGAAAACCTCCTGAAGACTGCCGCCTTTCTGCGTGTCGACCCGGTCGCGCTCGGCAAGGGCGAGGTGGTTTTCCTCGACGATGCCGGACCGGTCAACGACGCCGAGATCGTCACCGACGCCGGGCCGCCCCCCGCCGGGCCGATGGACATCCAGGTGCTGGGCGCCGCCGTTGGCGGCGACGACGGCGATTTCACCTTCAACGGCGAGCCCGCCGGCTACGTCCAGCGCCCACCCGGCATCCGCAACCTGGCCAAGGTGTTCGCGCTGCATGTTCTCTCGGATTCCATGGTACCCCGTTACGAGCCCGGAGACCTGATCTATTGCGGCGGCCGCGATGCCGTCCCGGGCGATCACGTGGTGATCGAAACCTTCCCGGAAGAGAACGAACGCAACGGCAAGGCCTTCATCAAGAAATTGGTCAAGCGCACCGCCGCCGAACTGGTGGTCGAACAGTACAATCCGCCGAAGACGTTGACCTTCAACCGCTACGCCATCAAGCAGGTCTGGCGGGTCATTCCGTTGAAGGAATTGCTGGGCTATTGAGGGCGACGGGGCAATTCTTCCTCCCACAAGGAGAGCAGGCAAAACCCAGCGTCGATGCCACCTCACGCCCGCCCCGATCCCTCCAGCGGCATCTCGCGCTCGCTCAGCATCAGCGCCTCGCTGCGCACGCGCTGGCGCTCGTTGATAAACGCCGCCCGGATCTGGATCGCCGTGCCCGGCAGCCCGTCGGCGCGGCAGGCCGAGCAGACCAGCCGGCCCGAAAGCGCTGCCAGCGGCGTATTGCCAGTCACGCCGAAGCGCCGCAGCTGATCGGGCTTCCACCACCTGTTGCGGCCGCAATCGGCGCATTCGACCGATATCGAAACGACATCCGCAATCACTGATCCCTTGCCCGTCAATGCCATCGCGGCTCGCCTTTTTGTTCCTTGTTTGTTCGCATATTCCTGTGTTTTGAAACGAGAGTCGAGTCGCATCTTTCAGGGCTCCGCAAAAGTTTCTCTTTCGCCAATTTTTGAGTTATGCTTCTATATGGCTTGCAAAGCCGAGTCGGCGCGCGTGCAGCACCCCGGGAGAGACGATGGACGCCCTTGCCGCCGATTTCGCTCATGCCTGCGGCTATGGCGGCGACAGTCACGCTCTCATCGAGGCCTTCGCGAGAATCCGCGAACACGGCATCCGCCAGGCGCGCCTCGGCCATTTCAGGCGCAAGGTGGTCGTCGACGCGCTGAAACAATCGGAAGCGCTTTTCCTGGCGGCGATCGGCCCGGCGCTATCGGCACAAGAAGCCATCGAGGACGCCGCCCGCTTCATCTCCTTCTGGCGCAACATGCCGCGCTGGCGCCAGGAACGGCGCCTGGCGGACCTCGCCAGGGCGAGGCAACAACGCCTGCTGGCGCGCTTCTTCCGCCGCTACGGCCACCGCATTTGGGCCTTGCAGGCGGCATAGGCGGGCTCGCTAAGCCGTCGGCGACCACACTGCGCCACGAGAGAGACGCAGCCACGAGAAGAGCTGGGCAATGCCGCCATTTGCGGGTTCCCATCCGCGCGTTTTCTTCCTAGATTGCCTGCGGGTGGCTGATCGTTCGACGTGCATATCAGGGAATGTTCAAGACTGCCCGTTCAAGAGTCCAGGCCTGGATGACGGCAGGCGCGGGAACCATCGCCGCGCTGTTGGCGGCCGGCCTCATGGGCGCCTTTGGCGCCCTGCCCGCTCACCCTCCGCCGCAACTGCCGTCCGATGCCGCCATCGATGCCGGCCGCTGGCGCATCAAACCGGTGCGTGCCTACGTCAGCCATGCCGACATCCATGGCGTGCCGCTGAAACCGGGCCAGAAGGCACTGGTGCTGGAGGCCGACATGACCAACCGCACGGCCGAATCCAACAAGGCCTACTTCGCTGTCTTCAAGCCGGAGGGAATCACCCTGCCGGACTCGATGCCGATGATCGCCCTGATACGCGATTCGACCCTGGCGCCGGAACTGCACCCCGGCATGACCGAGCGCCTGGCCTATGTCTGGCCGCTGGCCGGCGACGCCGCCGTGCCGCCGACGCTCGCCTTCGGCGTCACCGCGGAGATCTTCAAGCCGCGCGACAATCTCTACGGCACGCCCGGCTGGTACAATCCCTACCGTCTCGGCACCGTGACCTTGCCGCTCGCCGATATGCCGGCAACGGACACGCCGGGAGCCGGCTCATGAAGATGCGGGTCCTCGGCAATCTCGCGATTCTCGCCGCCACCGTGGCGCTGAGCTACGGTATGCAGCTTTCCAAGCCGCATTATGCCGACCTCACCGCGCCCATCCCGGTCGACGGCGCCATGCACGACACGGTGCGGGCACGCAGCTTCGACGTGCGGCTTGACGAGGTTGTCTTTGCCCGCGCGCTGAAGACCAACCAGTTCGGGCAGCAAAAGCTTTTGACGACGAGCGGCGTGTGGGCGGTGGTGACGACCAGCCTCACCGCGACCGACGCCTCCATCACGGTCGCGGACGGCACCTGGCAAGGTCCGACCGGTCTGCGCTACCGCCAGACGGAGCGGCTGGGCTATCGCCAGGACATGCCGCCGCACGGCGTCGATCCCGGCTTGCAAAAACGCGGCCTGTTCGTCTTCGAAGTACCGCCCGACCAGATCGGCGGCGCCAGGCTGCTGGTCTCGGAACGCCAATTCGGCGCGCTCGACGCGCAGGCCCGCATCAGCTTCGACGGGTTGTCTGCCGGCGCCGATGGACAACCGGCCGGCATCCTGCCGCAATACGATCTGGATGCACCACCGGGCCAGACTTCTCCGGGCCAGACACCGCAGGGCAAGCCATGAGCGCCGTCGCGACCGACATGGGGCCGGCCGCCGAGCGGCAGGTCGAGAAAAAATGGCGCAGGCGCAGCCTGGCGGCGCTTGTCATCCTGCTGCCGCTGGCGCTGGCAGAAACCAGCCATGACAGCTTGCGCGAATGGCTGGGCGGCGAAGACCTCATCGCCAGGGATGTCGAGTTTGGCCAGTCCGCGCACTTCGGCGGCAGCGACTGGAAGCTGGCGGACCTGCGCGGCGGCAAGGCCGGCCGCTTGCCCGATCAGGCCTTCGCCGTCATCGCCACCTTCTCCGTCACCGTCGGCGATCCCGACTTGCAGAAGCAATGGCTGGGCTGCAGGCTGATGCTGACCGATGCCGCCGGCCGCCGCTGGCTCCCCGACATGATTTCGGGCGTCAGACTGCCGGACGGCGTGATGAACTGCACCTCGGCGATCTTCTCCGGCGCCAAGACAGGCGACGTCATCACCATCGGCGACACCTTCATCGTGCCGGAGGATGCCATCAAGACCATCCGTCCCGCCATTGGGCTGGGAAGCGGGCGGCCGTGGTACCTGCGGTTTCAACGGCCGCCGAAGTAGCGACAGCGCCGGCAGTCCGGAGTCACGGCACGGCGATCAACAGGACGTAGGCAACAAAGACGACGAGGTGAGCAAGTCCGGTGAGAACCGTCGTGCGTCCGGTACTGAAACTTACGACACTCACCGCAAGGGCCAGAACCAGCAAAATCACGTCGCTCGGACCGAGACCGAGGTTGAGCGACTTTCCGGTGATGAGGCTGGCCGCCGCCACTGCCGGGATCGTCAGTCCGATGGTCGCGCACGCCGAGCCCAAAGCGACGTTCAATGCGCGCTGGAGCTCATTCCCCCACGATGCCTTGATGGCGGAGATCGCCTCGGGGAGCAGCACGACAAACGCAATCATCGCGCCGACGATCGCATCCGATTGCGGGATCTGCAGGTAGGTAAGGCCATCTTCAACGCCAGCCGCGACCCGTTCCGTCAGCAGGACGATCCCGACCAGTCCCAGAAGCAGGAAGACGAAATGCGTTGGCACGCCGTGGACCTGCGGAGAATGGCTTTCCGGAGCGCTTTCACGGACCTGCACCTCCAGGAAGTCCTCTTTCTGGCTGTAGCTCTGGGCGAAAACGAAACTGCCGTAGAGCAAGAGCGACAGCAGCGCGACGAAGGCCAGTTGCGTGGGAGAAAATGTCCCGGGGCTGGTGGCAAGCGTATAGTTCGGCAGCACCATCGTCAGCACCGTGATCGCGGTCAGCACCGAAAGAAAGGAACTTGTGCCTTGCCTTCGGATGTCCTGGTGGCGGTGCCGCCACCCGCCAAGTGTCAGGCACAGCCCCACGATGCCGGTGCAAACGATCATGACCGTGGAGAACACGGATTCTCGCGCCAGGGTCGGATTGTTGGCGCCATGTCGCATCATCGAGACGATGATCGACACTTCGATCGTCGTTACGGCCAAGGTAAGGACCAGGGTGCCGTACGGCTGCCCAACACGTCGGGCTATCGCCTCCGCATGTCGCACCACGGCAAAGACGGTTGCCAAGGTAAGGATGATCGATATGCCGGCAACGATCACCACAATCGCCGTCCGATCTTCGATCGGCTCTATGTTCGATTGCAATATCAACGCCAGCGCGCAGCAGACAACAGGCAGGCCGAAGGTCATTGCCTCACTTCGACGGCGGAAGAAGTAAGTCATGGCATTCTCTTCGATCTTGCGAATGCAAACAGGCGGTCTGTTTACGAGACCAGGAAAGATCGCACTTTCGCCCCATCACACGTACATGGCAAGGCGCGACAAGGATACGCTACGGTCATTCCCGTCGCTACCGGGAACGACCGCCCCCCTTCGAAAGCGAGAACGCCGTCTCCAGCACCGCGGCGAGGAAGCAGATGCGCAGCGGCTCGACCAGGATGCCGGTGGAGGAATCCTGGAACGGGCTGCCGAACAACAGCGTCACGCCATGCGACAGGATCTGCCAGACGTCGAGCTCGTGCGGGCCGATCAGCCGCGTCGCGCCGAGCCACAGCCAGGCCGCGCCCCAGTCGAGCAGGCGATAGCCGACGATCAGCGTACACAGCAATACGAGGCTGGAACTCACCGTCAGCCGCACGCCATTGGCGATCGGCAGATAGCGCGAGCGGTAGCCGGCGACGAAATGCTCGACGAAATCGCGCAGGAATTTCGGCAGGCCGGCATAGCGCTTGCCGACGCGTTCCAGCCGGCCGTGCACGCGCATCAGTGCCGTATCGTCGCGCACATCATAGCCATAGATCAGCGCCGCCATCACCAGCCAGATCAGCGGCAAGAGCATGTAGAAGAACAGGTTGACGGCGATCGTCGAGGGCGCGATCGAGGTGATCTCGACCGGCACCATCGGCGCGGCCGTCGCCGCCGGCACCGGGCTCGCCAGCCCGTCGGCCGACGCCTGCAGAACCGACCAGAAATTGCGGCTCATCAGCCATTGCAGCGCGCTGTCCTTCCAGCGGCTGATGACGTAGAGGCCGACGAAGATCCAGTTGGTCTCGCAGATCACCACCACGATCTGCCAGAACGAGGCGGCGCCCGTTTTCGCCTGCATGAACTTGGCCAGCCGGCGCACCAGCCAGGACACCGCCACCGAGACCAGCAGCCAGCGCGAATCCAGCACGTCCAGAACATTGGCGCTCTGGCCGAAGCCGGCCTGGTCGAGCGTTTCGCGCGAATATTGCCGCACGATGTCGCCGAGGAACCCCCAGGCCGCGTAATAGGCGAAGAAGGGCAACAGCGCGATGGTGATCATGCGCACCAGCCGCGAACCGCGCCGGTCCGCGGTTCCCTGCCCCTCGGCGACCGTGGCCTTTTCCGCGCCACGCTGCGCGGCCAGCACATGGGGCAAGCCGGGACGCAGCACATGGAACATCGCCACCGTCACCACCAGTTGCGCCAGTGCCACCAGCGTCAGCATGGCGAGCCCGGCGAAATGATTTGCGAGCGCCACCTTGGCCGCCAGTTGCAGCAAGAGATCGCCGGCCAGAACACCGGCCAGCACCAGCACGACGAGCTGCGGCCAGAACCGCCGCAGCAGCGAAAAACTCAAGCTGATCGGTCTGATGATATCGGCAAACATGAGGTTCTCTCAGAATGCCACCCGCCCGAAATCCTTCTAGCAAAGGGGGGTTGTTTTGCAAGAAAGGTGGCGAGCTCTCCTGCCAGAGCGGCGATTTCCCCTTCTCCGACGACAAGGGAGAAGGAATTAGCGCCTCACCCGCGACTTCAGCCAGCGATCGAACGCCACCGCCAGGATCAGGATTAGGCCGATGACGATGCTTTGCGTGTACGACGAGACGTTGTTGAACTGGAGCCCGTTCTGTAGCACGCCGATCAGGGCGGCGCCCACCACGGTGCCGCCCACCGAGCCGATGCCGCCGAACAGCGAGGTACCGCCGATGACGACGGCCGAAATGACCGTCAGCTCGTAGCCGATGCCGGCCACCGCTTCGGACGAATTCAGCCTGGCCGACAGCACGAAGGCGGCGAGCCCGGCGAAGAAGCCGACGATCACATAGACCGAGACCAGGATGCGGTCGACGCGCAAGCCCGACAGCCGTGCGGCCTCGGCATTGCCGCCGACGGCGTAGACGGCGCGTCCATAGCGCGTGTAGCGTAGCACGATGTGGCACAGGATGGCGGCCGCCGCGAAGATGATCGCCGGCACCGGCACGGGGCCGATCAGCCCGGTGCCGAACCACCGCATAGAAGCGTCGAAGCCCGAGATCGGGCCGCCATTGGAGATGGTCAGCGTCAGGCCGCGAAACACGGTGAGCCCGCCAAGCGTGACGACGAAGGGCGGCACTTTCAGCCTGGTGATGGCAAAGCCCTGAACACCGCCGGCCACCGCCCCCACCACCACGGCGGCTAGCAGCGCCGCGAACCAGCCATAGCCCTGCGTTCCCGACGTCGACAGCGACAGCGTGTTGGCAGTACCGCCCTTGGCAACCACGGCCGCCACCATGCCGCAGAAGGCGAGCAGCGAGCCGACCGAGAGATCGATGCCGGCGGTAAGGATGACGAAGGTCATGCCGAGCGCGATCAACCCGGTGATCGATATCTGGCGGGTGATGTTGAACAGATTGATCGGATCGATGAAGCTCGGCTTCAGCACGGTGAAGACGACCACCAGCGCCGCCAGGAACAGCAGCGGCCCGAAATTCATCAAGAGCCGCGCAATGCTGATGCCGCCACGCCGGCTCTGCTCCTCGGCCACGCTCATCGTGCCTCCTCCTCAACCGCTCCCGGCTGGTCGAGCGCCATCAGTTCCATCAGTTTTTCCTCGCTTGCCTCGATGCCCGGCATCTGCCCGGTGATGCGTCCCTTGCGCATGGTCACGATCCGGTCCGACACAGCCAGCACTTCGGGCAGCTCGGACGAAATCATCATCACCGCTATGCCGCGCGCTGCCAATTGCACCAGGATCTGGTGCACCTCGGCCTTGGCGCCGACATCGACGCCGCGCGTCGGCTCGTCGACGATCAGCACCTTGGGGTCGCGCGCCAGCCAGCGCGCCAGGATCACCTTCTGCTGGTTGCCGCCCGACAGGCCCTCGATCGCCTGCTCGGCCGACGCCATGCGGATCGACAGCATTTTCCGGAACCCCGCCAGCGCATCGCGCTCGCGCCGCTCGGCCATGAAGCCGAAGCCATTGCTGAACCGCCCGAGCGAGGCGACGGAGAAATTCGGCAGGATGCCGAGCGCGGCGAAGATCGCCTGATGCTTGCGATCCTCAGGCACAAGGCCGATGCCGAGCGCTATGGCATCCGCCGGCGAGGCCGGCGCGATGGGCCTGCCGTCGAGCGTGATCGTGCCGCCCGCGATCCGGTCGGCGCCGAAGATGGCGCGCGCCAGCTCCGTGCGACCCGAGCCGACGAGGCCGGCGACACCCAGGATCTCGCCGGCCTTGAGGTCGATATCGACGCCGTCGAGCACGATGGCGTGCGGCGCTTCGGGATCGCGCACCGTGCGCAACCCGCGCACCGACAGCACGACGTCGCCGGCCACCGTGCGCTGCGCCGGCCGCGCATAGAGCTCGGACGCCGCGCGGCCGACCATTTTCTCGATGATGCGCGGCAATCGGATCGGCCCGCCTTCGCGGTCGAGATTGCCGGCCAACCTGCCGTCCCGGAGCACCGTCATGCGGTCGCAGATGGCGGCGGCCTCCTCCAGCCGATGGGTGACGAACATGATGGCGACATGGTCCTTGCGCAGCCTGTCCATGATCGACAGCAGCCGCTGCACCTCTGTCTCGGTCAGCGCTGATGTCGGCTCGTCCATGATGATCAGCCGGCTCTTCAGCGACAGCGCCCGTGCAATCTCGACGAGCTGCTGCTCGGCCACCGAAAGCGCCGAGACCGGCGTCATCGGATCGATCGTGAGGCCGACGCGGGCGATGATGGTGCGGGAGTCCTGCTCCATCTTGCGCCAGGAGACGAGGCCGAGCGGACCGGCCGGGGCGCGGCCGATGAAGATGTTCTCCGCCACCGTCAGCGTCGGGATCAGGCTGAGCTCCTGGTAGATGGTGACGATACCGAGCCGCTTGGCATCCTGCGGGCTCGACGGCCGGTAGTCGGCGCCGTCGAAAATGATATGGCCGCTGGAAGGCGGTATGACGCCCGACAGGATTTTCAGCAGCGTCGATTTGCCGGCGCCGTTTTCGCCGAGCAGGCCGAGGATTTCGCCGGGCCTGACGTCGAGCGAGACATCGTTCAGCGCGGTGACGCCGGCGAAACGCTTGGTGACGCCCTCGACGGCGAGCAGGACGGGTGCGGCTTCAGCCATGGAATGGGTGCTTCCCTCGATGCAGTTTCCGGACCCGTCGGCGCGTGAACACCCCCCTCTGTCCTGCCGGACATCTCCCCCGCAAGGGGGGAGATTGGCTGTCTGTTCCGCATTCGCCAATTTTCAACGCCGCAATGAGAATGCGGACATCGACACTGCCGATCTCCCCCTTGCGGGGGAGATGGCCGGCAGGCCAGAGGGGGTGCTGCCCCGCCGACCTCTCCATGCAAGCTCACTTCGTCTCGTTCAACCTCTCGGCCTTGTCGAGATTGTCCTTGCCGATGACGATCGGCGTCAACAGCACCAGCTTCTCCTTCGGCTCCGTCTTGTCCCTGGCGTAAGCGACGGCGATCTGCACGGCGGTGCGCGACTGCTGGCCGGGGAACTGTTCGACCGTGCCGGCGAGCTTCCCGTCGCGCACCGCGACCAGCGCTTCCGGCAGCGCGTCGAAGCCGTAGATCTTGACGTCGGTGAAGTTGCGCGCGGCACAAGCCTCCATGGCGCCCAGCGCCATGTCGTCATTGGCGCAGACGATCGCGTCCGGCTTGCCGTTGGCGGCAAGGCCAGCTTCCGTCACCGACAGCGCCTCGGCGCGGGCGAAATTGGCGGTCTGCTCGAAGACGATCTGGTACTTGTCCTTCAAGGGATCGAGCACATTGTGCACGCCCTTGTTGCGGTCGATCGCCGGCCCGGCGCCGGGTTGGCCCTGGAGGTGGAACAGTTTCGCGCCGTTGGGGAACGCCGCCACCACGGCCTGCGCTTCCGCCTCGCCGCCCTTGACGTTGTCGGCGCCGACATGGGCGAGGATGCCCTCGACGCCGTCGACGCGGCGGTCGATCGTCACCACGGGAACGCCGGCCTTGACCGCTTCCTCGATGGCCGGCGCCAGCGCGTTGACGTCGAGCGGCGAGATCACGATGGCGTTGACCTTCTGCACCAGGGCCGCCTCGATGTCGGCGGTCTGCTTGGTGGCCGAGTTCTGGCCATCGCTCTCGGTCAGGTTGACGCCTTGCGTGGCGGCTTCCGCCTTGATCTCGTTCAGCATGTGCACGAAGAACGGAAAGCCGAGACTGGGCACCGAGCCGAGAATGGTGAGCTTGTCCTGCGCAAATACCGAGGGCGCGGCAAGCACCATCGCGCCCGCGGCCACGGACGTCATCAGGAATTCACGTCTGTTCATGGGATCCTCCTCCACAAGAACGCACGGCCCCGGAAACCGGGACGGTTTCAGGAAGGATCATGCGTCGGTTCAAAGTGTTGGAGCATCCTCCTTGCGTTTGCTAACGCATGCCGCTCCAGCTGATCGCCGTTGCAAAAACTGCCTCCCGTCGGCACCAGCAAACGGATGCTAGCCCAGGCTCAACCATTTGTGCAACATCGATATAACAGGCCCAGTCGGCAATGGTCGGAATTTGGATGAGCCGGGTGCCCAGCTTCCATTCTCCGGCGCTGGCCCTAGTTTGAACCGCGCCTGAGCCCATTCCCTGGAGACACCCGCATGAAACCGCACATCATCTGCCATATGATCGCGTCGCTGGACGGCAGTCTCCACCCGAGCCGCTACACGGCCAGCCCGGACGGAACCCGGGCCGAATGGTCGAGCCTCTACGAGCATATCCATAATGATTTTGCGGGCGACGGCTGGATCGTCGGCCGCGTCACTATGGCCGAGATGAGCAAGGCCGGCGCGCACCCGCCGGCCGATGCGGGCAAGGTCGACCGACCCTATCATGTCGCGCAAACCAGTACGGGAAGCTACGCGGTGGCGCTCGATCCATCGGGCAAGCTCCACTTTTCCAAACCCGACATTGGCGGCGACCATGTCGTGGTGCTGCTTGGGCACGATGTCGCCGACAGCCACCTGGCCGAGCTCGCCGCCGACGGCGTGTCCTATATCGTGGCGGAGACGGCCGACATGGATCTCGGCCGGATGCTCGAAGTTCTGAACCGCGAATTCGCCATTCGCCGGCTGCTGCTTGAGGGCGGCGCCGGCATCAACGGTTCCTTCTTCGCGGCCGGCCTTGTCGATGAGCTCAGCCTTCTCGTCGCTCCCGCCCTTGACGGGCGGGCGGCGAACCAGGGTTTCGTCGGATTCGGCGAATCCGGCCTCGCGGGCAAGATGCAACTGTCGCTCAAAAGCTGCGAAGCCCTCGCCCACGGGCTCGTCCATTTGCGCTACGCCGTCGGCTGACGACGCTTTATCGGCGCATCATACGTCGTACCGCATGGCCTCGAGATCGGCGATCAGCGTCGGGCCGGTCGGATGCCAGCCGAGCCGCGCCTGGGTCAGCGCGCTGGAGGCCGGTAGATCCATCGGGGCGAACATCGCCATCCAGCCGAAATGCTCCGCCGCCTGTTCCGGAGCGATCGAAACGACCGGCACGTTGAGGCCCCGCCCGATCACCTCGGCGATCGCGCGCACTTCGACGCCTTCCTCGCCGACCGCGTTATAGCGCGCGCCGGGCTGCCGCTTTTCCACCGCCAGCCGGTAGAGGCGCGCCGCGTCCAGGAGATGGCCCGCCGCATAGCGGTTGCGGCCCTCGCCGACATAGGCCGAAACGCCTTTCTGGCGCACGATTTCGATGAGCGGCGTGATGAGCCCTTGCTTGACCGGGTTGTGAACCTGCGGCAGCCGCACCACCGAGACGTTGACGCCGGCTTCCAGCAAGGCATTGCCGGCGAGCTCCGAGGCGATGCGCGGATTGCGATGGCTGGCGTTGAAGACGTCCTCGCTGGCAAGCTCGCCATGTCCGGGGCTGCCCACGCCGACGCCGGAAGTGATCACCAGCGGCCGGTCGGATCCGGCCAATGCCTGGCCGAGTGCCGCGATGACACGGCTATCCTTCTCGCAATTCTCGGCAAACCGCGAAAAATCATGGTCGAACGCCGTGTGGATCACCGCTTCCGCCTTTGCCGCGCCGTCGCGCAGGCCCTCGGGATCCTCGAGCGTTCCCCGATGCACTTCGGCGCCCGCCGCCGTCAGTGCTTCGGCCCCCGCTTCGGAGCGGGTGACGCCGACCACCTGATGGCCCGCCTTGATGAGCTCAGCCACGAGCGCCGAGCCGATGAAACCGGTCGCGCCGGTCAAAAAGATACGCATGCGATTCTCCTGCACGATTGC
Source organism: Mesorhizobium sp. B2-6-4 (assembly GCF_006441495.1). Taxonomy (NCBI): domain Bacteria; kingdom Pseudomonadati; phylum Pseudomonadota; class Alphaproteobacteria; order Hyphomicrobiales; family Phyllobacteriaceae; genus Mesorhizobium; species Mesorhizobium sp. B2-6-4. The sequence goes on from NZ_VFUE01000005.1 coordinate 128,776, forward strand.
CTGCGCAGTATCGCCGGTCTATTATTCCATTAAAGTAGTGATCTTATCGTGGTATAATGGCTAACAGGATGCCCACCAATTCCGCCGGTTCGCTCGCGGCGTTTCTGAGAGACCGGCGCACCCGGCTCGATCCGGCCTCGTTCGGATTTTCAGGGCGCCGGCGCACGCCGGGGCTGCGCCGGGAGGAGGTGGCCCAGCGCGCCAACATCAGCCCGACCTGGTACACATGGCTGGAGCAGGGCCGTGGCGGCGCGCCTTCGGCCGATGTGCTGAACCGCATCGCCAAGGGGCTGATGCTGACCGAGGCCGAGCGCGAGCATCTTTTCATGCTCGGGCTCGGCCGCCCGCCCGAGGTCCGCTATATCGGTGCGGAAGGCATCAGCCCCCGGCTGCAGCGCCTCCTCGACACGCTTGAAGCGAGCCCCGCCTTGGTCAGGACCGCCACCTGGGATGTCGTTGCCTGGAACCGCGCCGCCCAGGTCGTGCTGACCGATTACAGCGCCCTGCCCACCGACCAGCGCAACATTTTGCGCTTCATGTTCCGCAGCCCGGCCATCCGCGAAAAGCAGCACGACTGGGAAAGCCTCGCCCGTTTCGTGGTGGGCGCCTTCCGCGCCGACGCGGCACGCGCCGGCGCGGTGTCCGAGGTACGCGAACTCGTCGACGAACTGTGCAGCGCCAGCCCCGAATTCGCCGCCCTGTGGCGCGAGAACGACGTGCTCAGCCATGGCGACGGAACCAAGCGGCTGAAGCACCCGGTGCTCGGCGACATCGAGCTGGAATATTCGGGATTCGCGGTCGACGGCCGCCCGGATCTGAGCCTGACCGTCTACAATCCGGTCGACAGCGCGGTCGCGGAGCGGATTCGCGAGCTGGCGAAGCGCGCCAAAGTGTCATTGGACCCGCCGCGATGATCCCTGCTCGTTCCTGGAACATTCCAGAAATGCGCAGCGGGTTGCGTCCTACCATGCGTCCCATGAAACCGTCATCGGGGCGCCTTACCACCGCATCCCGCCGACAAAGTCGATGAATGCCCGCAGCGGCGCCGGGATGAGCCGGCGGCCCGGGTAATAGAGGAACGGGCCGGAAAACTCCTGCCACCAGGGCTCCAGTACCGGCTCGAGCCGGCCATCGTCGAAATAGGGGTGCAGCCAGTCCTCGAACAGCGAGACGATGCCGCCGCCGGCAACCGCCACATCGAGCGCAAGCGCCATAGCCGTGCCGGTGCTGACCAGCAGCGGCCCGGTCGGCTCGACGCTCACTATCTCGCCGTCGCGCTCGAACTCCCAGGGCGGCGTCAGGCCGCTGGCGAAGCGGCCGCGCAGGCAGGCGTGATCGAGCAGGTCGCGCGGATGGTCGGGCCGGCCACGCCGGTCGAGATAGGCCGTTGCGGCAGCGGTGGCGAAGCGCTGCCGGCGCGGGCCGATCGGTACGGCGATCATGTCCTGCTCCAGCCGCTCGTCATAGCGGATGCCGGCATCGCAGCCGCTCGCCAGTATGTCGACGAAACTGTCCTCGGCGGTCACCTCCAGTCTTATGTCGGGATAGGCGGCAAGGAAGGGCGGCAGAAGGCGCGGCAGAACCAGTTTCGCCGCCACGACAGGCACGTTGAGCCGCAGCGTGCCGGCCGGGCGGCCGCGAAAGCCGTTGACGACATCGAGCGCTGCCTCGACCTCGCCGAGCGCGGGGCCCAGCCGCTCCAGCAGTCGCGCGCCGGCCTCGGTCGGAGCGACGCTGCGCGTGGTGCGGTTGAGGAGCCGCACGCCGAGCCCCGCCTCCAGCCGCCGCACCGTTTCGCTGAGGCTGGAGGCGCTGACGCCGCTGATCCTGGCCGCCTCGCGAAAGCCGCCGGCGCGCGCCACCGCCATGAATGCCTGGAGGTCGCCCACATCTGCCATTGTTCGCCTTTCCGCACAGCCTGTGCCGATTGCACCATATTATCGCGCAAGCGTGCATTGTCTATATCTGGCCGATCCAAAGGAGATTGAGACCATGACTGACATCAGCAAGGCCGGAACCTTCAAGCTCGGCGACCGCACCGTGAAGCGCATGGGCTACGGCGCCATGCAACTGGCCGGACCCGGCGTGTTCGGCCCGCCGAAAGACCATGACGGTGCACTCGCCGTGCTGCGCGAGGCGGTGGCGAGCGGCATCGACCATATCGACACCAGCGATTTCTACGGTCCGCACGTCACCAACCTGATCATCCGTGAGGCGCTGCACCCCTACCCCGCCAACCTCACCATCGTCACCAAGGTCAGTGCCCGGCGCGGCGCCGATGCATCGTGGATTCCCGCAATGTCGCCGCAGGAACTGACGCAGGCCGTGCACGACAATCTCCGCAATCTGGGACTGGACACGATCGAGGTCGTCAACCTGCGCTCCATGCACGGCATACACGGCCCGGCCGAAGGCTCGCTCGAACCTCAACTGAATACGCTCGCCGAACTGCAGCGACAGGGTCTGGTGCGCCATATCGGCTTGAGCAATGTCACATCAACCCAGATCGCGCAGGGGCGCGGCATCGTCGACATTGTTTGCGTGCAGAACCAGTACAACATCGCGCATCGCGAGGATGACGCACTGATCGACGAGCTTGCCGCGGCCGGCATCGCCTATGTGCCGTTCTTCCCGCTCGGCGGCTTCACGCCGCTGCAATCCAGCACGCTGGCCGATGTCGCGCAAAAACTCGGCGCCACGCCCATGCAGGTGGCGCTCGCCTGGCTCCTGCGTCGCGCGCCCAACATCCTGCTCATCCCCGGCACCTCGTCCATTGCGCATCTCAGGCAAAACATGGCGGCGGCGGAGCTGGAGCTGCCAGCCGACGCGCTTTCCGTGCTGAACGGGATCGCGGGCGAGACCGAGCAAGCAGCCTAAGCCGGCGCGACTAGCGCTTGTCGGGCGGCACCGCTGTCCGGCAAGATCCCGACCTCGGCGGCGGCTTGCGCAGCCGTCGCCGGCCATGGCATCTGGTCCGGTACAACGGATCGATCCGAAGCAGCATGGCTCCACGACCACCACGACTCGGCGTCAGCCTCAACCGCGCGCTGTCGAAGCTCGGCCTGTGCTCGCGCACGCAGGCCGAGCGGCTGATCGCCGAGGGCCGCGTGCGCGTCGGTGGCAAGGTCGCGCGCGATGCTTCCCTGCGCGTCGATATGAATCGCGACCGCATCGCCGTCGACGGCGAAAAAATCGTTGCCGAGCGCAAGGTCTATCTCATGCTTAACAAGCCGCGCGGGCTGGTCACGACCCGCGACGACCCGCTCGAGCGCGACACCGTCTATGCCTGTCTTGAAGGGCTTGACCTGCCTTTCGTCTCGCCGGTCGGCCGGCTGGACAAGGCGAGCGAAGGCCTGCTGCTGATGACCAACGACACGCGCTTCGCCAACCGGCTGATGGACCCGGCCTCGCACCTGCCCAAGACCTATCATGTTCAGATCGCCACGGTGCCCGACGCGGCGGTGCTGGAAGCGTTGCGCGCCGGCGCGCGTATCGACGGCGAGACCTTGAGCGCCAACTCGATCGAGCTGCTGCGCAGCGGCGGCCGCACCGCCTGGCTGGAGATCGTGCTCGACGAGGGCCGTAATCGCCACATCCGGCGCCTGCTCGCCGCCCACGGCATCGAGGTCAAGCGCCTGATCCGCGTGGCCATTGGCCGCTTGCCGCTCGGCGATCTCGCCAAGGGTATGGCGAGGCATTTGACGCCCGATGAATTGGCGCTGCTGGCGGGGTGAATAGGCGCAGGGTTGGCACTGTCGTTCGGCATATCTGAAAATCGCGCCGGCACTTCCGTCTCCTGACGGAAAGCTGTCAGGAGCCCCGGCATATAGAAGGCCGGGAGCCCAGCCGCGGCTTCGACGATCAGGGAGCCAATGCGATGAATTTCGTCTCTGTCCGCATCATCACGTCCGATGTCCAGCGCCTCGTGCGCTTCTATGGCGAGATCACCGGCATGCCGGTGACGATGTACACGGAGGATTTCGCCGAACTGGCGACGCCGGCCTGCACGCTGGCGATCGGCAGCACGCGCACCCTGATGCTGTTCGGCAGCGACATCGCCCGCCCAGCCGACAACCGCACGGCCATCATCGAATTCCGAGTCGGCGACGTCGATGCAGAATTTGCCAGGCTGGCGGAAACCATCAAGGGCGCAATTGTCCAGGAGCCTACCACCATGCCTTGGGGCAACCGCTCGCTGCTGTTCCGCGACCCCGACTACAATCTGGTGAATTTCTTCACGCCGGTAACCGCCGAGGCGATCCGGAAGTTCGACAGCTAGGCCGCCTACTTCCCGTTCCACTTGCGCACCACCGGCTCGCCGAGGTCATGCTCGTAGCCGAGCACGCTGATGCTGGCCGTGTCGAGCACGAACAGCGCGCCGTCCTGCGGCGGCAAGCCGAGCCAGCGGGCGGTGAGCACGCGCAGGAAGTGCGCGCTGGAAAAGATCAGCGTGTCGGCGTTGGCCTCGCGCAGGCGATCGATGATCCTGTCGGAGCGGGCGCCCACATCGGCCGCCGTTTCGCCTTGCGGGCAGCCGTCGCGAAAGACGTTCCAGCCCGGCCGTTCGGCCAGGATTTCCCTGGTGGTACGCCCCTCATAGGCGCCGTAGTCCCATTCCTGCAGGTCGTCCATCTTGACGCTTTGCGCCCCGAATCCGGCAAGCACGCTGGTGTTGTAGGCGCGTTGCGAGGGGCTCGACCACACGGCCGAAAACGGCAGGCCTTTCAGCCGATCCGCCACACCCCGCGCGGCCGCCTCGCCGGCTGCCGTCAGCGGCATGTCGGTGCGGCCGGTGTGCTGGCCCGACAGGCTCCACGCCGTCTCGCCATGTCGGACCAGATGGATTTGAGGAAACGCACTGCTCATGACGGGCCTTTCGAAGTTGCCGCACCTTAGAGGACGATGCGGCGAAGGGGAATCCAGCTGGCGCGAAAGTCCGGGGTGGAACGTTTGGGTGCGGTCCATGAAATGCCCACCACATTCCCTGGCCCTGATCCCCGCCGCATTGGCACAATGACTGGGCGCCGGGCATAACTATGTGTGGTCCATAGTTCACCAAGCACGATAGGTCACGATCATCATGTACAAACATCTGCTCATCGCCACCGACGGGTCGGAACTGGCCGACAAGGGCGTTGCCCACGGCCTCGGGCTGGCAAAGGGCCTCGGCGCCGCCGTGACCTTCGTCACCGTCTCGGAACAATTCCCGATCTTCGCCTGGGGCGGCGCCATGGCCGGCTACGCCGCGGGCGATGAGCTGGCCGCCTATCAGGAAGAAGCCCGCAAATACGGCAAGGAGGTGCTCGACAAATGCAAGGCTTCCGCCGAGGGGCTGGGCGTGTCGGCCAAGGTCGTGCACATCGAGGACAGAAGGCCCGCCGAGGCGATCCTGGAGCTGTCGCAGACCGAACGCTGCGACCTGATTGTCATGGCCTCGCACGGCCGCCGCGGATTGGGCAGGCTGCTTCTGGGAAGCCAGACGGCGGAAGTCGTATCCTACAGCGAAATCCCGGTCCTGGTGGTGCGGTAGGCCGGGTCCGGCCAGTCGGCGCTCTGCAAGCGGCACTCAGAACGCCGCCTCGGCCACCAGATAAAATCCCAGCGCCAAGAGCCCGGCGAAGAACACTTTGCGAAAAGTCTCGACGCTCATGCGCCGGCGCAGCGCCTGGCCGACAGCCATGCCGGCGAGCGCAGGCGCCAGCGCCGCAATCGAACCCGCCAGCCCGGCCGTCGGCGAGGCCAGGGCGCCGGCCCTGAACAGCCCGATGGCCAGCGCCGCCGTCGACACGGTGAAGGACAGGCCGAGCGCCTGGATCAGCTCTTCCCTGCCCAGCCGCAGCGATTGCAGGTAGGGCACCGCCGGAATGACGAAGACGCCGGTGGCGCCCGTGACCAGACCGGTCGCCACCCCGACCAGCGGCGATAGCAAGGCCTCCTGGCGTGGCGGCGTTGAGAAGCCGGCCTTTGCGAGGCCGAGAACGGCATAGAGCACCAGTGCCACGCCGAGCGCGCCGGACGCGGCCGCCGTATGCGCGCCGGTGAGCACGCCGGCGCCGGTAACGGTGCCGATCACCACGCCGGCCATCATCGTCCATAGCCGCCTGACGAGCCCGCCGAACGAAGGACCGGTGGACAATTGCCACAGGTTGGTAACCAGCGACGGGATCAGCAGAAGCGTGGCCGCTTCGGCCGGCGCCATGGTCACCGCCAGCAGGCCCATCGCCACCGTCGGCAGGCCCATCCCGACCACGCCCTTGACGAAGCCGGCGGCAAGGAAGACGGCGCAGATCCAGGCGACGGCGGCGGCGCTCAGCATGATGGCGTGTCCGGCAGCGGCTCAATCATGGAGCAGCATGTCGGCAGCCTCGATCCCCGCTGCCGGCCCCGCCGGTCCGGCGGCGGCGCTGCTGACAGGGGCAGATGTCATGGCGCATCCTGGCATGCCGGAATCCGAGCGCGCCACGGCCAGAAGGGCGACGGCAACCGCCAGCAGCATCGCCGCGCTTTCAGCGATGCCGAGCCCTTGCCGGTTCGATGCTGGTTTTCTCATCCTGGACCTCCACCGAAACTGTTTGACGAAATTCGCCGTCACCCACAATGTGGAAATCGCGGCGCCAGCCTTCGGCTGAGGCGAAGGCTGGCGCCGCAAGCCGGTCGGCCCGCTGCGCCATCGATCGCGTGATAGCGGCCATCGCCCGGGCTGTCTTGCGGGAGGAAAAAGATGCGCTTCGACCTCGTCGATCTCCGGCTGTTCCTGCTGGTCGCCGAGCGCGGCAGCATCACCCATGGCGCCGAGCTCGCGGGCCTCGCGCTGGCCTCGGCCAGCGCCCGCATCAAGGGCATGGAGGACAGGCTCGGCGCGCCGCTTCTGGAGCGCCGCCGGCGCGGCGTGGTGCCGACCGCCGCCGGCCAGGCACTGCTGCACCACGCGCGCGCGGTGCAGAACCAGATCGAGGCGATGGCCGGCGAGCTCGGCGCCTATGCCACGGGCCTGCGCGCGCGGGTCCGCCTGCTCGCCAACACGGCCGCCACCAGCGAACTTCTGCGCGACAGGCTGCCGGCCTTTCTGGTCGCGCATCCCGGCATCGACATAGACCTCGATGAGCGCCCCAGCCACGAGATCGCCGAGGCGGTGGCGAGCGGCGCCGCCGATCTTGGCATTGCCGCGACCTGGGCCGGCCTTTCCCATCTCGAGCAGAAACCGTTCTTCGTTGACCGGCTGGTGGTGATCGCCGCGCGCAACCGCCCCGGCCTCGAAGGCCGCGCGACCGGCCTCGCCGACATTCTCGGTGAAACCTTTGTCGGCCTGAGCGCCGGCCATCCCTTGCAGGAGCACATCTCCCGCCAGGCCGCGCGCCTTGGCGGTCATCTGCATTTTCGCATCCGCGTGCCCAGCCTCGACAATGTCTGCAGGCTGGTGGCCCAGGGCGCGGGCGTCGCCATCGTGCCGGAAAGCATCGTGCGCCGCTCGGCGCCCAGCCTGCGTAGCCTGCGGCTGACGGACGACTGGGGAACCCGCCAGCTCAATCTCTGCGCCCGCCGCTTCGACACGTTGACGCCGCAGGCCAAGCTGCTGGTCGCCGCACTGGTGTGAAGCCGCCGCCCACATGCTGAATTCGCGTGGAATCATGCCTTGCCTTTAAGGAGTCCATGAAATAGCTTGTTTGCACATAGGCAAAAAAATCGCCTAGCTTTTTTCGTTTTATGAAAGACGGGGGACTTGCGGGAACATCTCGATCTGACCGATCGGCGGCTGGTCAAACAGCTGTCGCAGGACGCACAGCCGGGCATCAACCGCCTCGCCGAGATTCTGGCGATCTCGGTGCCGACGGTGCGCACGCGGCTGCGCAACCTGCTCGACCGCAACCTGCTCAAGATCGTGGGGCTCTTGAACCTGACGGAGCGGCCCGAACTGATCTCGGCCATCGTCGGCATCAACGCGCAAGGGCGCGGCCGCGCCCGCGAGCTGGCGCAGCGCATTTCCGAACTGCCCTTCGTCAACTCGGCCTCGGTCGTCACCGGGCGCTTCGACATCATCGTCGACGTGACGGTGGCCGGCGACGTCGCCGATCTCTACCGCGTCACCAGCGAGTTGATCCCGGGCGCCGGCGAGCCGGGCGAGGTCGTGCGCAGCGAGACCTTCGTCGTCATGGCGTCCTGCAACAAATGGGTCAGCCTGCCGGAAGGCTGCTGGTCCGACGACAGCATTCGCAAGGAGCCGGCATGAGGATAGCGGTTCTCGGGGGCCTCGGCCTGCTCAACCCGCTGCTGCATGTGCCGGACGCGCCTTTCTTCGACGCGTTGGCCAGCCGCGGCATCGCGGTCGCCGAAACGGCGGCCCGGCACTAAGGAGACGGATTTTCGAACGGTGGCCGCCGCCGGCAACGGCGCCGCCGCTCAAAAAGCACCCTGTAGGGTGGACAACAAGACGACAAAAGGAGGAATGCCCAATGAAACCAATGAACATTGCCAAGCTTTTCATCGCCGGCCTCGCACTGGCCGGCCTCACCGCCGCCGCCAGTGCCGGATCGCTCGACGACATCACCAAGCGCGGCGAACTGCGTGTCGCCGTGCAGACACAGGGACCGCCCTTCTCGCTGGTCGGCGCCAATGGCGAACGCACCGGCAGCTCGGTGGAACTGGCCGAACTGATGGCCAAGGAAATGGGCGTCAAGATCACCTTCCTCGACTTCGACTGGGACGGCCTGATCCCGGCGCTGCTTTCGGGCAAGGCCGACCTTCTGGTCGCCGACATGACGCCGACGCTGGCACGCGGCATGAAGGTCGCCTTCACCACGCCTTACATGTATACGGGCAGCACCGTCTTCACCAAGGCCGACGGCAAGTTCAAGACCGCCGACGACTGCAAGGCCAAGGGCACCAAGATCGCCGTGCTGCTCGGCGCCACCGGCGAGAAGGAAGCCAAGGCAGCCTTCCCCGATGCCGACATCAAGAGCTACAAGGGCGGCGGTCCGCTGCTGCTCGACGCCGTCAACAACGGCCAGGCCGATTGCGGCGTCAACGACGTCTCGGCGGTCAAGGGCCAGTCGACGGCTTATCCGGCCGGGACCTTCACAATCATGCCGGACCTCCTCTCGAAGGAGCCGCTTGCCTTCGCCACCCGCTATGACGAGCCGGATCTCCTGATCTGGATGAACCTGTTCCTCAACCAGGTCACCATCGACGGCCGCCTGCAGAAGAACCTCGACTACTGGGTCAATTCGGAAGACTGGAAGAAAGATCACTGATTAGGGATTAGGGATTAGTGAGTAGCGAATTAGTGAGTAGTGGATAGGGAATTCCGGATCCGCCTGCCTACTCACTACTCACTACTCACTATTCCCTACCCACCATTCACGGCCATGCTCGAGAATTTCAGCTTCCGCACCATCGTCGAATACCTGCCCCTGTTCGGGCAGGGCCTGGTCACGACCGTGTGGCTGTCGGCGCTGTCCTTTTTCGGCGCGCTCGCGGTCGGCATCCTGTTGTGCGCGATGAACCTGCAGCGCGGCTGGCTGTTTCGGGTGCCGGCCAAGGCCTATATCGACGCCGTACGCGCCACGCCCTTGCTGGCGCAGCTCTATTTTCTCTATTTCGGCCTGCCGCGCCTCGGTTTCGTGCTGCCCGAACTCGTCGTCGGCATCCTCGCGTTGTCACTGAACAGCGGCGCCTATGTCGCTGAAATCATTCGCGCCGGCATCCTGTCGATCCCGCGCGGCCAGGTTGAGGCCAGTGTTGCTTCGGGCATGACCTATGTCCAGCGCATGCGCCTGGTGGTCTTGCCGCAGGCGTTCAAGGTGACGATCCCGCCGCTGCTGGGACAAGCGATCGTGCTGGTCAAGGATTCGGCGCTCCTGTCGCTGATCTCGGTTGCCGAGCTGACGCGCGCCGGTCAGTTGCTCGCCTCCGACCGTTTCATGCCGGCGGAAGGATTTCTCACCATCGCCGCCTTCTACCTCCTGCTCTATTACGGCCTCAAAGGGCTGGCGGTTCTCTCCGGCCGCTGGCTCGGCTCGGCGGGAGCGCGCATATGATCTGGCAACAGTTGCAAAGCCTTGCGGGCAGCTATCCGCTGGCGCTGCGCGGCCTCGGCATGACCGTGGTGCTGTCGCTGATCAGCCTGGTGCTGGGCACCCTGCTCGGCTTCGGCCTCGGCATCTTGCGGACTGGCGGCAACCGGTTGATCGCCGGCGTGATCGGTGCCTGGGTAGACCTCATCCGGGGCACCCCGTTCCTGGTGCAGATATTCCTGATCTTCTTCATCTTGCCGGAGCTGGGCATCGAGCTCGACGCCTTCACCGCCGGCATCATCGCGCTGACCAACCTCGCCGCCTGCTTCATCTGCGAGATCGTCGCCGCCGGCATCCGTTCGGTTCCGACGGGCCAGGTCGAGGCGGCACTGGCGTCCGGCCTGTCGCGCTGGCAGCGCATGCGCCAGGTGGTGCTACCGCAGGCGATGCGCATCGTGCTGCCGCCGCTGGTCGGGCAATATGTGCTGCTGATCAAGGATTCTTCGGTCGTGTCGGCGATCGGCCTGACCGACCTCACCCGCGTCGGCTGGCTGGTGGTGCAGCGCGTGCCGAACGGCCTGCTGGTGTTCTTCCTCGTCGGCGTCGGCTATTTCATCGTCTGCTATCCGCTGATCATGCTCGCCCGCCGGCTCGAACGGCGCATGGGTGCCGCCCATGGCGAGGTGCAGATATGACATCGAACCCAAAGGTTCTGACCACATGACCAAAACGGGCATGATCGATTTTCGCGGCGTCAACAAATGGTTCGGCCCGCTCAACGTGCTGAGGGACATCACGCTCAGCGTCGAGCCGCGCGAAGTGGTCGTCGTCTGCGGCCCGAGCGGGTCGGGCAAGAGCACGCTTATCCGCTGCATCAACGGGCTGGAGACGATCAAGGACGGCGACCTTGTCGTCGACGGCCAGCGGCTCGGCGACCCCGCCACCAACATGACGAAGCTGCGCACCGAGATCGGCTTCGTCTTCCAGTCCTTCAACCTCTACCCGCACAAGACCGCGCTCGAAAACGTCACGCTGGCGCCGATCCATGTCCGCAAGATCCCGCGCGCCGAGGCCGAGCAGGCCGGCCGCGAACTGCTGGCCAAGGTTGGGCTTGCCGACAAGGTCAACGCCTATCCTGCGCAGCTTTCAGGCGGACAGCAGCAGCGCGTGGCGATCGCCCGCTGTCTCGGCATGCGCCCCAAGATCATGCTGTTCGACGAGCCGACATCCGCGCTCGACCCCGAGATGATTTCGGAAGTGCTCGACGTCATGGTCGCGGTTGCCGAGGAAGGCATGACCATGATGGTGGTGACGCATGAGATGGGCTTTGCCCGCAAGGTCGCCCAGCGCGTGGTGTTCATGGATGCCGGCGCCATCGTCGAAAGCGGCACGCCCGACGAGTTCTTCTCGCACCCCAGGACCGATCGCAGCCGCGCCTTCCTGAGCAAGATCCTGCGGCACTGACCGGCGCCGCCGCCTTCAAGTGACCGCCAGCACCTTGCCGGTATCGTGCTGGCGCACGAAATCCACGCGGCGGCCGTCCCAGTGGTAGCTGTAGTGCCTCCCCTGGACGGGAACGGTGAGTGCATCCGGCCAGAAGATGCCGATGCACTGCCCGCTTGGCATGCGCACGCTGTTCCACACCAGCCCGTCGCTGCCGGCCGCACGCAAGGCGCGGCCTTCGGCCTGCGAGGCGGTGTAGTCGTCCGGGTCGAGCGCGCCGGGCACCGCGTTGACGTCATCGAGGTCGCGATCGACGCTGCCGATCAGCACGCGGAAATCCGCGGTCCAGCCCGGCTCCTCCTTGGTGGCGCGCATAAAATTCTGGTGGTGGTGGATGGTTTCGGCCAGCGCCACCTCCTCGCTGTCGCCGGCATAGTAGATGCCGTAGCTGCCATCGGAAAACCGCCCGGGCCGCAAGGTCGAGCAATGCACGAAGGGCGCCATCACGAAACTTGCGCCGGGTCCGGACACCCGCCTTTCGGCAGGAACCTTGCCGAGGTCGCCGAGTTCCAGCCGGATGCGCGGATTGGTCTTCTCCTCGACGGCGGCCAGCGCTTCCCAATCGCGCGGGTCGGCAATGTCCTCGAAGAGGTCGATAGGCGGATGGATGGAGCGGATGATGCGGAAGGTCTGGGGCCAGTGGACGCGGCGCCGGACCGCGAGCCCACTCACCATCCACCACGCTCCGCGTCGAGCCATTCGCGCATCGCGGCAAGGTCGGAGATTTCGCCGCGCAGCATCAGGTCGAGCGCCGATTGGCCGCCGAACGTGGCATTGGGCTTGCGGATCCAGGCATAGCCGCGCGCCGGCTCGGTGAAGAGATAGCGCAAACCCTTGTGGATGCCCATCAGATGCGCCATGCGGGTGCGCAGGTCACGGTCGATCCGGCCGATGCCGCCTTCCTTCCAGCGCGCCCAGGTGCGCGCCGACATGCCGCCGAGCAGGATGCAGGCCTCGAGGTCGGTGAGGCCCCACGCCTTGAACAGATTGACCGTGGTGCGCGCCAGGGCGCCCGCCTCTTCATCCGAGATGGCGCTGCCGACCGCGGCCGGCGTGGTGACGATGGACTGAAGCTGCATTTTCTGCTCCCGCTATTGGCAGACATATAGTATGTATTTGCCAATTGGCAAGGAAACAGGACCAGAGCGGCCACCTAAAAAGGTGGCGCGGCATAACAGACCAGGGTTCCTCGCCCCCACAAAGGTGGGGGAGAGGTGGCTCGGCGAAGCCGAGACGGAGCGGGGGAATGGCGCGGCGTGGATATGCCGTGAAAACCTTCCAGCGCCGCAGCCCCCTCTCCGACCGCTTCGCCGCCACCTCTCCCCCGCTTTGCGGGGCCGAGGAACCCACGTTCTGTGAGGGCGGCTCTTGTCCGCCTACTCCGCCGCCTCATACCCCGCGATACCCTTGATCTCCAGAAAATCCTCCAGCCCGTATTCGGCGTATTCGCGGCCGTTGCCGGATTGCTTGTAGCCGCCGAAGGGCAGGCCGGCGTCCCATTGGGGATAGTTGATGTAGACGTTGCCGGAGCGCATGCGCGCCGCGACGTCGCGCGCCTTCTGGATATCCTTGGCCTGGATATAGGAGGCAAGGCCGTAGACGGTGTCGTTGGCCTGCTCGACCGCCTGCTCGACCGTGTCGTAGGGCATGATGGCCAGCACCGGCCCGAAAATCTCCTCGCGCGCGATGCGCATGTCGTGGGTGACATCGGCGAACACGGTCGGCCTGACATAGTAGCCACGGTTGAGTTCGGCCGGACGGCCGGGGCCGCCCGTGACCAGCGTGGCGCCCTCGTCGATGCCGCTCTGGATCATGTCCTGGATCTTGTCGAACTGGGCCTGGCTGACGACAGGGCCGAGCTTGGTGCCGGGAGCGTCGGCCGGGCCGACCACGAACTTTTCCGCCGCCGCCTTGGCGTAGGAAGTCGCCTCGTCATGACGGTCGCGTGGCACGAACATACGGGTTGGCGCGTTGCAGGACTGGCCGCTGTTGCTGAAGCAGCCGGCGACGCCCTTGGTCACGGCGGTGGCGAGGTCGACATCCGGGAACAGGATGTTGGCCGACTTGCCGCCAAGTTCCTGGTGCACGCGCTTGACGGTGTCGGCGGCGGCCTTGGCCACCAATATGCCGGCCCGGGTGGAGCCGGTGAACGACATCATGTCGATATCGGGATGGCTGGACAGCGCCTGGCCGACGCCGGGGCCGTCGCCATTGACGAGGTTGAACACGCCCTTCGGCACGCCGGCCTCGTCGAAGATCTCGGCGAAGATGATGGCGTCGAGCGGCGCGATCTCGCATGGCTTCAGCACCATGGTGCAACCGGCGGCAAGCGCCGGACCCACCTTGCAGGTGATCTGGTTCAGCGGCCAGTTCCATGGCGTGATCAGGCCGACGACGCCGATCGGCTCCTTGACGATCAGCGAGGAGCCCTTGACCTGCCGGAACTGGAAGCTCTTCAGCACTTCCGCCATCTTGGCCAGATGCGCGAGCCCGATGCCGACCTGGCTGTCGAGCGCCATCCGGCGCGGCGCGCCCATCTCGCGTGACACGGCGAGCGCAAGGTCCTGGCTGCGCTTCTTGTAGACCTCGATGACGCGGTTGAGGATGTCGAGCCGTTCCTCGACCGAGGTGAAGCCGAATGTGCCGAAGGCCCGCTTCGCGGCGACCACCGCCTTGTCGACGTCGGCCTTGGAACCAAGCGAAATCTGCGCGAAGCTATCTTCGTTCGACGGATCGATGACATCGATCGTGTTGGGCACGACAGGATCGACCCACGCGCCATCGATGTAGAACTGCAGATTGTGTGACATGATTTCTCCTGAGGGGCGCCGCACAGCCGTCCGGCGTGATATCTGGTTAGAAATAACGATGCGCGAATGGCGGTGTCAAACGCAACCCCGAACTGGTGAGCGAGCCGCGAGCGGTTGAACCAGCCGGGCGGGCGATAGCTGGAATAGAACGAGTTAAAGCAGAGTATGCCCGGCTTCGCCCAGAAGCCGTGTCGCCGCGACCCGATCGGCGGCTTTCACCAGCAGGTGATCGCCGTCGAAAGTCGACACCACGAAAATGCCCAGCTCGTTTTCCGACAGTGGCCTGATGATCGACAACACGATGCCGGTTTCATCGAAAGCGAAAGGTCCTTGGAGCTTGAAGGCGACCCACTCGTCATCCCGCTTGACGCCATCTGGAACGCGATCCTGCAGACAGACGATCGAAAGTTCATCCTCGGTTCTGGTGATGCTGACGAAGCCTGGCCCGTCCGCCCAACCGGGAACGCTCGCTCCAGGCTCGAGCCGCGAAATCGCGTACAGCCCGGGCAGTTGCTTCAGCCTGATTTTGGCAGCCATTGTCGAACTCCGATTGCGGTCTATCCAGCGAGCCTCTTGCTCATATAGACAGTCGTACCGTTCATGAACGGCTCCTCCCGGTCGATCCTATAGCCGTGCCTCTTGTAAAGCGACACATTGGCCGCGAAGGCGCCATTGGTCAGCAGGCGAAGTTCGTTGCGGCCCGCTTCGGCCGCCTTGCGTTCAGCCCGCTCCAGCAACAGCCGGCCGATCCCCCTTCCCTGCGCATGCGGTGCCACGCAGACATTCTCGATCCAGACATGATCGTCGGCTGGCATGGTTTCGATCGCGCCGACGATTTCGCCCTGGTCGGTCGCAAGGTCGAACTCATGCTCTGCAACCGCTATGTCGTAGTCGGCGCGCATGGGCAGCGGTTCGCGGCCGATCAGCGGCACCCATTTGGCATAGGCCAAGCGCACGATGTCCCGGATGGCTGCGGCGTCCGCCGGCCCGGCCTGCCGGAACTGGATGGAAGGATTGATGCTCATCGAGGGCTCCAGACATGAACAGCCCGCCGACGGTTGCGCGGGCGGGGCTGGGAAGAACGAACCGGAATTAACGGGCCACTCCTCGTCGTCGCGCAATCATGCCGCCTCGCAGTGTACAGGTTCGGCGTCGCATGACATTGGCGCGGGGAAGAACGAACATGGCGCCAAGCTGGCGCAGCATGAGTGGCCCGTCAAGCCGACGCCAAGCCACCTTCTGGCGGTGCCCCAGCCTCTTTACCGCGCTGCCTCACCAACCCTGAATGGAGGCATGCCGTATCGGCCCTTGGCCGACGACCGCATTTTGGTCACGTAAGCCGGAAAACCGTCCTGGAAAATCGATCATTCTAACGAAAATAATTCATTGGAAAGATTAGTCGGGGAATGGCATTCCCCGGGCGAAGTCGCCTGGAGCATGACGTTGTCTTCCTTATCCCACATTGCGAACGATATTCCAAAAAGCCTGATTTCCGCCGAACCCGCGCAGCGCCGCAAGGCGCTCGACTCGACCAAGGCCGGACCCGTGCCCGGTATGATATTGGTCGCGATGATCACTGCGGTGGCCTTCTCGGCTCGCAACGTCTCCGGCTTTGCCCTGTTCAGCCCGATGATAATAGCCGTCGTCGCCGGCATGATCTACTCCAACGTGCTCGGCACGCCGGGGCACGCCAAGGCCGGCATCGCGTTTTCGCAGCGCCGGCTGCTGCGCTTCGCCATAGTGCTGCTCGGTTTCCAGCTGACGCTCGGCCAGGTGGTGTCGATCGGCGCCGGCGGTGTCGGCATCGTGGCAGCCACCCTTGGCGCCACCTTCGTCTTCACCATCACGCTCGGCCGGCTGATCGGCGTCGACGCGAAACTGGCGCAGCTGATCGCCGCCGGCACCTCGATCTGCGGTGCCTCGGCAATCGTGGCCACCAACATCGTCACCGACGCGCGCGACGAGGACGTCACCTACGCCGTCGCCTCGATCACCTTGTTCGGCACCGTCGCCATGCTCGGCTTCCCGCTGCTGGCGCCGCTGCTCGGCCTCGACCAGCATGCTTTCGGCCTGTGGGCGGGCGCCTCGATCCATGAGGTGGCGCAGGTCATCGGCGCCGGCTTCCAGAACGGCACCCAATCGGGCGAGATCGCCACCGTCGCCAAGCTCACCCGCGTCGCCATGCTGGCGCCGATGGTCATCGCGCTGGGCCTGATGGCGCGCCGCAAGAGCAGCAGCGACCAGCAGGCGGCGCGCCCGCCCATGCCATGGTTCGTCGCCGCCTTCGTCGCCGTCGTGGCTCTGAACAGCCTTGTCACGATACCCGCCGAAGTGAAATCGGCGATGGCGCTCGCCACCACCATCATGCTGACCATGGGGCTGGCCGCCATGGGCCTGCAGGCCGATATCTCGCAGCTGCGCTCGCGCGGCCTGCGCCCGCTGGCGCTCGCCTTCTCCGCCTTCCTATTCATCGGCGGCTTCAGTCTGATGCTGGTGAAGTTGGCCTAGGCCCCAAAGGTAGCGCTCTACGGCGCCCCCTTCTGTCCGGCAGGAAAGCGCCTAATCCTCGAACGAACTGGCCGCGACATAGATCGCGGCCAGCGTTTCGATGCCGGCCTGGTCCGCCTTGTCGAAGCGGCCGGGCAGCGGGCTGTCGAGATCGAGCACGCCGAAGACGCCTTCATCGTCTTCGAGAAGCACGACCAGTTCCGAACGCGAATCGGCGTCGCAGGCGATGTGGCCGGGGAAATCGTGCACGTCCTTGATAAGCATCGAGGTGCCGAGTTCGACCGCCGTGCCGCATACGCCCTTGCCTACGGCGATGCGCACGCAGGCCGGCTTGCCCTGGAACGGACCCAGCACCAATTCCTCGTCCGAGGCCAGGAAATAGAAGCCCGCCCAGTTGAGATCGGGCACCATCTGGAAGATCAGCGCCGCGGTGTTGGCGGCATTGGCGATCGAGTCGCCCTCGCCCTCGAGCAGCGCCTTCAGTTGCGCGGCAAGATCGCGGTAGAACGCGGCCTTGTCCGAAGTGTCGATGGCCTTGGCTGCGAACATGGCTTGTCTCCGAACTGAGAATCGCGGTTCCGTTTTCCGCAGGCGCTCTGCACCAAACGACCACCGGAACAGTCTACCGTGAATCCTACCCGCCACGAAAGCCGCAAGATCAGGATCGCTGCCGGCGTCATCGCGGATGCGTCGGGCCGGCTGCTTTTGGTGCGCAAGCGCGGCACCAGCGCCTTCATGCAGCCCGGCGGCAAGATCGAGCCGCGCGAGGCCCCGCTCGACACCCTGATGCGCGAACTGCGCGAGGAACTCGGATTGGTGATCGACCCCGCCACCACCTCCTGGCTCGGCCTGTTCTCGGCCACGGCCGCCAACGAGCCGGACAGCACGGTCGAGGCGGAATTGTTCGCGCTCTCCATCGACGGCCAGCCGATAGCCGCCGCCGAGATCGAGGAGATCATCTGGCTGGAGCCCGGCTCGACCAATTCCGTCGAACTTGCGCCGCTGACGCGCGATGTGGTGCTGAGGTTGAGCGGAATGTAGCGGCGGCGGCGCCGCTATTACATCGGACGCTTGGGTTCGCCCTTTTGTGGCGTTGCCGGATCGGGCTCGGATTTCTTGTGCTTGTCGGCGGCAATCCTGCGGATGCGGTCGAAGCGGCTTTCCTCTGTCGTTTCGGTCGTGACGACCGTCTGTGGCTTCTGCACGAACACGATCATGGATCGATCTCCTGGGCCAGAGGCCTGCGCGCCGGGGGAGAATCCCCCGGCGATAGTCGTCTCGCCTGCGGCAAAGGCCGGTTCGGCGAGATACGGATCAGGCCTGAAAGACGGCTTTTATGAAACCATCTTCGCGAGCCGGTCGAATCCTAGTAGCCGCCCATGCCGCCACCGCTGCCCGCAGGCGCGGCATCCTTGGCCGGAATGTCCGAGATCATCGCTTCGGCGGTGATCAAAAGCGCGGCGATCGAGCCGGCATCTTGCAACGCGGTGCGCACCACTTTCGCCGGATCGACGATGCCCGCCTTGATCATGTCGACATACGCCTCGTTCTGGGCATCGAAACCCTGGTTGTGGTCCTTGCTGTCGGAGAGCTTGCCGACGACAACAGAGCCTTCAACGCCCGAATTCTCGGCGATCTGGCGGAGCGGCGCTTCGAGTGCCCTGAGCACGATCGAGATGCCGGCGGTGACATCGGCGTTGGCGCCGCCCAGGCCGGCAAGCGCCGTCCTGGCACGCAGCAGAGCCACGCCGCCGCCTGGCACGATGCCTTCCTCGACCGCCGCGCGCGTGGCGTTCAGCGCGTCGTCGATGCGATCCTTCTTTTCCTTGACTTCCGACTCGGTGGCGCCGCCGACGCGGATGACGGCAACGCCGCCGGAGAGCTTGGCCAGCCGCTCCTGCAGCTTCTCCTTGTCATAGTCGGAGGTGGTTTCCTCGATCTGGCCCTTGATCTGGGCGACGCGCGCCTGGATGGTCGCCTTGGTGCCGGCGCCGTCGATGATCGTGGTGGTGTCCTTTTCGATCAGCACGCGCTTGGCGCGACCGAGCATCTCGATGGTGACGTTCTCCAGCTTGATGCCGAGATCCTCGGAGATCATCTGGCCGGATGTGAGCACCGCGATGTCTTCCAGCATCGCCTTGCGGCGGTCGCCGAAGCCCGGCGCCTTGACGGCCGCGACCTTGAGGCCGCCGCGCAGCTTGTTGACGACCAGCGTCGCCAGAGCCTCGCCTTCGACGTCCTCGGAGATGATCAGCAGCGGCCTGCCGCTCTGCACCACCGCTTCGAGGATCGGCAGCATTGCCTGCAGATTGCCGAGCTTCTTCTCGTGGATGAGAATATAGGGGTCTTCCAGCTCCGCGCGCATCTTGTCGGCATTGGTGACGAAATAGGGCGAGAGATAGCCGCGGTCGAACTGCATGCCTTCGACGACGTCGAGCTCGGTGTTGGCGGTCTTGGCTTCCTCGACGGTGATGACGCCGTCATTTCCGACCTTGTCCATCGCCTTGGCGATCATCTCGCCGACGCTGGCATCGCCATTGGCGGCGATTGTGCCGACCTGCGCGATCTCGGCCGACGACTTGACCTTCTTGGCCTTCGCCTTGATTTCCACGACGACGGCCGCGACGGCCTGGTCGATGCCGCGCTTGAGGTCCATCGGGTTCATGCCGGCGGCAACCAGCTTGGCGCCTTCGCGCAGGATCGAGGCGGCCAGCACCGTGGCAGTGGTGGTGCCGTCGCCGGCGAGGTCGTTGGTCTTCGAGGCCACTTCGCGCACCATCTGCGCGCCCATGTTCTCGAACTTGTCGGCAAGCTCGATTTCCTTGGCGACGGTGACGCCGTCCTTGGTGATGCGCGGCGCCCCATAGGCCTTGTCGATGATGACGTTGCGGCCCTTGGGGCCGAGCGTGACCTTGACCGCATTGGTGAGGATCTCGACGCCGCGCAGCATACGGTCGCGCGCATCGGTGGAGAATTTGATTTCCTTGGCAGACATGATTTTATCCAGTTCGCATTTGGAGTGGAGCCGTCACCGCGCAGAGGCGCGGCGCTTCAGTCAGGCGGCCTTCTTGGCTTCGATGCTCTTTTCGATAACGCCCATGATGTCGGCTTCCTTCATGATCAGAAGATCCTCGCCGTCGATCTTGACCTCCGTGCCCGACCATTTGCCGAACAGGATCAAGTCGCCGGCCTTGACGTCGAGCGGAACAAGTGCGCCGTTTTCGTCGCGGGCGCCGGGACCAACCGCGATCACTTCGCCTTCCTGCGGCTTTTCCTTGGCATTGTCGGGAATGATGATGCCGCCCTTGGATTTGATATCGCCTTCGGCGCGCCGGATGACGACGCGGTCGTGGAGTGGCCGAAATTTCATGAGAACTTCTTTCTGGGGCCGGCATAGGCGGCCGCCCCCTTCTATAGGCTCTTTGGCACTCGATAGATAGGAGTGCCAAAATTTATTCCGAGCGGATATTGAATAATCATAGTATTATTTCGGCGCCCGGTTTCATCGGGTCGGAAAAACGACCAAATATTTCAAAAATTTGAATTTTCCCGGCAGAGTACCTATTTATCGGACAAGTTCATTTTCACGATTTCAGACGCAAGGGAGATTTCCTCGATGGCCGACGGCAACCAGACGATCATGGAAAAAGCTGAAGCGCGCTTTGTCGACAAGCAGAAGAAGACGGCGGAGCGCAACAAGGCAACAGCCGAATATATGTCCGAAGCGAGGGCCAGGGAGATCAAGACGGCAAGGCTGAGGCAATTGCGGCTGGCCAAGGAAGAAGCCGACCGCGTGGCCGAGGCCCTGAACCCGACGCCGAAGAAGAAACGCGCGGTGAAGAAAACGACGGAGGCAAAATCATGAGCCTGACCTTCCCCAACCGCAGCCGCAGCTACGACGAGGCCGGCAAGCGCATCCGGTTCGTCGGCTATGACGGCATGTTCCAGATTTCCTTCTCGGTCGCCGCCGATGCCATGACGAGGATGCAGCCGGCGACGGCAGCCAATGAAGCCGGCTATCTCGCCACCTTTGACACCGAGAGCAGTGTCATCCGGGACGTAGCGTCAAAGGCCTATGACCGCACGCGCAAGAGCATGTATGTGCTGACGGCCGACGACTTCCGCTGAGACGACAGGCGGACGGCGCTGGATCAGGATTTACGCTCCGCCTTCTCCCGGCGCTTGACGTCCCGGACATTCATCTGATCGACCATGGCGTTGGCGTCGCGCGGGCTCATGCCGACCATCGCCCTTTGCCTGACGACGACGGGCTGGCCGGTGAAGACGTCGATGATGGCCCAGCTTTGGGGCAAGTCCATGCGCAGTGCGTAGCGGTTGGCCATTTGCCTCAGCCCTGCAACATGAAGAAGACCATGCCCAGGACCGATATCGTCCAGGCGACGACCGACAGCTTCAACACCATGCCGCCATGGGCGGCCAGCGCCTCCCGCAGCCGCGGGGCGATACCTGCCGACGGGACCGGTTCCACCGTAACGGCACGGGGTCCCTTGGCGCCAAGTTTTCCAAAGACGGGCAACAGCGACGGTTCACGCACGAAAATGGCCTCGAATGTCGGGGAAAGTCGGAGCGGGCAAGCTCTTGCCCTTCCATAGCACTCTTTTGGCGAGTGCCCTGCATGCCAAATGCAAATAGGCTGCTTTAACGCCGGCCGCATGCCACGTGACCCCGATCGTCAGATGCTGAAAGCGCGCAAGTCGGCTGGGTAGCAGTCTTCTTGCCGGCACATCAGCGTCACAACGAAGACGAGGACCTGTCCGGCCCAGGTCGCAAATGCAAGCTGGCAAGACCCATCGCCCTTGATGGTCCGACGCAGGCTCTACGTCATATGATTTTTTGGAGGCCTCGCCTCGGGATCGAACCGAGGCTTCAGAGATTTGCCGTCTCCAGCGTAGCCGCTCCGCCACGAGGCCATGACTAGCGAACTAACCGATAATATTTGCGCAAGCGTTAAGACCGAAGAGTCGTTTGTAGACATGTCGCCGATTGCTGCTTTGGCCGGCTCGCGCCGTGGGCAGCACTGACGGCTGCCGATCAGGAATTCGCCTGATGAACTCGCCGGGCGCCGACACCGTGAGCCCGCCCTCCGGCGGCCACTTCGCACCACCGGAGGACCAGCCACTTTTCCTCTTGAACAGCCTCTGGATCTGGCCTAGTTTGGGTTGAGAAAAGGTTTTTCCAAACATTTCCGAGCGGGCTCGGCCATTGGCCGGGTCATTCCGGCCTGTAAGAGAAAACCTTTTCCCAATCGGGATTTTCGCCGCAATGGCATTGGACGATCAGCCAGCCTTTCCCAAGCCCGTCACCTTGCGTGACGTGGCAGCCGAGGCTGGCGTCAGCGTTGCCACCGCCTCGAAGGCGCTCAACGACCAGGGCCGCATGACCGCCGAGACCCGCGAGCGCATCCGCGAGACCGCGCAGCGCCTCGGCTTCCGGCCCAACAGCCTGGCACAGAGCCTGCTGCGGCGACGCTCCTTCACCGTTGGCCTGCTCACCAACGATACCTATGGCCGCTTCTCGCTGCCGCTGATGTCGGGCATTTCCGACGCGCTGGTCGACGCCGGCGTTTCGGTGTTCCTGTGCAATGTCGAGGAGGATCCGCGTCTCGGCCAGCTCCATGTCGAGGCCATGCTCGACAAGCGCGTCGACGGCATCATCGCCACCGGCAAGCGCATCGACCGTCTTCTGCCGGTCGATCTGTCCAATCTGCGCATTCCGGTGATCTATGCCTTCACCCAGCCCGATCCCGACGCCGTCGCCTTCGTCTCCGACGACGCTGGCGGCGCGCGGCTGGCAGTGGAGCATTTCTGTCGGCTCGGCCGCAGTCGCATCGCCCATGTCTCGGGACCGGCGAGCTTTGCCGTGGTGCACGCCAGGGCGCAGGCCTATCGCGATGTTCTGACCGAGAACGGCCTGTCGGTCACCGAGCCGCTGCTCGGCTCGTGGTCGGAGGCCTGGGGACACGAAGCCGTGGCGAGGCTGTTCGACGGCGCGGCCGACGACGCAAGCGAAAGACCGGACGCCGTCTTCTGCGGCAACGACCAGATCGCGCGCGGCGTCATCGATGCCTTGCGCGAACGCGGTCTCGACGTGCCCGGCGATGTCGGCGTCATCGGTTTCGACAATTGGGAGATCGTGGCCGAAGCGACGCGCCCGCCGCTGACCTCGGTCGACATGAACCTGGCTGCGCTCGGCCGCGAAGCGGGGCTGACCTTGCTTTCCCTGGTCGGCGGCAAGCCCGCCGCGCCAGGCATCCGGAAACTGCCGTGCCGGCTGGTGGTGCGTCAGTCCTGCGGCCGCCTGCCGGACGGCTGAAGAACCAAACGCCGCAATCGGCGGCAAGCCGCGCGTCGCGGCCAAAACGTGGAGGAGGAGAATATGAGGACTTTGATTGCCAGGCTGGCCTTGACGGCCGCCGTATTCGGCTGCGGGCTGCAATTTGCCGCCGCCGAGACCGCCAACATCTGGGTGCGCGCCGACGGCTCGAACTTCATGCCGCGCATCGTCGATGCCTACAACAAGGGCCACACCAACCAGATCAAGCTCGACATCATCCCCAACGCCGAGATCATTCCGAAATACGGTGCTGCCGCCGCCGGCGGCACGGCGCCCGACGCGCTATCGCTCGACCTGATCTACACGCCCTCCTTTGCTGCCGCCGGCCAGTTGGAGGACATCACCGACTGGGCCAAGTCGCTCCCCTATTTCGCCAGCCTGTCGCCGGCTCATGTGAAGACCGGCACCTACAAGGACCGCATCTACGGCCTGCCCTTCTCCGCCGACGCCTCGGTGCTGATCTGGAACAAGAAGCTGTTCAAGCAGGCCGGCCTCGACCCCGAAAAGGGCCCAGCCAATTGGGCCGAGATCGAAGCCGACGCCGAAAAAGTCAACGCGCTCGGCGGCAACATCAAGGGCTTCTACTTCTCCGGCAATTGCGGCGGCTGCAACATCTTCACCTTCACGCCGCTGGTCTGGGCCTCGGGCGGCGACATCCTCTCGCAGGACGGCTCCAAGGCGACGCTGGACAGCCCGCAGCTACGCGGCGCCATCGATCTCTATCGTTCGATGGTCAAGAAGGGCCTGGTGCCGGAAGGCGCCCAGACCGACACCGGCGCCAATTTCTTCGCCGCCTTCGCCGGCGGCAACATCGGCATCTCGCCGTCGGGTGCCTTCGCCATCGGCGCGCTCAACACCCAGTATCCCGATATCGACTACGGCATCACCTTCCTGCCGGGCAAGGATGGCGGCTGGTCGTCCTTTGCCGGCGGCGATAATTTCGTCGTCACCAAGGGCACCACGAAGATCGATGTGGTGAAGGAGTTCCTCGACTTCGCCTATTCGCTGGAAGGCCAGACGATCCTGGCCAAATATGGCAGCCTGCCGGTGCGCGGCGACATCGCCAAGGACGCGCTGAAGGACCTCGACCCGCGCTACCAGGTCGCAGCCGAGGCCATGGCCAAGGGCAAGACGCCCTATTCGGTGGTCTTCAACGACCTGATCAACTCCGCCAACGGCCCGTGGACGCAGATGGTCAACGAGGTGTTCTTCGGCGACGACGTCGACGGCGCCATCGCCAATGCGCAGGAGACTATGCAGTCGATCATCGACCAGGCGCCGCAGAAATAGGCGCCTGCCGGCCGCCCGCCTGTCTCCCTGAGCGGGTGGCCGGATATTGTTTGGTTCAGATACAGGGCTATCGCGTTGAGAAGACTCACTAGCATCGACAGCTTGGGACCTAGCGCACTTCGCCTCCCCTTCTCCCCTTGTGGGGTGAGGAGCGGTCCGCGCAGCGGACGAAAAGCCAACTGCTTGGCTTTTCGAGCTTCGAACGCCCTGAGCCTGCGAAGGGCCGGGTGGTGGCCGATCCACTCTGCCGGGTCCCCGCTGCTTCGCAGCGTCCCGGTGTTCGCCGGCCTTTCATCGTGCCACTGGCACGATGAATTCGCCTCCGGCGAACCGGCCGCTCACCCCACAAGGGGAGAAGGAAAAGCGGGCCAGCCATGACCACCATCACAGCAACCACCGCCCCGCCCCGCGCCCGAAAACTCGTCGGCGCCGGGCGACGGCAATGGATCGGTCTCATCTACGTCGCGCCGGCCGTGGCGCTGGTCATGGTGTTCTTCGTCATCCCGCTCGGCATGACGGCGTGGATGTCGCTGCACAACTGGCCGCTGATGGGCGGGCACTCCTTCATCGGCCTCGACAACTATGCCGCGATCCTGCGCGACACCAGGTTCTGGAACGCACTGAAATTCACCGGCTACTACACTGTGATCGTCACCATCGCGATCTTCGCCGTCGCCTTCCCGCTGGCCATCTTCATCGAGCGGCCGCGCCCGCTGACCAATCTCTATCGCACCGCCTTCTTCATGCCGGCGGTGGTCGGTTTCGCCTCGGCGAGCCTGCTCTGGTCATGGCTGCTCAACGTCGATTCCGGCCTGTTCAGCCCGGCCGCCTACAACCTCGGCCTGATCGACAGGAAATTCAACCTTCTGGCCACCTTCCAGCCGGCCTTCTGGTCGATCATCGCGATGGTGGTGTGGAAGGTCGCCGGCTTCACCATGATCATCCTGATGACCGGCCTGCAATCGATCCCGCAGGATTTGCAGGAAGCGGCCGTCATCGACGGCGCCGGCCCGTTCGCAAGATTCCGGGCCATTACCTTGCCGCTGATGCGCCGCACCCTGGCGCTGGCCCTGATCCTGTCGGTGGCCGGCTCGGTCCTCGCCTTCGACCAGTTCTACATCATCCTGCGCGGCGGCCCGCGCAACCAGACGCTGACGGCGGTGTACTGGATTTTCAACCAGTCCTTCGTGTCGTTCAAGCTCGGCTATGGCGCGGCGCTCTCCATGGTGCTGCTGGTGATCCTGGTGGCGCTCAGCCTCGTGCAGCTCTGGCTGCTGAGGAAGCCCGAGGGCCTCGACTGATGGCGCAGGCAATGTCCGCTCAAGGCAAGCTCGCCGCCAGCGTCGTCAGGCACTCCACCGGCATCGTCGCCTCGGTGCTGTTCGTGGCGCCGATCGTGTGGGCCGCGCTGTCGGCCTTCAAGCCGGCGCAGGAGGCGCGCCAGCCGCCGCTGCCGCCCTGGCCGACGACAGGCTTCTCGCTGGAGAACTACGCCACGCTCAACACCTTCGGCGACGGGCTCTGGGTCTCGGCGCAGAACAGCATCTACGTCTCTGTCATGACGGTGCTGGTCTCGGTCGTCGTCTCCGTGCTCGCCGGCTACGGTTTCTCGCGTTTCCGATTTCCGCTCAAGGACCTGTTCTTCGTCCTCATCCTGTCGACGATCATGATCCCGTTCCAGTCGATCCTGACGCCGATCTTCCTGGTGCTCACCAAGCTTGGCCTGCACAACACGCTGACCGGGCTGGTCGGCGTCTATGTGACGCTGCAACTGCCGTTCTCGATCTTCATGATGCGCAACGCCTTCGACGCGGTGCCGCGCGAGATCGAGGAGGCCGCGCGCATGGACGGCGCCGGAAACGCCACCATGCTGTTGAAGGTGATGCTGCCGCTGGTCTGGCCGGGCGTCGTCACCATCGCGCTGTTCGCCTTTCTCGGCGCCTGGAACGAGTTTCTCGCCGCTTTGGTGCTGATGACCGACCAGTCCAAGTTCACGCTGCCGGTGATGATGACCGCACTCCAGTCCGGCCGCTTCGGCGCCATCGACTGGGGCGCGGTGCAGGCGGGCGTCACCGTGATGATGGTGCCGTGCCTGATCCTGTTCCTGGCTTTGCAGCGCTTCTACATCCGCGGCCTGATGGCCGGGGCCGTCAAGTGATCGATCGAATGGAGTAAGTTCATGACCGCATCGTCTTCTGCCAGGCCTGCCAGCGCCTCCAGGCCCAAACTCGCCTTCCGGCCGCTACCGGTGCCGCAGGTCGACGTGCACGGCTTCTGGGGCGACCGTGCCGATGCCGTCGCCGCGCGCACCGCCAATATCCTCTACGACCGCTGCGTCGAGGCGGGCATGCTGGAGCAGATCGATCCGGACCGGCCCTCGCCCGGCGTCGTCATCCCGTTCCATTCCCCTTCGCCCGACGAGGCGGCTTCCCCCGGCTTCACCGGCTCGACGGTGACGACGCAGATGTTCTGGGACTCCGACTGGGGCAAGACGATCGAGACGGCGGCCTATTCGCTCTACCGCGCCAAGAACCCGGAGCTGGAGAAGAAGATCGACGCCGTCATCGACCTCTACGAAAAGCTGCAGCAGCCGGACGGCTATCTCTCGAGCTGGTACCAGCGCATCCAGCCCGGCCTGCGCTGGACCAATCTGCGCGATTGCCACGAGCTCTATTGCGCCGGCCACCTGATCGAGGGCGCCGTCGCCTATTACCAGGCGACCGGCAAGCGCAAGCTGCTCGACGTCATGTGCCGCTATGCCGACCATATCGCCTCGGTGCTCGGGCCCGAGCCGGGCAAGAAGAAGGGCTATTGCGGCCATGAGGAGATCGAGCTGGCGCTGGTGAAGCTGGCGCGGGTGACTGGCGAGAACAGATACATGGAGCTGGCGAAATACTTCATCGACCAGCGCGGCCAGCAACCGCATTATTTCGACGAGGAGGCGCGCGCCCGCGGCACCGATCCCAAGGCCTATCATTTCAAGACCTATGAATACAGCCAGTCGCACATTCCGGTGCGCGAGCAGGACAAGGTCGTCGGTCATGCGGTCAGGGCGATGTATCTCTATTCCGGCATGGCCGACATCGCCACCGAATATGGCGACGACAGCTTGCGGGTGGCGCTCGACCGGCTGTGGGACGATCTCACCAGCAAGAACCTCTACATCACCGGCGGGCTCGGGCCGTCGGCGCACAATGAGGGCTTTACCAGCGATTTCGACCTGCCCAATGAGAGCGCCTACGCCGAGACCTGTGCCGCCGTCGGCCTGGTGTTCTGGGCCAGCCGCATGCTCGGCATGGGGCCGAACGCCCGCTACGCCGATATCATGGAGCGGGCGCTCTACAACGGCTCGATCTCGGGCCTGTCGCTCGACGGCTCGCTGTTCTTCTACGAAAACCCGCTGGAAAGCCGGGGCCGGCACAACAGATGGAAATGGCACCGCTGCCCGTGCTGCCCGCCCAATATCGGGCGCATGGTGGCCTCCATCGGCAGCTATTTCTACAGCCTGGCGGACGACGCGCTTGCCGTCCATCTCTATGGCGATTCCACCGCTCGTTTCGACATAGCGGGCGTGCCGGTGGCACTGACGCAGGCGAGCCGCTACCCCTGGGACGGCGCGGTCGCCATCACCATCGAGCCGCAGGCGCCGGTCGCGTTCACCCTGCATCTGCGCGTGCCGGCATGGAGCGCTGGCGCGGCGCTCAAGGTCAATGGCGAGACGGTGAAGCTCGAGGACGTCACCAGCGATGGCTACGCGGCGATCCGGCGCACATGGAAGAAGGGCGATAGCGTCCGCCTCGATCTCGAAATGCCGATCGAACGGCTCTACGCCAACCCGCAGGTGCGCCAGGACGCCGGCCGCGTCGCGCTGTCGCGTGGCCCGCTGATCTACTGCGTCGAGGCGACCGACAATGACGGCAGCCTGCACCGCATCGCATTGCCGCGCACCGCAAGCATCGAGGCGCATGACGAGCCGGACCTGCTGGGCGGCGTGGTGGCGCTTTCGACCACAGCGCTGGCCGACACCGATGAGGGCTGGCAAAACGGGCTTTACCGCACCGACCCGCCCGCTGCCAGACAGACGCGGCTGACCGCCATCCCCTATTTCGCCTGGGACAACCGCGAGCCCGGCGAGATGCTGGTGTGGCTGAGGGACGGATGAGGCCAGAAGGGCGCGAAGGAGCGCCACAGGCTTCGTTCTGCCCGCCGCGTCTTCGGTGCCAGTCACACGGAGCCTATCGCCGGGCCTTTGACTTGTTCAGAGCGACGGCGGCGTGGATAAGCGCCTTGAACGCTTCCTCGTCGACCTCCTCGCCCTCTTGGAAATCGATGGCGCGCCTGGTGTTTCCTTCCAGGCTGGAGTTGAACAGGCGCGACGGATCGGGCAGCGCCGCACCCTTGGCGAAGGTCAGCTTGACGACGTTCTTGTAGGTCTCGCCGGTGCAGATCATTCCGGCATGCTCCCACACCGGGACCCCGCGCCATTTCCACTCCTCCACGATCTCGGGGTCGGCCTGCCGGATCAGGCCGCGCAGCCGGCTCAGCATCTCGCCCCGCCAGTCGCCGAGTTCCTCGATCCTGCCGTCTATGAGCTGCGAAGGAGACCTGCCTTCTGGCGACCCGCTCTTCGTCATGTCCGTTCTCCTTCAGGCTTGAGGGCGGTCACCGCCCCGTCCGCCCGATCATAGGCGCTCTGTCGCGGGCGGCAAATCCGGGCCCGGCGTACAAATCTCACATCCGTTCGCCGGGCAATCGGCTCGCCTGTTTCACCCACTCGGTGAACTGGGCCTCGTCGAACTGGTCGTCCTCATGAATGTCAAGGTAACGCGTGTCCTTGCTTTTGGACTGGCCAGGCGGCACCGGGTCCAGCGACATGCCGCGGAAGAAGGCTACCTTTATGTATTTCGTGAAGCAATGAAAGCTGAGGGAACCAGCCCTCGCCTTCCACGCCATAGAAGGGCGAGTTCCATTTGACGGCCTTGCGCACATCAGGCACGGCACGCTCGATGAGCGCGTCGAGGCGGCCGCCGGCCTCGCTCTTCCAGCCCGGCATGGCCGCGATATAGGCCTGGACGGGCGCGTTGCCTTCGCCCTTGGCGATCTGCGGATTGCCGCCAGAAAGCAGGACCGGACCGGCGGTTGCAGGCCTGGCGGCGCCTTTGGCTGATTGCCCCTGCCTCTTCGCCATCCATCCCGTCCTTACTGGCTCGCGCGCTGCCGCCCGTCAAGCCGCTTGGCGGCGTATGGCAGCACGAACATGTAGAGGCCGCTGAACAGCAGCAGGAACAGCGGCAGCAGCGGCGAATAGACCACCCAGGCGGGCGGCTGCCCCAAGCCCATGGCGACGAAGTTGGCGAGGACGGTCCCCGTGAAAATGATCGACAGCCAGCGATGCGTTTGCCGGACCCATTTGTTCCAATCCATGCTATCTCCTCCTGGAAAATGAACGAAACGCCGCTTACCAGCGCGCCAGCTGCGTGATCTGGATGAGGTTGCCGCAGCTGTCGTTGAGCTGCGCTATGGTCGAGCCGGTCACTTCGGTCGGCGCCATGGCGAAGGCCGCGCCCCGCGCCTTGATGCGCTCGTGATCGGCCTTGATGTCGTCGGTGAAGAGCATCAGCGCCGGCTGGCCCTGCTTGAACAAGGCCTGCTGGTAGGCCTTGTTCGCCGGGTTGTCGTTCAGCGCAAGCTGCAGCTCGGTTCCCTCAGGCTCGTCCGGCGAAGCCACGGTCAGCCAGCGAAACGGACCGTTGCTGAAATCGGCCTTCTTGGTGAAGCCCAACACGTCGGTGTAGAAGGCAAGTGCCTTCTCCTGGTCGTCCACATAGACGCGGGTCAATTTGATCTTCATCGCATATCCTCCATAGGTTCGTTTGCTCCGGGCTGCCCTCGAACAGTCTTGCTATGACCGTGCCGACCGACCTCAGTCCGTCCGTGCCAGGAGCTCTTCCAGCTTCTCCAGGAATTTCGGCCATCCCATCTTGGCGCCGCCGTAGGCCCGCCTCTGCTCGGGCCGGAAACCGGACTGCTCCATGCGCAGATGGGTCCCGGCAGGCGTCGGGGTGAGCGTGAAGGTCACCACGCTCCTGAGATCGAAGGCCGGGTCCTGGTGCGCGAGGTTCCACGTGTAGGACAGCGTCTTGTGCGGCTCGACGGCAAGCACCTCGCAATCCAGCACGCCGCCCCAGGCGGTGCTGAGGTTGAAGCGATGGCCCACGACCGGATTTAAATCGTTCTTCATCAGCCACTCCTCAATCAGATGCGGTTGCGTCAGTGCGCGCCAGAGTTTTTCCGGCGGATGCGAAATCTGCCGCTCGACGACGACAGTGCGGGTCTCGGCGGCACTGTCGTTCACTGGTCCATCCTTTTGAGCAGATCCTCGAGATCGTCGAACCGGCTTTCCCAGAACCCGGCCATCTCACGCGTCCAGTCCATCAGCGGCGCCAGCGCGCCGAGCTGCGCGCTGTAATGCGTCTGGCGGCCTTCATGGCGGTCGCGCACCAGCCCGGCCTGCTTCAGCACGCCCAGATGCTTCGACACGGCCGGCTGCGAGACCCCCGACTGGATCGTCAGCGCTCCCACCGTCTGCTCTCCCTGGCGGCACAGCCGTTCGAAGATGGCGCGCCGCGTCGGGTCGGCGAGCGTCCTGAAGAGCGCATCATGAGCATCCGGCATTTAATCGATAACCCGTTGGCTATTGATGGACGTATAACCGTCGGGATATGTATTCGTCAAGCGGAAGATTTGGAGGGGCGGGAAAGCGTCTGGAACTTCCGGATCGCGTTGCGCTGGGACGCCGATCGCTAAGCCGTGGCGTGGACGCGGTTGATCTCCTCGGCCACCAATGCCTGCAACTGCCACAGGTTGCGATCGCGAATGCCGCAGGCGTCGAGGTGGCGGATGGTCTCGAACAGATATTGCGCGCCCGAGCCCCAATGGCCGGCGGCCCGGGCCAGCGTCGCCGCGATCGCCGGTTTGTCCAGCCTGCCGACATAGCGCGTATTGGCGGGATCGACGACGAAGCCGAGCGCGCGGCACATGCCGCCCTCGGTCCTGACCCGCAGCCAGCGCGGCACGTTGACGGCGGGCAGGATGGTCATCTCGCGGCGCAGCAGCGCCTCGAGATTGTCGGCAACCGGCTCCGCGATCTCGAACACCATGCCCTGGCATTGGCCACCACGGTCGAGCGCCATCATCAGGCCGGGCTGCTCGATCGTGCCGCGAAACCGCTGCACGGTGAAGCAGAAGGAGCGGTGCCAGCCGGTCGCCACCGCGCGCTCGCCGCCCCTCACCTCGCCCGCCGGCTTCCACAGCAGCGAGCCATAGGCGAACAGTTTCAGCGGCCCGGCCGGCGCATCGGCCAGGATTTCGTCGCTGAAACGCGCATAGTCGGCGTCGGTCATGTAGACCATGCCCGGCGTCGGCCCGGCATCCTCGACCGCGCGCAAGGTGCGGGCGACCAGCGCCTCCGTCAGCGCCATCGCCGCCTTGCGCGGCGATGCGGTGGAAATCGGCTTGTTCATGTTCGTCATGTTGCCCAAGGCAAAGGGATTCTCAAGAGCCAGAGCCACTCGGACCCGGACTCAGAAGCTGAGCGGACCTGCCCAAGCGTTTGAAAAGACTCGGCGCACCACCGTCGCGATAGAATTGGCCGAAAGTCCGCCTGGGTTGGCGCGAGCCGCCGTCGGCGGAACGAGATCGCGTTCGAGGCGTTCCATAGGGTTGGGAGGGAACTATGAACGATGCGCCGGCAACGCCCGTCGGCAGGACACTTACGCCTGGCGAAATGGTCACCGTGATGTCGCATTTCCATCGCGCCGAGATTGCCCGCATGGCGGGATGGCGCGACCGTATCGACAGGACCAGCAATTGGGCGATCACCGTCGTGGCCGCGATGCTGTCGGTGTCGCTGTCGACGGCCAGTGCCCATCACGGCGTGCTGCTGTTCGCCATGCTGCTGGTGCTGCTGTTGCTGTGGATCGAGGCACGGCGTTACCGCTTCTTTGACGTCTACCGCGCCCGCGTGCGCCAGTTCGAGCGCCACTATTTCGCGCAGATATTCTCGCCGCAGCCGGACTTCGCCTCGGACTGGCTGCTGATCGTCGGCGAAAGCCTGCGCACGCCGAAATTTCTGGTCTCGCAGCGGGTGGCGCTGGCGCGCCGTTTGCGCCGCAACTACATCCATATGATGCTGATCCTGCTGCTCGCCTGGATCCTCAAACTATCGACGCCGAGCCTGCTCGATCGGGCCGCGCCGGTGGGTTTCGTCGGCACATTGCGCGAGGCCGTCAGCGCCGCCGCCCTGGGTCCCGTGCCCGGCCTGGTCATCGTCACGCTGGTCGCCATCCTCTTTGCCGGCCTGCTGGCCGTCGCCTCACTGACGCCCGACGACAACGGCGAACTCTCCTTCGGAGACGTGCATGTCTAGTCCGCGATGGACAAAAACGCTTTGCGAACAACCGGGTGAGGCGCCATCCTGAATCAAACCGCGAATGAGCGCCTGCGTGCCGGCTTGGAAAATAGCCGCATGGATGCCATCTAGAGGGACAGATCCGGTCCTCGGGCGGCCGGCCACGGAGCATCGAAACAAGTGACGCAGCGAAGCGGCAGCGCCGACCTGCCGCTGCATGGCGGACGGGTCCCGAAATGGCTGGGCGACCGCATGACGCGGCTCGGCGCGGTGCTGTGCCAGGCGATCGTCCACCATTATGGCCGCGACGAGCTGCTGCGCCGGCTGGCGCATCCCTTCTGGTTCCAGTCCTTCGGTGCGGTGATGGGCATGGACTGGCATTCGTCCGGAATCACCACCAGCGTCATCGGCGCGCTGAAGCGCGGGCTGACGCCGCTGTCGGGCGAGCTCGGCATCCATGTCTGCGGCGGACGCGGCGCTCATTCGCGCAAGACGCCGCATGAGCTGGAGATGATCGGCGAACGCGTGGGCTTCGACGGCGCGGCCCTTGCCACGGCCAGCCGCCTGGTCGCCAAGGTCGACAGCGCCGCCGTGCAGGACGGTTTCGACCTCTATCTGCACGGCTTCATCGTCACCGACGACAGCCGCTGGGTGGTCGTCCAGCAAGGCATGAACGGCGACAGAAGGCAGGCGCGCCGTTACCACTGGTTGTCGGAAGGGTTGAAGAGTTTCGTCGACCAGCCGCACGCGGCCATCGAGGGCGAGCGGCAGGGCGAGATCGTCAACCTCACCGACCATCGCGCCGAGGCCTCGCGCAGCGGCCAGCTCGATCTTCTGCGCCAGCTCGGTCCCGACCGGATCGTGCACGAATTCGCCGCCATCGAGCCTGCGGCGACTGAAGCAAAGCGCGACAGTGCACAACCAATGCTGCCCAATCTGGTCATGCCGGCGCACCATGACGTGCGCGAAAGCGACATCGTCATGCGCCGGCTGCACGGCAACATCTCCGCCGCCATCGAGAGCGGCCCGACGGACTTTCCCGAATTGCTGCTGGTTCCGGGCGTCGGCGCCCGCACCGTGCGGGCGCTGGCGATGGTGGCGGAGGTGGTGCATGGCGCCCCGTGCCGCTTTTCCGACCCCGCGCGCTTCTCGCTGGCGCATGGCGGCAAGGACCGGCATCCCTTCCCGGTGCCGCTGAAGGTCTATGATGAGACCATCGCCGTCATGAAATCGGCGGTCGCCAAGGCCAAGCTCGGCCGCGAGGAGGAGTTAGCCGCCTTGCAGCGGCTCGACGGCCAGGCGCGGCGACTGGAGCGCTACGTCACCGGCCCGAGCCTGAAGGAGATCGTCGCCGGCGAGTTCGACCAGTCGCACCTGCTCGGCGGCCGCAGCGTCTTCGGCCCGGAGCCGCCGCCTGAGGGTGCTTTGCCGGAGGGCGCCAAGAAGTCGGGCTAGATCGCCGATCGCGGCCGCTACGCCGACAATTGGCGAAGCAATCCGCGGGCGGCGTCCAGCCGGTATGGGCCTTTCTCCCCGTCACTATACGGGGAGAAATGTCCGGCAGGACAATGAGGGGCGGCGCCAAGCTTTCGGCAAATAGCATCTGGATCCTGTATTTTTCCCATGTCGGCGCTGCCCTCATCCGTCTGCCGGCACCTCCTCCCCGTATAGCGACGGGGAGAAGAGCGCTGTCTCCTATGTCGGCACTTACCCCGACAGATTGGCCCGAACAGATTGGCCCGACCCGCCGCAACCTTGCGCGGCATTGCACGTTTATGCGCAGCGGACTTGATCCGCGTTGAGGGGTTGGATGACTAGGCACTGGCCGCAAACGAGATTTCTTCCTGCCATTCTCATCCCTTCCGCCGTCCTTGCCTTAGCAGGCCCGGCCTGGGCCGCCCAGGCAAGCAGCCCCGCAGCGGGCATGGGCGGCTCGGCGGAGGGCGTTTTCGTCGCCGAGATCGTGCTTCTGCTTCTGGTCGGCCGTGGCCTGGGCGAAATCTTCCAGCGCTACGGCCAGCCGGCGATCATGGGCCAGCTGATCGGCGGCATCCTGCTGGGGCCTTCGCTGTTCGGCTGGCTCTGGCCCGGCGCGCAGCAGCTGATCTTCTCGACCGACCCCGCGCAGAAGAGCATGATCGAGGCGGTCTCCCAGCTCGGCGTCCTGCTGCTCCTGCTGCTCACCGGCATGGAGACGGATCTGCGCCTGGTGCGCCGGGTGGGCGCGGCGTGTTTTTCGATCTCGGTCACCGGCGTCGTCGTGCCCTTTGCCTGCGGTTTCGCGCTGGCGCAGTTCCTGCCCGGCACGCTGCTGCCCGACCCCGGCGAGCGCGTCGTCGCCGGGCTTTTCCTGGGCACGGCCCTGTCGATCTCCTCGGTCAAGATCGTCGCCATGGTGGTGCGCGAGATGAACTTCATGCGCCGCAATCTCGGCCAGGTCATCATCTCCTCGGCCATCATCGAGGACACGATCGGCTGGCTGATCATCGCCGTCACCTTCGGCATCGCCACCAACGGCAGCCTCCAAATCGTGCCGCTGGTGGTCACGGTGGCCGAAGTGGCGCTGTTCATGGTGTTCTCCTTCACCATCGGCCGCCGGCTGGTGTTTACGCTGATCCGCTGGAGCAACGATAGTTTCCGCAGCGAATATGCCGTCATATCGGTCATCCTGATCATCATGGGCGTGATGGCGCTGATCACCAACCTGATCGGCGTCCATACCGTGCTCGGCGCCTTCGTCGCCGGCATATTGGTCGGCGAATCGCCGATCCTGTCCAGCCACATCGAGAGCCAGTTGCGCGGCGTCATCACGGCGCTCTTCATGCCGATCTTCTTCGGCATGGCCGGGCTTTCGGCCGACCTCACCGTGCTCGCCGACCCGACGCTGGCGCTGCTGACGCTGGCGCTGGTGCTCATCGCCAGCATCGGCAAGTTCGGAGGCGCCTTCATCGGCGGCCGCTTCGCCGGCATGACGCTGAAGGAGGCGACCGCCGTCGGCAGCGCCATGAACGCGCGCGGCTCGACCGAAGTGATCGTCGCCTCGATCGGCCTGTCGATGAACATCCTGTCCCACAATCTGTTCACCATGATCGTCACCATGGCTGTCATCACCACGCTCGCCATGCCGCCCATGCTGCGCTGGGCGCTCGGCCGGCTGCCCGTCGAAGACGCCGAGAAGCAGCGCGTCGACCGCGAGCTGCTCGACGAGCGCGGCTTCGTCTCCAAGCTGGAGCGGCTGCTGCTGCTGGTCGACGACAGCCCCGTCGGCAAGTTCACCGCCTATCTCGCAGGCCTGGTCGGCGGCGGCAGCGGCATGCCGACCACGCTTCTCCACCTCAAGGACGGCAGGCTTGCCGGCCCGGCCCGCGACAAGGGCCCGGAGCGTGCCTTGAAGGAGGTCAAGAAGGGCGCCGCCAGAAGCGCCAAAGCGGTCAGCAAGGCCGAGGACACGCCGGTCGAGAAGGTGCATCTCACCGCCCGCAGCGAACGCGAAGCGACCGCGCGGACGATCGCCGAGGAGGCGCGCAAGGGCTATGGCCTGCTGCTGGTCGGGCTGGAGGCCATGCTGACCGAGAAGGGATCGTTCACCGAGGCGCTCAACGACATGACGAGCGGCTTCGACGGTCCGCTCTGCCTGGTGCTGAACGGTGCCGGCGCCGGGGGCAAGATGCCGGTGCTGCGCGCGGGCACCACCATCCTGGTGCCCGTCAACGGCACGGAAGTGTCGCGCCGCGCCGCCGATTTCGCCCTGGCGCTGGCAAGGCCGCACCGGGCGCGGGTCAAGGTGCTTTATGTCTCGCAGGCGCGCAAAGGCGCCCGGCAAGGCACCGTTTCGCACCGCCGCGAGGAGGCGGTGCTCAAGGACGTCGTCGATCTCGCCGACCGCTACGGCGTTGCCGTCGATACCGCCATCCGCGCCCGCGCCACCCCCGACAAGGCGATCGCCAGGGAAGTGGCCAAGGGGGCGGCGATGGTGGTGATGGGCGTCACGCAGCGGCCGGGCGAGGAACTGTTCTTCGGCGACACCGCCATGGCGGTGCTGGCCGCCGTCCCCTGCCCGGTCGTGCTCGTGGCAAGCGACCGCATCCGCGCCGAAGCAAGGCCCGAAGCCGCGGCCGAAACCGGTGCCTGATGGCCGAGCCTATAGGCCGAAGAACTGCCTGCCGATCACATAGCCCAGCGCCACCACGGCCAGCGGAAACAAGGCCGGCGCGACCTTGCCGAGGGCCGAGCCTTGCTGTTCCTTTGGCGGCACATAGCGTGCATTGCCGAGATTCTTGGTCATTGCGTACCCCCGCGCGAACCAGTTCATTAGCAGATGCTTATTAACAGCACGGCCGAATTAACGGTTCGCGAAGAAATTCGCTCGAAAGCCGGCCATTTGAGTGGAGAGCTGGCGAATGCGGCTTGGCTCAGTCTCGTTCTCGGAACCGGGTTTGCCTGGGGCCTTGCGCAGCGCCGCGGCTTCGGCCGTCGCGGCGGAGCGCTATGTCTGGCAAACCGCCATGACGAAGAACTCGCGGTAGCAGAAGTCCGGATCGTCGAGCAGGCGATCCGGCCGCTGCTTCAGGTCCTGCCAATAGGCCTGGTCGGCATCAGGCAGGGCATAGCTCGGCGCGACGCTGGCAAAATAGGCCAGCAGGTCGGCAACATAGTCGCGCGTGAAGCGAGGCGCGGGCGCCCAGCGCTCGACCAGCCAGCCCTTGCGGCTGACGACCTCCAGGCCAGCCTGGCGCAGGCGCGCCGGAAGCGTCGAACCGCAATCGGTGCCGAGCACGCCCCGGTCGCGGAAACCCTGGAGCCTGGCCGCCATGAAGCGCGCCAGCAGCGCCCGGTCCATGGGCAGGATCTGCAGGATGGTCGAATCGAAATCCTTGACGGCGAAGATGCCGCCCGGCTTCAGCACGCGCCTGGCCTCGCCGACGGCAAGCTCGAACTCGGCCGGCGTCAGATACTGCATGACATTGCCGGACCAGACGCAATCGAACGAGGCGTCGGCGAAGGGCAGCGACAGGATGCTGCCGACATACGTGGCGATTTCCTGCGGCTCGGACAACGTGCCCGCGAGCGCCGCGACCCGGGCGATGTTTTCGGGCGCGAGGTCGAGTGCGGCGATGAAGCCGGAGGGGCCGACGGCGCTGGAGATGAGCGGCAGGAAGCCGCCGCTGCCGCAACCGGCATCGAGCACGCGCCAGCCCGGGCGAATGCCGGCGTCGAGCAAGGCCGCCTCATATTCGGGGCGCGACGATTCGAAATGAAGGTCGAGCCAACCGGCCTCGCTCGCTTCGTGACCGGTCGACGTTTGGTTCCTGGCAGACAAATGATTACCCCCGATGGCCCGGCACGGATAGAAGCGCACCGAGGGGGATCACGCAATGGCTGCGAAGCTAAATGCAGCTAGCGCCGGTCATTGCCCTCGTCAGTTGACGGCCGGATGGACAAGATGCGCTGCAAGCCGGCCGCACGACGTTGATTGCGCTTACCCAAAAGCAGACATCTGAATGCGGCATGGCGTTGTAGGCGCTGCAAGCGACCGCAGTCTGGACCGCCAACTCGCACGGCCTGGGCATCCACCGCCATGCGGCGGACCTGTGGCCAACGAGAAGGTCGGACCGGGCCTTGTCATCGCCGGCTGGAAACGCGCCGGCTGATCACGGCTACAGACAAGGCGTCCGTGCTTCGGTTAGAGTTTCGCCAGGCAACAGGCGAAGGGAGCACCGGAATGAGCAAAGCCAGTTCAACGCCGGCCGGGCAGCCGAGGCCGCTCGCCGAGATCGCCAGCTATCACGCCCACATCTACTATGACGGAGAGGCGCAGCGACAGCACGCCGAATGGCTGCGCCAGCGCATCGGCGAACGCTTCCGCGTGCGCCTGGGCAACTGGCGCGACGATCCGGTCGGCCCGCATCAGCAGGCCATGTACCAAATCTCCTTCGCCACAGAAATTTTCGCTACGCTGGTTCCCTGGCTGATGCTGAACCATGGCGGCCTGAGCATCCTCATCCACCCCAACACGACCAACCCCAAACGCGACCACTTGGTCGACCCAATCTGGATCGGGCGGGCGCTGGGCGTGCATGGCGAGGTGCTTGGCGAGGAGGACGAGGCGGAGGAGGCGCTGGAGGTGAATACGGAGCCGACGCTGGGGGTGTAGGGACGAACGAGTGGTGGTTGAATAAATTAAGTCTGATAGTGACCCGACTTAGCTGAAGACAACTGTCTGATTTGGCCGGGAGCGGAAAGACTGCTTCCTCGCGTGTCAAAAAGCCGTCGTGTCAGGAGCTGTGAGTTTGACGAAATATCGCATGGCAATCCGGCGCAAATCCCCTTAGGCTGTCGGCACCAGTCCTCTTTCCGGAGTTTGCGTTCCAATTCGCGTTGCGACCGGCAGGACGAACGCCATGTTATGCAGGGCTTCGTTTACCAATTTTTGAGAGGCTCAGTACGGCCGAAAGTTGAGCTGATGGCGCGAAGCGACCTACTACTTTCCATTGTCCGGGCAGGCGCTGAGGGCGATCAGGCAACCCTGCGTGCGTCAGTGGAAGCGTTGGTTGCCGAGGAAAAATCCAAGCAGCACAACATTCTGGCCGACCGCCTTCAGCGTGTAATAAACTCGGTCCCTGCCGTTGGTAAATTGGAAGCCCGGCAGCCCCTCGCGCCCGGTCGCGACATCATTCTCGAGACCATTCCGCAGCGTCAACTATCTGAACTCATCTTGCCGCTCCCTGTCACCCAACAGGTGCGAAACTTAGTTGAGGAGCAGAGCAGAGCGGACCTTCTGAGGTCGCACGGCGTACAGCCACGTCACACAATGCTCCTCTCTGGTCCTCCCGGCAACGGAAAGACCTCGGTTGCTGAGGCTATCGCCGAAGCTCTCGCCCTTCCATTGTTCACTGTCAGATACGATGCATTGGTCGGGTCATATCTCGGCGAAACAAACACAAGACTACGCAAGCTGTTTGATTACGTCAGGACAACGGCCTGCGTACTGTTTTTTGACGAGTTCGACGCCATCGGCAAAGAAAGAGGCGATACCCACGAGACCGGTGAAATCAAGCGCGTCGTGTCTTTTCTTCTAATGCAGATTGATCAGCTTCCGAGCTACGTCGTCGCTGTAGCTGCCACTAATCACCATGCATTATTGGACAGCGCGGTTTGGCGCAGATTTCAAATGCGACTACATGTTCCGCAGCCCGACTGGCGACAGGTCGCAGTTCTGATCGCCAGATACTTCGATACCTGGGACGAAAAGCTGTCAATTTCGCCTGAGGCGTTGGCTAAACAACTTGAACCGGCGAGCTTTGCTGAGATAGTGGAGTTCTGCCAGACAGTCCGGCGCGGACACATTTTATCTGCTGGATCGAGGTCACTGGAAACAATAATCCGACAGGAGACACAGCACTGGTCGGAACGGGTGGGGCAAACAACAAGTGCAGGCCGATCCAACAAAGCCGATCCTCAAGCTCGACAATCCAGAGGAAAGCGTCAGGCAACCGGGTCACGGAAACGCTAAGCCGTCGCGCACAATCGAGGCAGATGCGCAAGGTGAGCGGCTAGGACCGAAGTTCCAACGCCTGCGGGACTTCTTAGACGGTGCGCCGCAGCCCGTCCAAGGTCAGCCCGACGGTCTTGCTCCCGAGCGTCTACTTGTTTTTGAAGTCACGGGTTCCGTAACCGATTTCGTGAAGGCTGTTGGCAAGATCGAAGGCCTGACGTTTGCGGGTGAGGACCTTCTCGACCCCGACGAGCTAGATGAAGACCCGCAGGTCTATCTATTGGTGCCGGATCTCGCCGCGTTGCGCCAGATAGTTTCACTTTGGCAAATTTGGCAGCGCGGGGCAGTTTTACCCTACGGGTTTGCTCCGTGGAGGCAGCTGTTTTTGCGTCTGAGAGACATCCGACCGTGGGGTCCCCGAGATCGAGTCCGACCCATCGATCAGTCTCTGCTTGCGGACGCTGCCGAAGCAGCCTTGCCCGGCGAACTGATTAGATTGGAATGCGAGTTAGTCTTTAGGCGGGCGACTGAGACCGCTCAAATGGCAGTTGCGACTGTCCGAACCGCCATTGCGGAAGCTGGCGGTGAAGTTGTGAGTGAGGCCAGACACGTAGACTTCGACTATCACGCGCTCCTAATCGATCTACCCCGTGATGAGGTAGCTCGAATTGCGGCGCTGCAAGACAACAGCTTGGCCGGACTGGATCCAGTACTGTCCATCATGCCCCAGAGCAGCAGCACGACTATCGAGCCGGGTGAAGGAGAACAGGCCGATGCTTTTGAGCAGCCGGAGCTGAATGAGCAGCCTGTTGTGGCAATTTTCGACGCTGTTCCCCTGCAATCTCACCCTTGGATTGCCAATTGGCTGAGCGTTTCCGATCCGCAGGATCTTGAGGCTTTAGCAGTTGGGCCTCGGGTCCATGGTACTGCTATGGCCTCTATCGTTGTTCATGGTGATCGTAATGTCGTCTCCCAGCCTATAGGCCGAAAACTGTACTTCCGCGCCGTTATGTATGGGCCAGCGCCGGACCCATTGGGTAACTCGCGGGAGCGCTTCGTCGATGACCGACTGGTGATCGATCTTATGGTTGAGGCGGTCAGGACCATGCGGGAAGAGGGCCACGATCAAATCGTGGTCGTGAACTTATCGCTTGGCGATCCAAATAAGCAGTACAGTGGTCGAGTTTCAGCGTGGGCGCGGGCGATTGATTACCTTTCATTTAGATATGGTGTCTTGTTCATTATCTCGAGCGGGAATGTTGGGAGGTCGTTACAGCTTCACGACTATCAGCATGCTGACAATTTCCGTGCATCGACCGACGCTTCACGCAGGTCTGCGTTGCTTCGAGCTCTGGACGGGGTGAAGGCAGATCGGCGTTTGCTCGCACCCGCTGAGAGTGTGAACGCTTTGTCGGTTGGAGCATGGCACCGAGACAGCCTCGATGCGCTGCCGTTGCCAAACGGGCGCTACATCGGGTTTCCTGAGTGCGATATGCCGAACGTGTCATCAGCGCTGGGGCATGGGCACAAGAGCGCAGTTAAGCCCGATGTACTGTTTCCGGGAGGGCGCGAGCATCTCATTTTGGCTCCCGCCAATCAGCCCGTGAATGTAAGTCCTAACGCACGAGGTACACGCTTCGGCGGCATTCGTGTCGCTGCACCGAGCCTTCCGGGCCAAGCTCAAG
This sequence comes from Mesorhizobium sp. B2-6-4, assembly GCF_006441495.1. NCBI lineage: Bacteria > Pseudomonadati > Pseudomonadota > Alphaproteobacteria > Hyphomicrobiales > Phyllobacteriaceae > Mesorhizobium > Mesorhizobium sp. B2-6-4. The sequence goes on from NZ_VFUE01000005.1 coordinate 170,841, forward strand.
ACTATAGCGCGTGGACACTTGGATCGAGCGCCTCAGCTGCATACGCAACCCACACTGCTCATTTGATCTATGAGGTCCTTGAGCGAGAGTATGGCGATACGTTCACGGCTTTGCCCAACTCGCAAAAGGCCGTGCTGCTTAAAGCCCTTCTTGCCCATCCCGCGACGTGGAACACCTCTGACGAGTTCATCATCGCAACAAAGTTTCCAGTTCAGGTGAACTGGAACCAAATGCGTAGAGAGGTGTCCCGTCATCTCGGTTACGGGTTCGTATGGCCACCCGACGCGTTGAGTTGCGCCGCTGATCGGGCAACGCTATGGGCGGCTGGCCGTCTATTGCCCCAGGGAGCAGTCGAGTATCGATTACCAGTGCCTAACGACTTTAGTGGAACCGCTGCGCTTCGGGCTGTCAGGGCAACACTTGCGTGGTTCTCGCCAACGCGACCAGGCCATCAATCCTACAGGGCGTCCAAGCTCCGAGTAATCCCACTTTCGGATAATGTGAAAAGCGCAGTGGGCGTAGCACCAGCCGTCGAACCACCGTGGACGCAAACCGAGGCTGGAACCTTAATCCATCGCCGGTGGTCTGGCCAAGCATTCGGGCACCTAGCTGCAGGCAGTTCAATCTCGTTCCAAATCCAGAGAGAGAAGGATCAGGGTCCTGCTCTCGATGACGCCATTTCCTATGGTTTGGCTGTCACAGTCACGATGGAGGATAATCCGGCGATCTATGACGAGATTCTCAGCCGGGTGGCTGTAAAGCCTCGTAGCCGCGTCCAGGTGTAGCGTGACCATGTATGCCGATAGCTCGTCCGGTCGATCGCCACTGCAGGCTATGCTAAAAAGGGCTGAAGCCAGCCCGCGAGACCAAGCAGTTTGTGGGAAGATGCCGGCAACCGACAGGAGCCCGCTTCCCGGAAATCCAGCAGTGACAAGTGGCCCAGGTGGTGACGACTGGGTAGCAATCCCGACTGTGGGTTAGAAGCGGACATCGCAGAGGACAAGTGCTGATTTGGCGCCGTCCCCAACTCTGCGCCCCGGCCAGCTCGCTGACATCGAGGCTGCGGATCTTTTTCTCCTCACCCCCCAGCCAACCGCGGCAACAAAAAAATCTCCGCCCCCGGCGGCAGCTTCTTCCCCCACGTATCCCGATAAATCACCCCGTCGATCGCCACCGCGATCCCCCTATCGATCAACGGCTCGAGGCCGGGATACTGTTCAGCCAGTTTCCTGAACAGCTCCCTGATGTCCTTGGCCTCGACCTCGACCTTGCTCTGGCCTCCGGCGGTCGCGGCAAGCGCCCCCCAGAGCGTCACTTGGACCATCAGCCTTCCCGTTCCGCCTCGATCGCCGCCAGGATGCGCGGCGGCGACATCGGGATGTGGGTCATGCGCACGCCGGCGGCGTTCGAGACCGCATTGGCGATCGCCGCCAGCGGCGGCACGATCGAGGTTTCGCCGACGCCGCGCACGCCATAGGGGTGGTTGGGGTTGGGAATTTCCAGGATCTGCGTGTCGATCATCGGCAGGTCGGAGCAGACCGGGATGCGGTAGTCGAGGAAGCCGGCGTTCTGCAGCCGCCCGTCCTTGCCGTAAATATACTCCTCGTTGAGCGCCCAGCCGATGCCTTGCGCGGCACCGCCCTGGTACTGGCCCTCGACATAGGTCGGGTGCACCGCCTTGCCGGCATCCTGCACCACGGTATAGCGGATCACCCTGGTCGAGCCGGTGTCGGGGTCGACCTCGATGTCGCATATATGGGTGGCGAAGGAGACGCCGGCGCCGTCCGCAACGAGTTCGCTATGGCCGGCGATCGGCCCGCCGGTCTTGCCAGATTGCGCCGCGATCTCCTTCAGCGACAGCTTGCCGAGATTGCCGTGCTTCTCGCCCTTGGCCACCGCATGGCCCTGTTCCCAGACCACGTCGTCGACGGAAATGTCCCACATCTGCGCGGCGCGCTCGCGCAGCACCTTGATGGCGTTGCGGGCGGCCGAGATGGTCGCCATGGAGGAGGAGAAGGTGCCGCGGCTGCCGTCCGTCATGTCGTTGTAGCCGAGACTGGAGGTGTCGGCGACGACGGCCTTGACCTGCGAATAATCGATGCCGAGCTCCTCCGCCGCCACCAGCGACAGAGAGGCGCGCGAACCGCCCACGTCAACGGTTCCGACGGCAAGCGAGACCGAGCCGTCCATGCCGATGTTGAGGTCGGTGCAGGTCTGACCGCCGAAATTGAACCAGAAGCCGCAGGCCATGCCGCGCCCCTGGTTCTTACCCAGCGGCGCCTTCATGTGGGCATGGTTCTTCACCGCCTCCAGCGTCGGGCCGATGCCGATCGGGCCATAGACCGGGCCGTAGGACGATCGCGTGCCTTCCTGCGCCGCGTTCCTGATGCGGAAGTCGACCGGGTCCATGCCGATCTCCTTGGCGAGCTCGTCGACGGCGCTTTCCACCGCGAAGGCCGCCATCGGCGCCGACGGCGCGCGGTAAGCCGCGGTCTTCGGCCGGTTGACCAGCACTTCGAAGCCGACGGTCTTGACGTTCTCCAGCCGGTAGCAGGCGAACGCCGTCATGGCGCCGATCTCGGCCCAGGTGCCGGCATAGGGGCCGCTGGTGTAGCGCAGCGTCGCTTCCGCGGCGGTGATCGTGCCGTCCTTGCGGGCGCCGATCTTGACGTCGATCGAGGTGGCGCTGGTCGGGCCCGAGGCGCGGAACACCTCGTCGCGGGTCATCACCAGCTTCACCGGCCGGCCGGCCTTGCGCGACAGAGCGAGCGCCACCGGCTCGGCCCAGACATGGGTCTTGCCGCCGAAGCCGCCGCCGATCTCGGAGGAGGTGACGCGCAGCTTCGAGGCCTCCATGCCCAGCAGCTGGGCGCAGTGCTGGCGGTAGACGAAATGGCCTTGAGTGCAGACCCACAGGTCCGCCGTGCCGTCGGAGCTGACATTGGCCACGCAGGCATGCGGCTCGATATAGCCCTGGTGCGTCTGCTCGGTCTTGAAGGAGCGCTCGACGATGAAGTCGGCCTGGCCAAAGCCCTGATGGACGTCGCCATGGCCGAACTGGCTGCGCTTGGTGACGTTGGACGGCTTGACCGGCTTTTCCTCCAGCCCCTCGGTGAAGACGGCGTCGTTGATCAGCGGCGCATGGTGCTGCATCGCCTCGTCGACATCGGTGACATGCGGCAGCACCTCGTAGTCGACCTCGATCAGCTTCAGCGCCTGCCTGGCGGTGCGGGCGTCGATCGCGGCGACAGCGGCCACCGCATGGCCGTCATAGAGCGCCTTGGTGCGCGCCATGCAATTGTCGAGGATGTCGTACATGGCGGCATCGCCGTCGGTGAGGTCCGGCAGGTCGGCCGCGGTGATCACCGCCTTCACGCCGGCGAGCTTTTCCGCCTTCGAAGTGTCGATCTTCCTGATTTTGGCGTGCGCGTGCGGGCTGCGCAGCACACGCCCGACCAACTGGCCGGCCATGTTGAAGTCGGCGCCGTAGCGGGCGCGGCCGGTCACCTTGTCGACGCCGTCGGGACGGATGGGACGCGTGCCGACCGAAGCGAAATTGCGATTGGAAAAACGCGGATCGAAATTCATCGTCAGGCTCCCTTCATCACGCTTGCCGCGTCCTGGACGGCGCGCACGATCTTGTCATAGCCGGTGCAGCGGCAGAGATTCCCGGCGAGGCCGAAGCGGATCTCCTCCTCGGTCGGGTCGGGGTTCTTGGCCAAAAGATCCTTCGCCGCGATCAGGAAGCCCGGCGTGCAGACGCCGCATTGCAGCGCGGCGTGCTCGAGGAACTTCTGCTGGAGCGGATGCAACCGCTCGCCATGCGCCATGCCCTCGACGGTCTCCACGCGGCGCCCTTGCGCCTCCGCGCCCAGCACCAGGCACGAGCACACCAGCCGGTCGTCGAGGATGATGCTGCAGGCGCCGCAATCGCCGGTGCCGCAGCCTTCCTTGGCGCCGGTCAGCCCGAGCCGGTCGCGCAGCACGTCGAGCAGCGTCTCGTCGGGCTGGCAGAGATACTCGACGCTGTCGCCGTTGATCGTGGTTGAAACTGCTACACCGGCCATCACTTGCCTCCTGCACGCTTGTAGGCTGACGTGGCGGCCCGCCTGGCCAGCACGCCCGCGACTTTCCGTCTGAACTCGATCGTGCCCCGCTTGTCGTCGATGGGCCGACAGGCCCCGGAGCAGACCTTGGCGAGCCGCTCGAGGGCGGCTTCGTCCAGCGTCCTGCCGATGAGGGCCTCGGCGGCCTCCTGCACCAGAAGCACCGTGGGCGCGGCGGCGCCCAGCGCCACGCGGGCCGCCTTGACGACACCTTGCTCGTCGAGCGTCAGGTTCACGCCGGCGCTGACCACCGCGATATCCATCTCGGTGCGGGGAATGAACCTGAGATACGCGTCGCCCGAGCGCGGCGCTTGGCTGTCGAGCAGAATCGCCTCGATGATCTCGCCCTTGGCGAGCGACGTCTTGCCCGGTCCGGTCGGCACCGCCTCCACCGCAATGGTGCGCCGGCCCGCGGGCCCGACGATCACCGCCCTGGCGCCGGCCGCCACCAGCGCCGGCACGCTGTCGGCCGCCGGCGAGGCGTTGCACAGATTGCCAACGATGGTGCAGCGTCCCTGCACCTGCTTCGAGCCGATCAGCTTGGCCGCCTCGACGACGCCGGGCCAGGCCTTCTTCAGGGCCGCGTTCTCTCCCAGCACCGCGCAGGGCACCGCCGCACCGATGCTGAAGCCGTCGGCCGTTTCCCTGATTTCGCTCAAGGCCGCGATCGCCTTGATGTCGACGATCAGTTCGGGTTCGATGAAGCCGCCCTTCATCCTCACCAGCAGGTCGCTGCCTCCGGCGAGAATGGCCGCCGTTCCGGCCGATCCGGCCAACTGGCCAACGGCATCTTCGATTGAAAGTGGACGTATGTAGCGCATCGTCTCCCCTTGGTCACAGCGATTTCAGCGACCGTTATAAACAGTCTCCTCATAATGGCTATCCGGTTCGTCATTTTCGACGATTGGGCCAGCCGCCGCAAAATCGAGTCCCAAAGCGGGCTGAACTGGCGTAGGCCAGTCGCGCAGGCCGCGGCCGAGGCTCTGAAAAAATTCCAGGAGCCGGTGTCGGACTGGCCGGGCCCCGCTCGTCCTTGGGGCATCGAACAGGCATTATGAAAGGATATGATATGCCCGACACCGTACGTTTGCACCGTGTTCTCACCACCAGCCCGGAAAAAGTCTATCGCGCCTTCGTCGAGGCCGACGCGCTGGCGAAGTGGCTGCCGCCGAACGGCTTCACCTGCACGGTTCATCACTTCGAGGGCAAGGTGGGCGGCACGTTCAAGATGTCGTTCCGCAACTTCACCACCGGCGACAGCCATGCCTTCGGCGGCGAGTATCTCGAACTCGTTCCCGGTGAGCGCCTGCGCTACACCGACAGGTTCGACGACCCCAATCTGCCGGGCGAGATCCAGGTGACCGTCACCCTGAAAAAAGTATCTGTCGGCACCGAGATCGACATCACCCAGGCCGGCATTCCCGACGTCATCCCGGTCGAGGCCTGCTATCTCGGCTGGCAGGAGTCGCTGCGGAACCTGGCAAAGCTCGTCGAGCCCGAGATAAATCAATAGGCCAGGAGGTGGCGGTTTCAGCCATTTGCCGCTAGCTATCCTTCCGACGCGCCCGGTCGATCGGGCGCGTCGTGAGCGATACAGCGGAGGCCAAAATCATGACTCTCACCAACCGGGACATCGTCGAGCTGACCGAATGGCGGCGCAAGCTGCACCAGCAGCCGGAAATCTCGAACGAGGAGGAAAAGACGGCAAAAGCCGTCGTCGACTTCCTCGCCGATACGGGTCCCGACAAGATGCTGACCGGACTGGGCGGGCATGGTGTCGCGGCCGTCTACGACAGCGGCAAAAACGGACCAACCGTCCTGTTTCGTTCGGAACTCGATGCGCTGCCCATCGAAGAACTGTCCGGCGTGCCGCATGCCTCGCGCGTGCCAGGCAAGTCGCATATGTGCGGCCATGACGGACACACCGCGATCCTGGCGGCGCTCGGACGCCAGCTCGGGCGCGAGCGGCCTGCAAGCGGTCGCGTCGTGCTGATGTTCCAGCCGGCGGAAGAAACCGGCAATGGCGCCGCCGGTGTCGTCGCCGACCCCCGTTTCGGCGAGATCGCGCCCGATTTCGCCTTTTCGCTGCACAATCTGCCCGGCGTGCCGTTCGGCGAGGTGCGGCTCAAGCCCGGCGTGGTCAACTGTGCCTCGCGCGGCATGCGCATCGTGCTGGAGGGCAAGACCGCGCATTCCTCCATGCCCGAGACCGGAATTTCGCCGATGCCGGCGATCAGCGCGTTGATGCCTGCCCTGCCCGCGCTCGGGCGCGGAACTTTCGCCGACGACGATTTCGGCATGGTCACCGTGACCCACGCCGAGATGGGCGAAGCCGTGTTCGGCATCGCGCCCGCCCACGCCGAGGTCTGGGCGACGCTACGCACCAGGCGCGACGAGCGCATGGCGGATCTGTGCGCCGCCGCGGAAGCGCTGGTCACGAAGATCGCGGGCCAGCATCGCCTGTCCGCAAGCTGGGACTACCACGAGATCTTCGTCGCCAGCGTCAACGCGCCGGACGCGGTGGAGCATCTCCAACGCGCCCTCGACGAAGAGGGCGTCGCGCACACGCAAGAAGCCCTGCCGATGCGCGCCTCGGAGGATTTCGGCTTGCTCGGCCACAGCGCGACGTCGGCCATGTTCTTCCTCGGCGCCGGCGAGCGCCACCCTGCCCTGCACAATCCCGACTATGATTTCCCCGACGACTTGATCCCGATCGGGTCGAAGATCTTCATGCGCACGGCGCGCAACTTGCTGGGGTGAAATAGGCCGGATGGCCGATCGGGGCGAGCCGGCACGCCACGCCCGGGCTGTGGTGGCATGGCTCGCTAAACGTCGAGAACGACCGTCATTCCACGGACCTCGGCCATCTCGAGCAGCAGGTCCTGCAGGCTGTCCTCGGTCACCGTCTCGCCGGTTCGCTCCAGCAATTCCTCGATGCTTTCCTTCATTGAAAGGGCGGCAACCCCGGTTTTTTCGGAGAGCAGCCGCCCTATGGCAGCGCGGATCAGGGCATTCTGGTCCCCCCTTTCATGCTGGAGCGGCGGCATGAGTTTTCTTCAATGCATGCTTCTGCCGCAACTTCTGCGAGCTTCAGCTTAAGCTTGCAAGTCGCCTTGAGGGACGGATATTCACTATTTGGCGAATAGTTGCCCAAGGACGACACCAGAGGCGCAACTCCTCGTTGCCGGATCCGGACCTCGCCATTCCAGAGGGCACCTGACGCGCCGTCTCTATTAGAGGTTGCATCGGTCAGCCGCTTTTTGCCAACCGGGATATGCAATCGCGGCACCGCGCCCGACCCGCCAGGACCACCGTCAATCGCGATTGGCCCTTGCCGAAGCCGGCGGCCTCGCTCATCCATGCCTGGAAACGACCGCCAGGGGCTAGAAGATGACGGATGCCAGCTTTCACATCGTCGAAGCGACGATCGAACAGTTGCGGAGCGCGCTTGAGGAGGGCCTTGTCACCAGCGTCGAACTTGTCGGTGCTTATCTCAGGCGCATCGCGCATTTCGACCGGCACGGCATCAGCCTCAATGCGGTGCCGGTTCTCAATCCTGATATGTTCGAGGACGCCGCGGCTTCGGACCGGCGCCGCAGCCAGGGCAAGACGCTCGGCCCGCTCGATGGCATTCCCTACACCGCCAAGGACAGCTACAAGGTGTCTGGCTTGACTGTTGCCGCCGGCTCTCCGGCCTTCGAGCATCTTATCGCCAACGAGGACGCCTTCACCGTCGCCCGGCTGCGCGCCGGCGGCGCGGTGCTGATCGGCCTCACCAACATGCCGCCCATGGCCAATGGCGGCATGCAGCGCGGCGTCTATGGCCGCGCCGAAAGCCCTTACAATGCCGATTACCTGACCGCCGCCTTCGCGTCCGGCTCCTCGAACGGCTCTGGCACCGCTACGGCGGCGAGCTTCTGCGCCTTCGGGCTTGGGGAGGAGACCTGGTCGTCCGGCCGTGCGCCGGCCACCAATAACGCGCTGGTAGCCTACACGCCGTCGCGCGGTGTCATTTCGGTGCGCGGCAACTGGCCCCTGGTGCCGACCATGGATGTCGTCGTGCCGCACACGCGCAGCGTGCCCGACATGCTCGAATTGCTGGATGTGATCGTCGCCGACGATCCCGAGACGCGGGGCGATTTCTGGCGCGCGCAGCCCTGGATCGCGCTGCCGAAGAGTTCCGAAATCCGACCGCCGCGCTATACCGATCTGGCGCTAGCGGGGTCGCTGAAAGGCATGCGGCTTGGCGTACCCAGAATGTATATCGGCCGCGACAGCGGCGCCGACCGGCGGATCGAAACCCGCGCCTCCGTGCTTGATCTCTGGGAGCAAGCGGCGGCGGACCTGAGACGGCTTGGAGCCGAGGTGATGGAGGTCGATTTTCCTGTCGTCTCCAACTACGAGCGCGATCGCCCCGGCGCGCGCACCATGGTCGACCGCGCTCTGGTGCCGCCGGACTTCGCCGATCGCGAGATCTGGGACCTCTGCATCTCAGCCTGGGATGATTTTTTGCGCGCGAACGATGATCTGAACATTCCCGATCTCGTTTCGGTCGACGGCCCGAAAATCTTTCCGCAGCCACCGGGCACGCTGCCCGACCGTTATGAAGGCGGTTTCGACTTGGCACAGTATGTCGAGCGCGCGAAATCAGGCGTCACGCCGTTCCGGGCCATTCCGACGATGGAGGACGGGCTGAAAGGGCTGGAAGCGACGCGGCGGCTCGATTTCGAGGACTGGCTGGACGCGAACAGGCTTGATGCCGTCGTGCTGCCTGCCGTCGCCGATGTCGGGCCCGCCGATGCCGACATCACTGAGGCCTCCGCGGCGCTTGCCTGGTGCAACGGCACCTGGGTCGCCAACGGCAATCTGGTGTGGCGGCATTTCGGCATCCCGACCGTTACCGTGCCGATGGGCACCATGGCCGACATCGGCATGCCGGTCGGCCTGACCTTCGCCGGCAAGGCCTATGACGATGAAAGGCTGTTGCGCATGGCCGGCGATTACGAGCGCTCCACGCGGCGCCGCACACGCCCGCCGCGCACGCCCGAACTGGCCGATGACGTGTTTTCGCGCCGGCCCACTCAAGCCGGCAATGGCGAGGCGCCCGCGCTCGCAATCAAGCTTGCGGCCGAGACGCGCGACAGCGGCGATCAGGACGAGATCGTCATCACGCTCGACCTCCCCGTCGACGCAACCGAGACGGAGCACGCTTGCATCAAGGTGCATGTCAACGGAGAGGCCGTAGCGATGCGGCGAGCCGGCGCGCGTTTGACCGGCCGGGCGTTTGTCCCGGCCGCGGAGCATCAACGGATCCACAGCGTCTGGCGCGGCCCCTACGGCTCGATCGTCACGGCGGTGATGCGGCTGCGGGATGGACGCAGCGCGGGCGCCTATGTGGTCACCGGCGGGATTGAATGACGATGAGCCCACGCGGGCCAATTTCGCGCCGGGCTATGTGAACCTGCGAAATTATGAGGAGCCAGCCATGATCAAGGTCAAACAACTCGCCCATGTCTGCATCTTCGCCAATGATCTGGACGAGACACGGCGCTTCTACGAGGATGTCCTGGGCATTGATATCCAGTTCAATTTCCTGCGCGACGGAAAGATTTTCGGTTTCTACCTTAATTGCGGCGGCCGCAGCCATATCGAGGTTTTTCACAAAGAGGGTGCGCGGTTCAGCGAGACGAACCAGATCAACCATTTCTGCCTGGAGGTGGAGGATATCGACGCCGCGATCACGCATATCGCGTCCAGGGGCGTGGAGGTCACCGCGAAAAAACTCGCCTGCGACGACACCTATCAGGCTTGGCTGCGCGACCCCGACGGCGTGAAGATCGAACTGTTCGAATACACCGGCAAGAGCGCGCAATTCACAGGCGGCGATCGCGTCGCCGATTGGTAGGCTGTCGCGGTTTCAGTGGGCAGCTACCCCCGCGCGGCCCAGAGCAAACCACGCTCGACGATGACAGCCATTTCCGGCATCGCGAACTCATCCGCCGTGTGTCCGAGCGAACTGTAGAAGACCTTGCCTGCGCCATATCTTCGCTTCCAGACAACCGGCATGTCGACGCCGCCGATGCCCGGGAAATGCTCGTCGGTGAAGGTGGTCGTCGCCAGCACCTCGTTGCTCGGGTCGACATGCATGTAGTACTGCTCCGACCGGTAGGCGAAGTCGCTAATGCCTCTCGTGATCGGATCGTCCGGTTTGGTGATGACCACGCGATAGTCGATGATGTCGCCGGGATGCGCGACCCATTGGCCGCCGGTCATGAACTGATAGTCCGGCTCGTTGCGGAAACTGTCGCCCATCGTGCCGTGGAAACCGCCGAGTCCCGTTCCCTGTCGAACCGCGCGCATCAGATTCTGCAGCTCGGACTTTTCGATCTTCGACATGGTGATGACGGGCACGATGAGATCGAATGAGTTCAGCTCCGGATCGGCAAACATCCCCGTGCCCTCGCCGAGCGTGACCGTGTATCCATTGCGCTCCAGCATGTCGCGCACCACAGTGGCGCTGCGCTGGGGCGTATGGCCTTCCCACCCACCCCAGGCAATCAAGGCCTTCTTTGCCATGCAGTGAACCTCCTGAACTGTCCGCAGCAGCGATGGTTACACGGCTCGGCTGTCAGCGCCAACCCAGCGCCGGCGCGACATGGGTCAGGATCGCCTCGATGACATGGGCGTTGTAGTCGACGCCGAGTTGGTTGGGCACGGTGAGCAGCAGCGTGTCGGCCTCGGCGATCGCCTCGTCCTCGGCCAACTCCTTGATCAGCACGTCCGGTTCGGCGGCATAGCTGCGCCCGAAGATTGCCCGCGTGTTCTCCTCGATGAAGCCGATCTGGTCGCGGCCCTCATTGCCGCGCCCGAAATAGGCGCGGTCCCGGTCGTCGACCAGCGCGAAAATGCTGCGGCTGACCGAGACGCGCGGTTCGCGTTCATGGCCGGCCGCCTTCCAGGCCTCGCGATAGATCCGGATCTGCTCGGCCTGCTGGATATGGAAGGGCTTGCCGCTTTCGTCGAATTTGAGGGTCGAGCTCTGCAAATTCATGCCCAGCTTCGCCGCCCACTCCGAAGTGGCGTTGGTGGCGGCACCCCACCAGATGCGCTCGCGCAGGCCCTCCGAATGCGGTTCGAGCCGCAACAGCCCGGGGGGATTGGGGAACATCGGCCGCGGATTGGGCTGGGCGAAGCCCTCGCCGCGCAGCGTGTCGAGGAAGACCTCGGCGTGATGCCGCGCCATGTCGGCGTCGCTTTTGCCTTCCTGCGGCGCGTAGCCGAAATAGCGCCAGCCATCGATCACCTGTTCGGGCGAGCCCCGGCTGATGCCGAGCTGCAGGCGCCCGCCTGCGATGATGTCGGCGGCACCCGCGTCCTCCGCCATGTAGAGCGGATTCTCGTAGCGCATGTCGATGACCGCCGTGCCGATCTCGATGTGGCTGGTCTTGGCGCCGACCGCCGCCAGCAGCGGAAATGGCGAGGCGAGCTGTCGGGCAAAATGGTGGACGCGGAAATACGCGCCGTCAGCGCCGAGTTGCTCGGCCGCGACGGCGAGATCAATGGATTGCAACAGCGCGTCCGACGCCGAGCGCACCTGCGATTGCGACGAGGGCGTCCAGTGCCCGAATGACAGGAAACCGATTTTTTTCATGGCCCTGACGTATATACCGGCGACACGTGCTTCAATGCCAAAAGAGCAGGGTTACACACCGTCGCCCCTGCGTGACAGCAAAAGTGTGCCTTACCGAAAGTTTGAATGCCGTGGAGGGTGGGATGCTCAGGGGAATCCGCATCGTCGAGATCGAGGCGTTGGGGCCGGCGCCCTTTGCCGGCATGCTGCTCGCCGATCTCGGCGCCGACGTGATCGTCGTCCACCGCAAGCATGCATCCGTGCCGGGCCTTCCCGAGCGCTCGCTGCTCGATCGCGGCAAGCGCTCTATCGCGCTCGACCTCAGGGATGCCGAGGACGTTGCCGTGCTGATGCGCCTGATCGCCACCGCCGACGGCCTGATCGAGGGCTTCCGGCCGGGCGTGATGGAGCGTCTCGGGCTTGGTCCAGATGTGTGTCTGGCCGCCAACCCTCGCCTGGCCTATGGCCGCATGACCGGCTGGGGGCAGGAAGGCCCGCTCGCCCGCACCGCCGGCCACGACATGAACTATACCGGCGTGTCGGGCGCACTCTGGTATGCTTCCCTGCCGGGCGAGCCGCCAATGGCGCCGCCGACGCTGGTCGGCGACATAGGCGGCGGCGCGCTCTATCTGGTGATCGGCATGCTGGCCGCCATCATGAACGCCCGCGCCGGTGGTGAAGGCACGGTCGTCGACGCGGCGATCGTCGACGGCTCGGCCCATATGATGAACCTGTTGATGTCGCTCGCACCATCCGGCGGGCTTGCCGCCGAGCGTGGCCGGAGTCTTCTGGACGGACCGCATTGGTGCCGCGTCTACCGCACGTCTGATGGCGGCTTCATCAGCGTCCAGTGCGTCGAGCCGAAATTCTATGCGCTGTTCCTCGACAGGCTTGGTCTGGGCGGCGATCCGCAGTTCGCCGCTCAGTTCGACCGCGGCCTCTGGCCTGAGCTCGGCAGCCGGCTGGAAGCGATCTTTGCCGAAAAATCCCGAGACGAGTGGATGAAATTGTTCGAAGGAACGGATGCCTGCGTCGGGCCTGTGCTCAGCCCGCATGAGGCGGCGCTGCATCCGCACATGGCCGCACGCGGCTCCTGGTTGGTCGAGAATGGCGCCCTCCAAGCTGCCTCCGCCCCCCGTTTTTCCAAACGGACGGCAAAGGCACCGGCGAAAAGTCCGGCACGCGACGAACATGGTGCGGAGATTCGTGCCGAACTTGCGGATTCAGCCGCAAGTCGTTGAATAGGCTACCCGCCTTTGCTGAGGAAATCGCCGACTGGCCTGCGCCCGGCTCGGACCGAAGACGATATCGGGGCGGCACTTGCGGCAGTCGTGGGCGGCATACTTGAAAAGCATCTCGTATACGAGTATACGAGATGCTTTCATTGGGAGGAGGCTGCGCTCCATGTCCTTCAACTCGACTCGCGTCCAGACACCAATGGATGCCGTGGTCATCGGCGGCGGCATCGCCGGCTGCACGCTCGCCTATGAACTGGCCCGCCACGGTCTCAAGACGACGATCCTCGAGCAGAGCATGATCGCCGCCGAGTCCTCAGGACGAAACACCGGCACCTTGCTCACCGGCCCGCAGAAAGAGGTCGTCGAACTGCTGGACGCCAGCGTCGCGATCTATGCCGAGCTTGCCGACGGACCCGTTCCCTTCGAATTCGCCGCCATCGCACATCTGCTGATTTCCGAAGACGAGGCGAGTTTCGAGGCGACTGCCGCCGTGGCCGACCGCTACAGGGAAGCCGGCGTGGCGATGGAAAAGATCACGGGCAAGGAACTGGCGCGCGACCACCCGCGTGTCGGCTTCAACGTGGCAGGCGCCTATTCCGTCGGCCGTGCATGGACGCTGGAACCCATGGGCGCGACACATGCCTTCGCCCACGCCGCCCGTGAGGCCGGCGCGACGATCCGTACTGGCCTGCGCGTCGCCCAGATCTTCTCCAGGGGCGGCAAGGTCCAGGGTATCTTGACCGACCAGGGGATCGTTCCCGCCGATCTCGTCTTCATCGCCAACGGATTGTGGATGTCGGACCTTCTGCGCCGCACCGTCGGCGACGGACCGCTGCCCGGCCTGCCCTTCACCGCCGGCCGCGGCTGGTTGATCCAGTTGGGAAAACTCGACTTCGAGCTGCCCTGGATCGTCGAGGAATTGACCTGGCCGGATCAGGAAGAGCTCGGCCGGCGCATGAGGCTCGACGGCCTTGCCGATGTCGCCGCGCAGCGCGACGACCAGCCGGCGGTGGAAGCCATCTGCCTCAACCCCATGGGCGGCGGCGATGCCAGGCTTGGCGCCTCCGTCCAGCCGGCCTTCCGCGATCTCGTCCGCAACACCGACATGGCGAGCCGGATCGCCAGCCGCACGCTGCGCATGCTGCCGGGCCTCGGCGCGCCGCAGGTCAGGAACGTCTATCCCGGCAACCGCCCGATGCTGTCCGATGGCTTGCCGGTCGCTGGCAGGACGGCCGTCGAGGGCCTGTTCGTGCATGGCGGCATGGGTTCCATCGGCATGCATGCCGCCCCCGCCACCGCGCGCTGGCTGGTTGACGCCGTGTTTTCCGGCAATGGCAGCCCAGCCCAGACATGGCTGCGGCCGGACCGCTTTCCCGGATGGGAAGCGTCATGAGCCTGCTTGCGGAGCGGTCGGCCCGCTATTTTCCGCAATGGTGATCGTTGATCTTGTTCAGCGCATTCGCATCCGGCCCCACCCGGTGGTAGGAACAGGCGCCGGCGGCCGTCGTGACAAGCTGCCGGTCATAGTAGCGCGGGCCGCCGAACAGTATGTCGATAATATCGCCGTCAGCGGGAACATAGCGTTCGGGTTCGCCCTGGTGGTGGCGGTGCCTGGCCCCGGCGGACGCCGAAGAGGCGATGCCGCAGCCCATCACAAGGGCGAGAGCGCAGATCGCGAAGCGTTTCGTCGTCATCGACAATACCTTCCTGGCCAACCGGATTTCATCTTATATCCAAAAATCGCCGGATAAAGAAAAGTTCCTGAGAACGGGCGCCGGTTGATTTGCAGCCGGCGTGCATGAGCGGCAGCCTGGGAACCGGCGGCGCAGGCCGGCTCGCCTGACAACCGACAAAGGCCTTAGTCGGTCTGGATCCATACCGACTTGGTCTCCAGATACTCGTGCAGATGTTCGATGCCGCCCTCGCGGCCGTAGCCCGACATTTTCATGCCGCCGAACGGCACGGCGGGGTCGATGGCGTGGTACATGTTGACCCAGACGGAACCCGCCTTGACCCGGCGAGCGAGCTTGTGCGCCGTGCCGAGATGGGTGGTGAAGATGCCGGCGGCCAGCCCATAGGGCGTCGTATTGGCGCGGGCGACGGCTTCGTCAAGCGTATCGAAGGGCATTGCCGAGATAACCGGCCCGAAGATCTCTTCGCGCGCTATGGTCATCGTGTCGGACACTGCGCCGAAGACGGTTGGGGCGATGAAATTGCCGCCGTCATAGAGACCGCCGGTCAGGCGCGATCCGCCGGCGACCAGTTCCGCGCCCTCCTCGCTGCCCGCCTTGATGTAACCCTCAACCTTGCCGGCCTGCCTCGCATTGATGAGCGGCCCCATTTCGGTTTCGGCTTCGATGCCGTGGCCGATGCGCAGCCTGCCGGCGAAGTCAGCGAGCCGGCGCACGAACTCGTCATGGATTTCGCGCGCCACGAACAGCCGCGAACCGGCGATGCAGACCTGGCCCGAATGCACGAAGACAGCCATCGCCGCGATCGGAACGGCCTTGTCGATATCGGCGTCGCGGCACACGATGAGCGGCGACTTGCCGCCGAGTTCTAATGAAACGCGCTTTAGATTGGCAACACCCGCCCGGGCGATCGCCTGGCCGGTGAGCGTCGAGCCGGTGAAGACGATCTTGTTGACGTCGGGATGTTCGGCGAGCCGCGCGCCGGCTTCGGCCCCGGTTCCGGTGACGATGTTGACGACGCCGTCGGGAACGCCCGCTTCCTGCATCAGCCGCGCGATCAAAAGCGGCGTCAGCGATGCATCCTCGGAAGGTTTCAGCACGATCGTGCAGCCAGTCGCCAGCGCCGGCGCGATCTTCCAGATCGACGCGGCGGTCGGCGCGTTCCAGGGAATGATGGCGCCGACCACGCCCACCGGCTCGCGCCGGGTGAAGCTGACGATCTCGCCCGGGATCGAATTGTCGATTGATTCGCCATGCAGCGCGGTCGCCATCCCGGCATAGAAGCGCAGCATGCCGATGACCCGGCGCCGGTTGGCGAGCGTGCGCGTGATCGGCAGCCCCATGTCGAGCGTGTCGGAGACGCAGAGCTCTTCCCAGTTCTTCTCGAAGAGATCGGCGATCCTGAGCAGCACGCACTGCCGTTCGTAAGGCGAAAATCCGGACCACGGACCTTCGAAAGCGGTGCGCGCAGCCGCCACCGCCGCGTCGATGTCGGCGGCGCCTCCGCGCGGCACCGTCGCCAACACCTGCCCCGTCGCCGGGTTGAGCGCCTGCATCTCCTGTCCGGACTGCGCAGCGACCCATTTGCCGCCGATGAACATCGGCCGGAATTCACCATGGTAGAGCGTCGCGGCCTTCGCCCTTGGGTCGAAGTTCAGCGTCATATCCTCCTCCTCGCCATTCCGTCGCGACTATTACTCCGGTGCAGGCACACCTCAAGCAAGTAAGCCGACAAGTCGTCGAAATGACCGAACTGCGTCCCCTGGCTATCGGCCGCTCAACCGCTGGAGGCGAAGCGGTAGCCCTCCAGCGCCTGCTGAACCGCGGCCACCAACACCGCCTCCGGATCGAGCGGCTGCCCGGCAAAGCGGTCAAGCGCGGGCAGATGCTGATGGAACAGCGTCACCGGCACGGCCAGCCCCGACAGGGCGGCTGTCAATCGCTGGACAGCTTCCATCGCCTTCTGATGGTTCCAGTAGTAACGTATGCGGTCCGACAGCGAATAATGCCGCTGCACGCGCTGTTGCGCCGCAGAGCCGTGGTAGTGGCTGTGCCAGTCCTTGGCATCGGCCGTCATCAGCGCTTCCATGGTCTGATAAAGCGGGCGCGCGCCGTAGTCGGGCAACAGGTCGGAGGCGATCAGGTCCAGCCCATAGAGCGCTTCGCGCAGTTCGAAAGTCAGCTGCGGCCCCACCTTGAGGATGGCAAAGCCGTCCTCGACCAGTTCGCGTAGGGCCGCTTGCGTCTGATAGTCGGTGGAATGGGCTTCGTAGACCAGGCCCGCTTCCTGGTCGAGCAATTCGCGCAGATGCAGCGCCTTGGCGCGATCGTAGAAGACCACGTTCTCGTTGCCGAACTCCACGCCCGGCTGCACCACCACGGCGATGACCCGCGAGAAGGCGTCTGCGAGGCCGTTCTCGTGGAAGATCTGCCGATGCACCGCCAGTGTGTGCTGGACCGCGGACAGGCTTGTGGGGCTGATTTCGCCGATGAGATGATCCGCTCCGCCCGGCGGCGGAACCTCGGTGCCGATCACGTAGAGTGGCCGGTCGGTCCCGCTGGCGGCGTCCTCGGCCTTGCGCGCCAGGCGGGCGGCGCGCCTGGCAATCGTAGCGTCATCCAGCGCCGCCGGCTCGCCCGCGCATCCCATGGAGGCATCGAGATGGATCTTGCGGAAACCGGCCCGGACATAGGCGGACACCATGTCCTCGGCCTTCGCCATGGCCGCGCCGGCATCTTCCCTTCGCCATGGATTGGGACCGAGATGATCCCCGCCGAAGATGACCCGCTCGGGCGCAAGGCCTTCGGAGCCGGCAATAGCGGTCACCGCCGCGACGAAGTCGGCGGGCTGCATGCCGGTATAGCCGCCGAACTGGTTGACCTGGTTGCAGGTCGCCTCGATCAGCAGCGGCCGGGAGAACAACGCGGCGTCGCGCACTGCGGCCCGGATCACGACTGGATGGGACGAGCAGACGGAGGTGATGCCTTCCGCCGCGCCTTGACGCCGGGAATTTGCAAGTTTCAGCAATGGATCGGTCACGGGCGTCGCCTTGGCGTGTTGGCAATGAACAGATCGAGTTCGGCACGCGTGCCGGCTCCTTCCATCGGGCCTTGCCGCGTGACGTTGCGCGCGCCTGCCGCATTCGCGTAATCGAGGGCGGTCACGGCAGGCATGCCGAGCCTGCGGCAGGCGATGTAGGCGCCGCCAAAACAGTCGCCCGCGCCGGTCGGATCGATCTCCTCGACCAGGAAGCCGGGCGACTCGACGCGGCTGCCGTCGGCGCCGAACAGGGACGCGCCCAACGCGCCCCGCTTGACGACGACCTCGCCGGCGCCGCGGGCAAACAGCGAGGCGAGCGCGTCGGCTTCATTGTCGTTGCCCGAAGCGGTGTGGAGTTCTTCACCCGACGGCAGGATCAGATCCGCAATGTCGAGAAGCCGTGCGAAGCGCTCGCGCGTCTGGCCATGGCCGAGCAGTTCCTTGCGAAGATTGGGATCGAGCGAGATGCTTCCGCCACGTCCCTTGACCACATCGATGGCATGGTCGAGCACCTCCCAAATGACGGGAATGCTGAGTGCGGTGCCCATGACGTGCAAATGGCCCGAACGCGCCAGCAGCGCCCTGGCCTCAGGGGTCAAGCCGACCCGCGCCGCGGCCGATTTGCCGATATTGTAGACGAAGTCGCGCGAACCGTCCTCGCGGTAGCGCACGAAGGCGCTGCCCGTCGGATAGTCGGGGCTGACGGCGATGGCCGTGACATCCGCACCGTCCCGGCGCAGGCGCTCGACATTGATCCTGCCGAAATCATCGTCGCCGACGCAGGCGATGATGCCGGCCCGCCCGCCAAGCCTGGCGCATTGGTCGATGAAGATCGCCGGCGCCCCGCTCGGATAAGGTCCGGTCAGCTCGATGGGCTCGAGAAAGCCATTGCCACGGCTTGTGGCCATGATCTCCACCAGGATCTCGCCGACGGTGACGGTCGGCCCGAGTCCATCGGGCGCCAGTGTCTTCAATGGGGATTTGCTTGGCATGGCGAAGGCCCGGTGTGAAAGGCAAGGGAAATCCGGATTCCAAAAAATGGATAGAGCGGTTCCGCGATTCTATCAAACGTTGGACGGCCCTGGCTCCGGCCTTCCAAACGCTCCGGGCGTCGGCGTCGTCACGATGACGGCGTCGCCGGCCTGAAGCACCGTCTGGTCGCAGGCTTTCAGCACCTCGACCTTGCCGTCCTTGCGGCGCACCTTGGTCGAGCCGGCCTCGCCATCGCCACCGCCGTCAAGCCCTTGCGGCGGCCGGTTGCGATGCGAGGACAGGATGGCGCATTCCATCTTCTCCAGGAAACGGATGGTGCGCTTCGTGCCGTCGCCGGCATTCCACCTGCCCTTGCCGCCGGAGCCTTCGCGGATGTGGAAATCCTCCAGCATCACCGGAAACCGCAGCTCCAGTATTTCCGGATCGGTAAGGCGCGAATTGGTCATATGGGTGTGAACGCCCGACGTGCCGGCAAAGCCGCGGCCGGAATTCATCTCGCCGGCGGGCGAACCGGAACAGATCGTCTCGTAATACTGGTACTTGCTGTTGCCGAAGGTCAAATTGTTCATGGTGCCTTGCGCATTGGCCATGGCGCCCATGGCGCCGAACAGCGCGTTGGTGACGTGCTGCGAGGTCTCGACGTTGCCCGCGACGACGGCGGCGGGATAGGCGGGTTTCAGCATCGAGCCGTCCGGGATGATGATGTTGATCGGCCTCAGGCAACCGGCATTCATCGGGATCATGTCCTCGACCATGACGCGGAAGGCATAGAGCACCGCGGCCCGGGCGACAGGCTCTGGCGCGTTGAAATTGTTCTTCATCACCGGCGACGTGCCGGTGAAATTGACCGTCGCCTCGCGCTTTTGCCGGTCGACCGATATCTTCACCTTGATCACCTGGCCGGTGTCGGTGGGATATTCATAGGCCGATGTATCCGGCAGCCGCTCGATCACGCGCCGCACGCTCTCGGCCGCATTGTCCTGCACATGGCCCATATAGGCCTCCACGACATCGAGCCCGAAATGCGCCACCATCTTGCGCAGCTCCGCCACGCCCTTTTCGTTGGCAGCGAGTTGCGCCTTGAGATCGGCGATATTCTGGTGCGGATTGCGGGCCGGATAGCGGTGATCGGTGAGCAGCGTCTGCAGCTCATTCTCGCGGAACTTTCCGCGATCGACGATACGGAAATTGTCGAACAGCACGCCTTCCTCGTCGACCGTGGTGGCAAGTGGCGTCATCGAGCCCGGCGCGGTGCCGCCGATGTCTGCGTGGTGGCCGCGCGAGGCCACCCAGAAGAGGATCTTGGGCGATTGGCTAATCTCCCCTCTTGTGGGGGAAATCGGCCGCTCTTCCTCGAAAACCGGCGTTACCACCGTGATATCGGGCAGATGCGTGCCGCCATTATAGGGGGCATTGAGGGCAAAGACGTCGCCGGGATGAATGTCGCCGGAATTCAGCCGGATGATGGTCTCGACCGAGCGGTCCATCGAGCCCAGATGCACCGGCATATGCGGCGCATTGGCGACCAGCGCGCCGTTCCGGTCGAAAACGGCGCAGGAGAAATCCAGCCTTTCCTTGATGTTGACGGAATAGGCGGTGTTCTGCAGCGTCACGCCCATCTGCTCGGCGATCGACATGAACAAATTGTTGAACACTTCCAGCATCACCGGATCGGCCTCGGTGCCAAGTGCTGCCTGCCGGCGTTTCTTGCTGGTGCGCCGCATCAGCACGTGGTTCCTGGCCGTGATCTCGGCCTGCCAGCCCGGCTCGACGACGATCGTCTGGTTGGGCTCGATGATTAGTGCGGGGCCGGCGACCCGATCGGACGGCCGCAAGGCCTCGCGCCGACAGACGTCGGCTTCGTGCCATTTTCCTTCCGTATAGATCCGCCGGACCTCCTCGGCCCTGGCTTTTGATGGCTGCCCCGCCGGCGCATAGGCTTCGGCATTCAGCTCGCCGCCCGCCTCCATCCCCTCGACGCTCACCGCTTCGACGATCATCGGCTTGTCCTCATAGACGAAACCGAATTGCGCCTTGTGAGCGGCCTCGAAATCGGCCCTCGCCCGCAACATCGAGCCATGGTCGAAATGCACCGGAAGTGCGGTGTCGGTGCCGTCATAACGGATCTGCAGCGCCGGTCTGGCGATCACCGCGTCCTCGGCGATGCCTTGTGCGGCGAGTTCCGCGACAACGGCGGTTTGCAAGGCCGCGATCAGGCCTTCGATTGCCCGTCTGGATTCTTCCGCCAGCGGTGCAAGCAAGGCCTGCTGGCGTGAGGCAAAGACCGAAGACAGGCCGATGCCGTAGGCCGACAGCAGGCCGGAAAACGGATGGATCAGCACCGCCTCCATGCCGAGTGCGTCGGCGACCAGGCAGGCGTGCTGGCCGCCTGCGCCGCCAAAACAGTTCAGGAGATATTCGGTGACATCGTAGCCGCGCTGCACCGAGATCTTTTTGATGGCGTTCGCCATGTTTTCGACCGCGATGGTGACGAAACCTTCGGCGACCGCTTCGGCCGAGCGGCCGTCGCCGATTTCGGCGGCGAGCGCGGTGAATTTCTGGCGAACGGTGTCCACATCGAGCGGCTCGTTCTGGCCGGGGCCGAAGATGGTCGGGAAAAAATCCGGCTGCAGCTTGCCGAGCATGACGTTGGCGTCGGTGACGGCGAGCGGGCCGCCGCGCCTGTAGGCGGCGGGGCCTGGATTGGCGCCGGCGGAGTCCGGGCCGGTGCGAAAGCGGCCTGCTTCGTAGTGCAGGACCGAGCCGCCGCCGGCCGCCACGGTGTGGATGCGCATCATCGGCGCGCGCACGCGCACGCCTGCGACCTCGGTATCGAAGGCGCGCTCATATTCGCCGTCATAATGGGCGACATCGGTGGAGGTGCCCCCCATGTCGAAACCGATCACCTTTTCGAAGCCGGCGATCTTTGCCGTCTCGACCATGCCGACGACCCCGCCGGCCGGGCCAGACAGCAGCGCATCCTTGCCCTGGAACAGGTCCGCGGCGGTCAGCCCGCCAGAAGACATCATGAACATCAGGCGGGGATTTTCCCTTCCCCTCGAGGGGAGGGTGGCGGCGAAGCCGCCGGGTCGGGTCGGATCGACGGGGTTCGACGTCTTGGTGGTGCCTTCTGCGGCGATCCCCTCTGCCGGCTTCGCTGACATCTCTCCCTCGAGGGGGGAGAGAACGCCGAGTTCCTGGCCTACCCTTTGCACATATCTCGACAGGATCGGAGACAGATAGGCGTCGACCACGGTGGTGTCCCCGCGGCCGACCAGCTTGATCAGCGGCGACACCTCGTGGCTGACCGAAACCTGGCCGAAACCGAGCTTGCGGCAGACCTTTGCGACGGCCTTTTCGTGATCGGGATATTTCC
Organism: Mesorhizobium sp. B2-6-4; assembly: GCF_006441495.1. Lineage (NCBI taxonomy): Bacteria > Pseudomonadati > Pseudomonadota > Alphaproteobacteria > Hyphomicrobiales > Phyllobacteriaceae > Mesorhizobium > Mesorhizobium sp. B2-6-4. The sequence goes on from NZ_VFUE01000005.1 coordinate 192,915, forward strand.
AGGCGTGCATGAAGACAATGGCGACCGCATCAATGCCGTCCGCCTTTGCCTGTTCGATCGCCGGGCGACAGGCAGCGATGTCGAGCAGCCGTTCGACGCAGCCGTCGGCAAGCACGCGCTCGTTGACCTCGATGACGCGCTCGTAGAGCTGTTCGGGGAGGACGATCTCCTTGGCGAAGATGTCGGGCCGCGCCTGATAGGCGATCCTCAGCGCATCGCGAAATCCCTTGGTGATGAGCAAAAGCACGCGGTCGCCCTTGCGCTCCAGCAGCGCATTGGTGGCGACCGTTGTGCCCATCTTTACGTCGCCTATCAGCCCGGCGGGTATAGGCTCGCCGGGGCGCAGGCCGAGAAGGTCGCGAATGCCCTGGATGGCCGCGTCGGCATAGGCCTCGGGATTTTCGGACAGAAGCTTGCGCGGATGCAGGCCGCCCTCGGGATCACGGCCGATGACATCGGTGAACGTGCCGCCGCGGTCGATCCAGAAATCCCATTTTTGTTGCATTCCGACACCCTCTTTATCGCGAGTATGGCAGCAAAGTCATACTCTTTGATACCCGAGTTCGCGCCGGAACAAGTCGTCGCGCCGGCGCCTCTTCGATGACGGTGGCTTTGGATGTCTGAGGCGATGGCAAGGCACGTGCCGCCGCGACGCGCCGGCCGGAGCCGTGAGCGCGGCCGGGCTGGCTCGCCGGCCGCTATCTGGATCCAGGGTGGAAGAATGCGAGATAGGTCCAATCCTGCCCGCCGTGCAGGCCGACCCTTCCGTTAGTCGACCAATGCGGCAACCACCGAGACGCAGTCCCCGGCCTTGACCAGGCCGGGGAAATGCCGCGCCGCCAACATGCCCGACATTTTTGCCCGGATCTCCTGGGGGGCGATGCCGGTTCGGCCGGTGGAATGGATGCGCGCCAGCACCGCGCCCTTCTCGACAGGCTCGCCGAGATCGACCATCGTCTCGACCATGCCGTCTTCCTCCGCGAAGGCAAAGCAATCGCCGGACGGCATGTCGAGCCATTGGGTTGGCGTCTTTTCGACCGCACCGGCAACGATGCCGGCATGCCTCAGCACGTTGAGCATGCCGCGCCGGGCGATCCGCACCGTCTCGGCTCTCGACGTGCCTCCACCGCCGAGCTCGGTGGTGACGAACACCTTGCCCATGTCCTCGGCGGCGGTATCGTACATGCCGACGGCATCGATTTCGATCATGCGCATCGAGAACGGCGCCGCGAAGGCTTCGACCGCCGCGAAGGCCCTCTGCTCCAGGGCCTTGTTCGGCAGCGTATGGGCGGCGCAGAACGGCACGAAGTCCAGCGTCTTGCCGCCGGAATGGAAGTCGAACACGATATCCGCGCGGGGAAGCAGCTCCCGCTGGAAATAATCGGCGATCTTTTCCGTCACCGTACCGTCTGGCCGGCCTGGAAAGCTGCGGTTCATGTTGCCCTTGTCGATCGGCGAGGTGCGCGTGCCGGCGCGGAAGGCCGGATAGTTCATCGCCGGCACGATGATAACCGTGCCGCTGACTTGGGCGGGATCGAGCGTGCGCGCCAGATCATAGAGCGCCAGCGGCCCTTCATATTCGTCGCCATGATTGCCGCCGGTCAGCAGGGCCGTCGGCCCCTTGCCGTTGCGCAGGACGCAGATCGGGATCATCACCGAGCCCCACGCCGAATCGTCGCGGCTGTAGGGCAGGCGCAGGAAACCGTGCTGTGCGCCGTCGCGATCGAAATCGACCGAGGGCGAGACCGGCGACGGACGAAGGTCGGACATCGGTTTCAATTCTTCACCACCAGCTTGCGCGGCACATTGGCCAGGCACTCGACGCCCGTCTCGGTGATCAGGATGGATTCGGTGATTTCCAGCCCCATCGTCTCCAGCCACAGGCCGGTCATGAAATGGAAGGTCATGCCGGGCTTCAGCTCGGTGCGATCTCCGGGGCGCAGGCTCATCGTGCGTTCGCCCCAGTCCGGCGGATAGGAAAGGCCGATCGGGTAGCCGGTGCGGTTGTCCTTGACGATGCCATATTTCTTCAACACCGCGAAGAAGGCGTTGGCGATGTCTTCGCACGTGTTGCCGGGCTTGGCTGCCGCGAGCCCCGCGTCCATGCCTTCGAGCGTCGCCTTCTCCGCATCGAGGAATTCCTGTGTTGGCTTGCCGAGGAACACTGTTCGCGACAGCGGGCAATGATACCTGTTGTAGCACCCGGCGATTTCGAAGAACGTGCCCTCGCCCGACTTCATCGGCTTGTCGTCCCAGGTCAGGTGCGGCGCCGAGGCGTCGGCGCCCGACGGCAGCAGCGGCACGATCGCTGGATAGTCGCCGCCGATGCCGTCGACGCCACGCGTGCCGGCATCATAGATCTCGGCGACGAGATCGCATTTGCGCATGCCGACCTCTATCTTGTCGACGATGCGCTGGTGCATCGCCTCGACGATGCGGGCGGCCTTGCGCATAAAGTCGATCTCGGTCGGGCTCTTCACCGCGCGCTGCCAATTGACCAGCGCGGTGGCGTCGACGAAACGGGCATTGGGCAGGTGCTTCTGCAAAGAGGCGAAAGCGGCGGCCGAGAACCAGTAATTGTCCATCTCGACGCCGACGGTCAGCTTGCCCCAGCCGCGATCGGCAAGCACGCTCGACAGGAAATCCATCGGATGGCGCTCGGTCGACTGCACATAGTGATCGGCATAGCCGACGATGTTGTCATGCGCGAGATAGGCGGTGCGCTTGGCGCCGTTGGCGTCCTGGCCGCGGCCATACCAGACCGGCTCGCCCGACGGCGGCACGATGACGGCCTGATGCACGTAGAAGGACCAGCCGTCATAGCCGGTGAGCCAGGCCATGTTGGAGGGGTCGCTGACAATAAGCAGATCGACGCCTTTCACCGCCATGGCTTTCCGCGTCTTGGCGAGGCGATCCGCATACTCGCTTCGCGAGAATTTCAAGTTCGGTTGCATTTTGTTGGTCCTCGTTTGTTGGGCCCTGGAACCCGCTTCAACTTCCGTTGAACCTGGCTCCAGGTAATTTTGTTTGAGCATGATCTCCTCGGAAAACCGGTTTCCACTTTTCCGGATCATGCTCTTGCGGCCAGCATCAACTTTCAAAAATGGTTCCGGCTTTCGCAACCCGGGCCCGGTCACGGGCTAGCGTGGCGATCGCGGTGTCCTGCACGCCGGTGCCGGTCAGGTCGGCGATGGTGATGTCGTCCGCCGCGCGCCGGCCATGCCGTTCGCCGGCGATGATCTGGCCGAGTTCGGCCACCTCCGCGTCCGCCGCCATCACGCCGGCGGAGATGGCATGGTGCAATTCACCGAGCCGGCGCGTCTGCCTTGCGCTGTCGGCGACATAGAGATCGGCCATGCGCAGGATTGCCGGTGCGATCTCGTTCTTGTGCTCGGCGTCCGAGCCCATGGCGGTGATGTGCTGGCCGGCCGAGACGAAGCCGGCCTTGATCAATGGTTCTGTCGAGGGCGTGGTGGTGACGATGATGTCGGCGCCGGCGACCGCCTTGGCCGCATCCGGTTCTGCGCGCACCACGATGCCCAGTTTTTCGCTCAAGGCGCCGGCCGCGGCTTGCGCCTTGGCCGCGTCGCGCGCCCAGATGCGGGCTTCTTCGATCGGCCGCACCAGGCGCAGCGCCTCAAGCTGCAATCCGGCCTGCACGCCGGCGCCGAAGATGGCGGCAATGGATGAGTCCGGCCGCGACAGGTGTTTTGCGGCGACCGCCCCGGCGGCTGCGGTGCGGACGTCGGTGAGATAGCCATTGTCGAGCAGCAACGCCTCGACCAGACCGGTTTTTGCCGACAGCAGCACCATCATGCCGTTGACGCTGGGCAGGCCGAGCTTGGGATTGTCGAAGAAGCCGGGGCTGATCTTGATGGCGAAGCCATCGATGCCAGGCACATAGGCGGTCTTCACGTCGACCTCGCCGCGATGCTCGGGGATGTCGAGCCGCAGGATCGGCGGCATCGCCACCGGCAGGGTAGCGAGCGCCCGGAAGGCGTTTTCGACGCAAGCGACGGCGTCGAGATCGAGAGCTACGATCTCGCGTAGTTCTTTCTCGGTAAGGATGGTCATCCGGTTCATCAGGCGCGCTCCGCAACTACTTCGCCGCAAACGATCTTTCTGTGCAGGCTCATATCGATATTACGACCGGAAAGCAGAACGACCACCGGTCCGTTTGGCTTCACCTTGCCGGCAAGCAGCGCAGCGATACCGACCGCGCCGGCGCCCTCGACGATCTCGCGCTCCTGTTCATAGGCATGGCGGATGCCGGCGGCGATCTCGTCTTCGGAAAGCAGCACGACGTCGTCGAGCAGGTCTCGGCACATGGAAAAGGTCAGCCGGTTGTCGAGGCCAATGCCGCCGCCGAGCGAATCCGCCAGCGTCGGCAGCTCCTCCACCTGCACCGGGCGCCCCGCATCGAGGCTGGCTTTCATCGCCGCGCCGCGCGCCATCGAGATGCCGACGACCTTTGTGCTCGGCCTGACGCCCTTGACCGCTGCGGCAATCCCGGAGGCCAACCCGCCGCCGGAGAGCTGCACCAGCACCAGAGCGGCGTCAGGAACCTGCTCCATGATCTCCAGCCCGAGCGTGCCCTGCCCGGCGATGATGTCGGGATGGTCGAAGGGTGGCAGCATCACGAGACCCTCTTGCGCCACCAGCCGCTCGACCTCCTGCTGCGCGTCGTCCTGGCTGTCGCCGACAATGCGGATTTCCGCGCCGAGGCAGCGGATGGCATCGAGCTTGTTCCGAGGCACCAGCCGCGACATGCAGACAACCGCGCGCATGCCTTCGAGCCTGGCGGCATGGGCGAGTGCGCGGCCGTGATTGCCGGTCGAAGCCGCGACAACACCGCGTGCCCGCTGCTCGGCATTGAGCGAAGCAATGGCGTTCGAGGCGCCACGCAGCTTAAAGCTGCCCGTGATCTGGCGGTGCTCCAGCTTGAGGTGAACGGGAAGGCCGAGCCGCTCCGACAGGCTCTCGGATGGCACGACCGGTGTCGGCTCGACCTTGCTGGTGATGCGTTGGCGCGCGGCGCGGATGTCTGAAAGGGCGACGGCGTGCGTCATGGGTCGCTCGTGCATGCAGGACATGACCTTACTGTCCAAGCGGCAAGGTCGTCAGCCGCCCGAACTCCGGACGCGGCACATCATCGCCACACAGTCGCAGGCAATTCCACGCGCTCGCCTGGTTGCTGGTGACGACCGGGCGGCCGATAGCCTGTTCCATCGCGGCAACCGCCAGCGCCGAGCGCAGCGCCGTGCAGGACACGAACAACGCCTCGGCCTGCGGGTCAGTCGCCTCGCGCGCCAGATCGACGAGGGCTGCCGGCGCAATGCGCGCCATCTCGCGGTCATCCTCGAAGCCGAGACAGGTGAAGCTGGCGATCTCGAAGCCGCGTTCGGCGAAATAGGCCGCCATCGGCCGGCTCGTCTCGACGGTGTAGGGGGTGAGAATACTGATCCTCTTCGCGCCCAGAGCCCTCAGTCCGCGCACGCCCGCCATCGGCGGCGTGACCACGGGCACGCCAGGCTTGGCCGCCTGGATCGCCGCCTCGATCTCGGCATCGCCGATCACCACGGAGGCCGACGTGCAGGAGTAGCAGATGGCATCGAGCGGTTCGTCCGGCAGGATCAGCGCCGCGCCAGCCGTCAGTTCGGGCTGCATCTTGCGCAGATTCTGAGGTGTGGTCGGATTCTCATAGGGGATGCGGGCGACATAGATGCCGATCCTCTCACTCGCCACCATGCGACGGAAGTCCGGCTCGCTGGTGTGGTCGGTGGCCAGGATGATCAGGCCGACGCGCTTTTCCAACGGGCGCACCTCGAGTGCGGGCCTTGTCGGCATCAGCCTGATTTCGGGAAGCGGCTTCATGGGAACTACCTTTCGATCTTGCCGTAGCGATGTTCCAGCCAGCGCAGCAGCATAACCGAGAAAAGGCTGATGATCAGGAAGAAGGCGCCGACCAGCGTCATCGGCTCGACATAGCGGTAATAGGTGTTGGCGACGCTCTTGGCCTGGTTCATCAGCTCCAGCACGGTGATCGCCGACAGCAGCGGCGTCTCCTTGAACATGGCGATGAAATAATTGGCCAGCGCCGGGATCATCGGCGGGATTGCCTGCGGTATGACGATGTGGGTCCAGGTCTGGCGAGCGCTGAGATTGCAGGCTTTGGCCGCCTCCCACTGGCCGCGCGGCACGTTCTCGATGCCGGCGCGATAGACCTCCGCCGTATAGGTGCCGTAGTGCAGCCCAAGACCGATGACGCCGGCCACCAGCGGCGGCAGCAGGATGCCGAAATCGGGCAGCACGTAGAAAATGAAGTAGAGCTGCACCAGCAGCGGCGTGCCGCGGATGAATTCGGCCGCCCAGCCGACCGTGCGCGACATCATCTTGTTCGGCGAGCGGCGGGCCAGTGCGATGCCCAGCCCGACGATTGCCGCCAGCACCGAGCCGAGCACCGTCGCCAGGATGGTGATCTTCACCCCCTCGATCAGCGTCGGCAGGATCTGCCGGACGAAATCCCAGTCCCAATCCATTACAGGGCCCAATCCATCAGACGCGCACTCCGTCGAGGCCGCGCGCCATGCGCCGCTCCAGCGACCGCACGCCCCAGGAGATGACGAGCGCGAGCGCGAAATAGATCACCAGGATGGTGGTGAACGGCATCAGCGTGCTGCCGGTCTGCGAGCGCACCACCTGCGCCTGGAAGGTGAGATCGGCGAGCGAAATCAGGGAGACGACGGATGTCGCCTTGAGCAGTTCGATGGCGTTGTTGCCGAAGGTCGGCAGCATCACAAGAAGCGCCTGCGGCAGGATGACATGGCGCATGCCTTGCCAGCGGCCGAGATTGAGAGCCGTGCAGGCCTCGTATTGCTCGGCGCCGACCGACTGGATGGCACCGCGTACCACTTCCGCCGCATAGGCGCCGACATTGAGGCCCAGCGCCAGCACGCCGGCTTGCAGCGGAGTGAGCTCGACGCCCGCCAGGGGCAACACGAAATAGGCCCAGAACAGCTGTACGAAAATCGATGTGCCGCGGAAGAATTCGATATAGGCGGTGGCGAGCGCCCGCAACGCGAAGAAGCGCGACAGCCGCCCCATGCCGGCCAGGAAGGCCATCACGAGGGCCAGCACCGACCCCATCAGCGTCAGCTCGATGGTGACAAGCGCTCCCTGCAATATCAGGCCGAGATAGCCGGACCATTGGGTCATGTATCAGAGGCTTCCAACGTTTGGTTTTAGCAACTTCTCCTCTCTCACGGGGAGAAGTTGCCGGTTCACCCTCCTTAGCTGCAGCGCAGCTGCCGCGAAGGACGGGCAGGCGGATGAGGCGCGGCTCCAAGCTCGCAAAAACGCGCGCTGCCCCTCATCCGGCCCTTCAGCCACCTTCTCTCCGTGGACGGGGAGAAGGGAAAAGCGCTTATTTCGCCGCGCAGAGCTTGTCGCGCGTCGTCGACATCGCCGCCGCCGCCGAGAAGCCGTAGGGCTCGATGATCTTGGCGAACTCGCCCGACTTCTTCATCTTGGCGAGCTCGACGTCGAAGGCGTCGCGCAGCGCCTCGTCACCCTTCTTGAAAGCGGCGCCGTCGCAATAGACGGGCGCGCCCTGCACGGGTGCTATGACTTCGAGGCTCGGGTCATTGGCCTTCTTCATCAGATCGTTGATCGACAGGACGGGGAGCGAATAGGCGTCGATGCGGCCGTCCTGCACCATCTTCAGCCCGCTCTGGCCGTCGGGCACGACGATGACGCGGTCACGCGGCACGCCGGCGTTGAGCGCGAGCTTCTCCTCAGTGCCGCCGCCGGGCGCGCCGATGGTAGCGGAGGTGTCCTTGGCGACATCCTCATAGCTCTTGAAGCCCTTCGGATTGCCCTTCTTCACCAGCATCGCCTCGGCGTCGCACAGCACCGGCTCGGAATAGGCAACCGCCGCACAACGCTCCGGCTTCATGAACAGGCCGGCGGTGACGACGTCGAAGCGGCCGGCCTGCAGGCCGGGGATCATGGCACCATATTCCGAGATCGAGGCGGCGACGTCGGCGACGCCCAGCCGCTTGAAGATTTCCCGCGCCACGTCGGGCGCGGCGCCCGAAACCTTGCCGTCGGCGGCGACCGCCGTGTAGGGCGGCTCGTTGGCGATGGCGAGGCGGGCGAAGCCTTGCGCCTTCAGCTGCTCGAGCTTGCTGTCGTCGGCCGATCCGATGTTCGAGGCCGCGAGCACCGCGGTCAGCGCAAGACCGGCGACGCCGGCCAGAATGCCAAGTTTTTTCATTGTTCCCAACTCCATGTTTGTGTTCTTGGTTGCAGTCATTTCAGGACGGCAATGCCGCCCTTGCGGACGGTGTCGCCGCCTCTGGCATGGCGGTCAGACGCGATGTCCGGCCGCGATGATCTTCTTCAGGAAACCTTGCGTGCGCTCCTGTTTGGGATGGCGGAAAATCTCATCGGGTTTGCCCTCCTCGACGATGCGGCCGCGGTCGAAGAACAGCACCCGGTCGGCGAAGTCGTGGGCAAAGCCCATTTCATGGGTGACGAGCAGCATCGTCATGTCGGTTTCGGCCGCGAGCTTGCGCATCACGTTGAGCACCTCCTCGACCAGTTCGGGATCGAGCGCCGAGGTGACCTCGTCGAACAGCATGATCCGGGGCGACAGTGCCAGCGCGCGGGCAATCGCGACGCGCTGCTTCTGGCCGCCCGAAAGCTGTGCCGGCATGGCCTTGGCCTTGTCGGCCATGCCGACCATGTCGAGCAATTCCATCGCCCGCTTCTCGGCGGCAGCGCGCGGCGCGCCCTTGGTCAGCATCGGCGCCAGCGTGACATTGTCGATGACGCATTTGTGCGGGAACAGATTGAACAGCTGGAAGACCATGCCGATCTTCTGGCGCATCCTGGCCAGATGCCGCTCGTCGGCAGCCAGCAGCTGGCCGTTTCGCTCCATGTGATAAAGATGCTCGCCGTCGATCTGGATGTGGCCGCCATCGATGCGCTCCAGCGTCATCAGGATGCGCAGGATCGTCGTCTTGCCCGAGCCGGACGGGCCAATCAGCGCCAGCTTCTCGCCGGGCATGACCTGCATGGACAGGCCGTCCAGCACCTTGAAAGTGCCGAAGCTTTTCGAAATGCCATCGACCTTGATGATAGGCGCGGATGCGGACAAACGAATTTCCCGTGCTGGAGAAGCCTATGCCCTTAACGATGCGGAACCCGCCAAATCATGTCAATTGGGAAAATAATATCATGACAATTATTCTGATCCCGCACAATTCTTGGACATTCAGTGCCTAGCAATGTGCCGAGATCGAAATCAAGTCGAACCGAAAATGACAGCACCGGGGACGCCTTTGGCGGTCGGCATCGTCTGGATAGCGGCACATCTCGCTAGATTGCGAGCAGCAGATGCTCGGGGTCGCCAAGCAGCAGCTTGGTGACAACGCCGAGGCCGGCGCGCAGTTCCCCCTCGGTGGTCGAGCCCAGCGAGATGCGCACCGCCGGTTGCCAGGGCGCTTGCGAGATGCGGAAGGAGGCGCCGGGCGCGATCGCCACGCCTTGCAGGCGCGCCTGGGCGACGAAGCTCTCCTCGGCACGGTCGGCGGGCAGCTGCAACCAGACATGCAGTCCGTCGCGCCGGGTGCGATAGTCGACGCCGGCCAGCACCTCGGCGACGATGTCCTGGCGTCGCCGCAATGCTGTGCGCTGCCAGCGCACCAGTTCCATCGCGGTGCCGTCGGTCACCCATTTGGTGGCGATCTCCGCCACCAGCGGCGTCGCCATCCAGTTGGAAACCAGATGCCGGTTGGCGACCGCGGCGACATAGCGGTCGGGGGCGGCGAGATAGCCGATGCGCAGGCCCGGCACCACGATCTTGGTGAAGGACGTGACGTAGAGCGTGCGTTCAGGCGCGAAGGCGGCGACCGGCGGCGGCCGGTCCTCGACCAGCGGCCCCAACACATCGTTCTCGATGATGGCTATGTCGTGCCTGCGCGCAACCGCCGCAATCTGCTCGCGCCGCGCCGCATCCATCAGCGTCGCCGTCGGGTTGATCACCGAAGGCTGCACGAACACGGCGCGGATGTCGGAGATCCGGCAGGCCTCGTCCAGCGCTTCCGGGATAAGGCCATTGCCGTCTATCGGCAGGCCTTCGAGGTTGAAGCCGAGATAGCGGGCGAGCGGCACCAGCGTATGGTGGCCGATCGCCTCGGTGGCGACGGTCGAGCCGGGCGGCGCCACGCTCATCAGCGCCACCGTCATGCCGGCGGTAGCGCCATTGGTCAGGCTGATATTCTGCGGCGAGGCATCGAGACCGCACAGCTTCAGCCACTCGACCGCCACGGCGCGGTGACGGGGAAACACCATGTTGGGCCGGAACGACAGCGCCGAACTCGACGGCAGGTTGTCGGCCAGCCAGCCCAGCGCCTGCTTCAGCCGCTCCAGATGCATCGGCTCGCAGACCGGCTTCAGGATCGAGAGATCGATCACTTCGCCCAGCCGCTCCGGCAGATAGGGCGGCTCAGGCTCGCGCCGCTGCGTCTGGACGAAGCTGCCGCGGCCGATCTCGCCCGAGATCAGGCCGCGGCGAATCAGTTCCTCATAGGCGCGACTGACCGTCTGCACCGATAGTTTCAACTCGTCGGCCAGCCGGCGATGCGTCGGCAGCCGCGCGCCGTTGGCGAGCCGCCCATCATGAATGGCGCGTGCGAACTGGTCGGCCAGCGACTGGTAGGCGGGCCGCCGGATGAGCGCGGGATCAGGTTGCCATAATGTCATGACTTATTAGAGATCGAAATCAGTGCAATTGACAATCGAAATAATGCGCCGTCATGGTACGGCGGGACCAAAAAGTGGATACAGATGGCCGCCGCGAAACTCGACCCGATCGACCTCAGAATCCTCGACGCGATCCAGCGTGACGGGCGCATCACCAAGCTGGCGCTGGCCGACAAGGTCGGCCTGTCACCGACGCCGTGCTGGATGCGGCTGCGCAAGCTGGAAAAGGCCGGCATCGTCTCCGGCTATCATGCCTCGATTGCTATGCGCGTCGTCGCACCCGTCGCCACCGTGCTGATGGAGGTGACGCTGGCCAGCCATCGCCAGGCCGATTTCGACCGCTTCGAGCGTGTCATCCGCGACATACCTGAGATTGTAGCCTGCTGGTCGGTGGGCGGCGGCGTCGACTACGTTCTGAAGGTGATGGCGCGCGATATCGATACCTATCAGCGGCTGGTCGATGCCTTGCTCGAACGCGAAATCGGCATCGATCGTTACTTCACCTACATCGTCATCAAGACGGTGAAGGACGAGACCGTGCTACCGCTTGCCGATCTGTTGCCGGTGCAGTCCTGAGATCGAAACCAGCGTTCATCTGGCACCGTACGCTCGGAGAATGCGCGAAAGCACCCGCCCCACCCCTGCGGCTAGACAGATCGTCCTGCTCCCCAGCCGAATAGAGAGAATCTCTCTATATAGCTGCACCTAAACAGCCTCATCCTTCGCGCCGACGCCCCTAGTCTTGCGGCATCACCCCAATCGGGAGCAATCGATGATGTCCGCGCACTTTGCCCGTTCGCACCGCCATGAGGCGCTCGACCGCCTCGCCGACCGCCGGCTGCTGCGCGAGCTTGCCTATGTCGACGGGCACTGGACGGCAAGCGAGGCGGCGGAGAGCTTCGAGGTCACCGACCCGGCGACCGGCGCCACGGTGGCCTTTGTCGCCGCGCTCGATGGCCGCCAGACGGCAAGTGCGATCGACGCGGCGGCGCGCGCTTTCCCTGCCTGGCGGGCGCTGTTGCCGCAGGAGCGCTCGAAAATCCTGCGCAAATGGTTCGACCTCATCATAGCCGCGAAAGACGATCTCGCTCTGCTGATGACGCTGGAACAGGGCAAGCCCTTGAAGGAATCGCTCGGTGAGATCGATTATGCCGCCTCTTTCGTCGAATGGTATGCCGAGGAAGCAAAGCGCCTCAACGCCGAAAGCGTAACCAGCCATCTGGCGAAGGCGGAAATGACGGTGCGGCGCGAGCCGCTCGGCGTCGTCGGCGTCGTGACGCCGTGGAACTTCCCGTCCGCCATGCTGACCCGCAAGGCGGCTGCGGCCCTTGCCGCCGGTTGCACCATCGTCGCGCACCCCTCTTCGGAAACGCCGCTCTCGGCGCTGGCGCTGGCCGAACTCGGCGAGCGCGCCGGCCTGCCCGCCGGCGTCTTCAACGTCGTCACTGGCAAGGCGTCGATCATAGTCGGGCGAATGTGCGAGGACCCGCGCGTGCGCGCCATGAGCTTCACCGGTTCGACCGAGATCGGCAGGCTGATCGCGGCCCAGAGCGCGCCGACGATGAAGCGGCTGGTTATGGAGCTTGGCGGCCACGCGCCGCTGATCGTCTTTGCCGACGCCGATCTCGACAAGGCCGTGCGCATCGCCGTCGACGCCAAATTCGCCACGTCCGGCCAGGACTGCCTCGCGGCCAACCGCATCTATGTCCAGCGGCCGATCTACGATCGTTTCTGCGCCGCCTTCGCCAAGCGCATCGAGGCGCTGCGGACCGGCAATGGCCTTGCCGACGAAAGCGACATCGGCCCGCTGATGCATGAGCGCGCCGTCAAGAAGGTCGAGGAGCAGGTCACCGACGCGCTCGCCCATGGCGCCCGCTGCCTCGCCGGCGGCAGAAGGCACCAGGCCGGCCCGTTGTTTTACCAGCCGACGCTGCTGGCTGACGTATCTGACGAGGCACTGATCATGCGCGAAGAAACGTTTGGTCCGGTCGCAGCCGTGACGCCGTTCGACAGCGAGGACGAGGTGACCGCGCGCGCCAACGCCTCCGAATATGGTCTGGTCGCCTATGTCGTGACCGAGAACGGCGCCCGCCAGCAGCGCCTGGGCAGGGCGCTGGACTACGGCATGGTCGCCATCAACCGCGTCAAGATCACCGGTGCGCCGATCCCGTTCGGCGGCGTCAAGCAGTCCGGCATTGGCCGCGAGGGTTCGCGTCAGGGGCTCGAAGCTTTCACCGATCTCAAATATCTTTGCCTGGACGTCGCTTAAGCCGCGTCCACGTTCCTCAAGGAGTCAAAAGAATGCTCGACCAGTCCAACGAACTCGCCGCCTGGGATCGTGATCACTTCTTCCATCCCTCGACGCATATGGGCACCCACGCGCGCGGTGAATCGCCGACGCGCATCATGGCCGGCGGTGAAGGCGTCACCGTCTGGGACAGCAACGGCAGAAAAAGTATCGATGCCTTCGCCGGCCTCTACTGCGTCAATGTCGGCTATGGCCGCCAGAAGATCGCTGACGCCATCGCCGCCCAGGCCACGAACCTCGCCTATTACCACGCCTATGTCGGCCACGGCACCGAGGCCTCGATCACGCTGTCGAAGATGATCATCGACCGTGCGCCGAAGGGCATGTCGAGGGTCTATTTCGGCCTCTCCGGTTCGGATGCCAACGAAACCAACATCAAGCTGATCTGGTACTACAACAACGTGCTTGGCCGCCCGGAGAAGAAGAAGATCATCTCGCGCTGGCGCGGCTATCACGGCTCCGGCATCATGACGGGATCGCTGACCGGGCTCGATCTTTTCCACAATGCCTTCGACTTGCCGCGCGCGCCGATCCTGCACACAGAGGCGCCCTACTATTTCCGCCGCGCCGACCGCTCGATGAGCGAGGAGCAGTTCTCGCAGCATTGCGCCGACAAGCTGGAAGAGATGATCCTGGCCGAAGGCCCCGAGACCGTCGCCGCCTTCATCGGCGAGCCGATCCTCGGCACTGGCGGCATCGTGCCGCCGCCCGCCGGCTACTGGGAGAAAATCCAGGCGGTGCTGAAGAAGTACGACGTGCTCCTGGTCGCCGACGAAGTGGTGACGGGCTTCGGCCGGCTGGGCACCATGTTCGGCTCCGACCATTACGGCATCAAGCCGGACCTGATCACCATTGCCAAGGGCCTGACCTCCGCCTACGCGCCGCTGTCGGGCGTCATCGTCGCCGACAAGATGTGGCAGGTTCTGGTGCAGGGCTCCGACAAGCTCGGCTCGCTGGGGCACGGCTGGACCTATTCGGCGCATCCGATCTGCGTCGCCGCGGGTGTGGCCAACCTCGAACTGATCGATGAGATGGATCTGGTGAGGAATGCCGGCGAGACCGGCGCCTATTTCCGCGCCGAATTGACCAAGGCCGTCGGCGGCCACAAAAACGTCGGCGAGGTGCGCGGCGACGGCATGCTGGCGGCGGTCGAGTTCGTCGCCGACAAGGACGACCGTGTGTTCTTCGATCCGGCGCAGAAGATCGGACCGCAGATCGCCACGACCCTCGCCGCAAGCGGGGTCATCGGCCGCGCCATGCCGCAGGGCGACATTTTGGGCTTCGCCCCGCCGCTTTGCCTGACGCGCGAGGAGGCTGACACCGTGGTGGCCAAGACCGCCGATGCCGTGAAGAGCGTGTTCGCCAATCTCTAATTGCCGAGATCGGCGCTGCCCCTCATCCGCCTGCCGGCACCTTCTCGTCGTTCACGGAGAGAGGGTAAAGGTGAGGGGCAGCGCCACCTACAAGTATTCGGAAGTGAACGCGATGACCTCTCATCCCACCCTCCCCGCCACCATGGCGGCCGTGCAGCTTACCGGCCACGGCGGCCCGGAAAAGCTCGTCTACCGCACCGACGTGAAAGTGCCTGTGCCCGCCGCCGGCGAAGTGCTGGTCAAGGTCAGCGCCTGCGGCATGAACAACACCGACGTCTGGGTTCGCCAGGGCGCCTATGGCACGGAGGAGGACGCAGGGGCCGTGTCGACATGGCGGCGTCAGGGCAACACGCTGACCTTCCCCCGCATCCAGGGCACCGACACGGTCGGCACCATCGCCGCCGTTGGCGCAGGCGTCTCGCCGGATCGCATCGGCGAGCGGGTGATGGTCGATTTCTCGATCTACAATCGCGACGACGATTCGCTCGCCGACATCGACTATATGGGCCACGGCCGCGACGGCGGTTACGCCGAATACCAGGCTGTCCCGGCCGAGAACGCCCATGTCGTCGACACTGACTTGAGCGATGTCGAACTCGCCACCTTCTGCTGCGCCTATCTCACCGGCGAGCAGATGCTGGAACGTGCAGGGCTCAAGGCCGGCGAACGCGTGCTGGTCACCGGCGCCTCGGGCGGCGTCGGCTCCGGCATCGT
Organism: Mesorhizobium sp. B2-6-4; assembly: GCF_006441495.1. Classification (NCBI taxonomy): domain Bacteria; kingdom Pseudomonadati; phylum Pseudomonadota; class Alphaproteobacteria; order Hyphomicrobiales; family Phyllobacteriaceae; genus Mesorhizobium; species Mesorhizobium sp. B2-6-4. Next base: position 208,077 of record NZ_VFUE01000005.1, read on the forward strand.
GCAATTGGCGCGGGCGCGCGGAGCCATTCCCTATGCCGTCGTCGGCAAGGGCAAGGAGCAGGCAGTGCTCGACATCGGCGCCGAAGCCGTGATCACCCGTGGCGTGGCCGACCTGCCACAAGCCGTGGCCAAGGCGACCGGCGGCCAGCCCATCGACGTCGTGGCCGACCTTGTCGGCGGCGCGATCTTCAACGATCTGTTGCGCATCCTGAGGCCCGAGGGCCGCTACACCACCGCAGGCGCGATCGCCGGCCCGGTCGTCCAGCTCGATCTCAGGACCATGTATCTCAAGCAACTCCAGCTCCACGGCTCGAGCCAGGGCACACGTGCGGATTTCCGCCGTATCGTGCGCTATATCGAGGAAGGCAAGATCCGGCCGCTGGTCGGCGGCGTCTACAGGCTTTCCGATTTCCACCGCGCCCAAGCCGATTTCATCGCCAAGGATTTCGTCGGCAAGCTGGTGGTGGTGCCTGACGCCGTGGCTGAACAGCGGCACCCTAAATAAAGAGGACGGAGCAGCAGCGCTTCTCGGCGCCGGGATGACAAGCTGCGTCACCGTGCCAAAGGACGACCGTCAGGTCTTGCCGTCAAATTCATCATGTCGGCCGGCATGGCGCACCATGCGCCGAAAGCTCATCGAGATATGGGCTCGCCTGATGTGCCCGATCGATTCCCAATCCCCGATTTCCGCCGCGGCCAGCACTTCCTCCATTTCGCGCCGGAAGGCCGTGAACTCCTCCACAAGGCCGAGTTGCGGCATCATCTTGAGGACTACGCGCGCAACCTGAAAATACAGTCTTTCGCTTATTTCGCGCAGGGGCTGGTTCCCGGTCATGCCGGATAGTTCAGTGAAGAAGTCCATGTTCAGCTGCAGAAAGGCACGCTGATCCGGGTTGAGCATATCGGAATCGCAGCGCGCGATGAGCGCTCGGATGCGATCGAGGTCGACCGCCGTTCGGGGAATTGGCGAAAGCTTGCCGACAAGCAGCGCGAGTTCCAGTCGCAGATGATAGACCTGCTGCAACTCCTCGATGTCGACGTCGGTAACGATCGTACCGACGCCGTGGATCGATTGCACAAGCCCTTCGGCCTCGAGCCGCGCCAGCACGCGTCGGACCGGTGTGCGGCTGATCTCGAATTCCTGGGCGAGTTCTTCCTCGGAGAGCCGGCTCCCCGGCGGATAATCGAGAAGGCAGATACGGTCGCGCAGGATCAGGTAGATGCGTTCGAACCGTTCGCGCGCCGAAAGCGGACGCGAAGGCGGCACTGTCTTGGCCGAGGCATCCGTATCAAGCGTCATCCAGCCTCCAGGACCGCGTGCAGGAACTGCCGCGTCCGCTCATTCTTGGGTGCGCCGAAAAGCTCTGCTGGCGGCCCCTGCTCGCAAATTTTACCCTGGTAGAAGAAGCAGACGCGATCGGAAAATTCCTTGGCGAAGCCCATCTGGTGGGTGACCATGAGCATCGTCAGATCATGCTCGCGGCCGATTTGCCTTATCACTTGCAGCACTTCGCCGACAAGTTCCGGATCGAGCGCGGACGTCACCTCGTCGAACAGCATTATCTTGGGCCGCATCGCCAGCGCCCTGGCAATGGCGACGCGCTGTTGCTGGCCGCCGGAAAGCTGTGAAGGGTAATGATCCTTCTTCTGCGACAGCCCGACCATGTCGAGAAGCTCGGCCGCCCGTGCTTCGGCATCGGCCCGCTTCATGCCAAGCACTGTCATCGGCGCCTCGATGCAATTGGCCATCGCCGTCATGTGTGGAAACAGGTTGAAAGACTGGAACACCATGCCGATCTTCGCCCGGATGCGGCGGATGTGGGCGAGATTGGCGGGCACCAGCTTTCCGCCTTGCTTCATATGGGTCAGTGGCTCGCCTTCGACCCAGATGACGCCGTCGTTGATCGTCTCCAGCGTCATCAGCATGCGCAAGACCGTGGTCTTGCCGGAACCGGACGGTCCGATGACGGAAACCTTCTCGCCGCGCGCGATTTCGAGGTTCAGCCCGTCGAGCACGGTGAGCGCGCCGTAACGCTTCGAGACATTGTCGAAACGAACCATCGGTTGTTCGGTCATCGCGCGGTCCTTCGGTTGAGCAGGCGTTCGAGGGCACGGATGAGCGCGGCCGAAACCAGGCTCATGGCCAGGAAGAACAGGCCGACCAGCGTGATCGGTTCGGTGTAGCGGAAAGTTTCGGAGCCGATGATCTTGGCCGTCTGCATGAGTTCCAGCACGGCGATGGCCGACAGCAGCGGCGTCTCCTTGAACAGCGCGACGAGATAGTTGCCGAGCGCCGGCACGATCGGCGGTATCGCCTGCGGGATGATGATGTCGCGAAAGGTCGTCCAGGAGGAGAGGTTGAGTGCGATCGAGGCTTCCCACTGGCCGCGATGGATGTTGTCGAAGCCCGCGCGGTAGACTTCCGAGCAATAGGCGGCGTAGTGAATGCCGATGGCCAGAACGCCGGCCGTGAATGCGTCGAGCACGACGCCGAATTTCGGAAAGACGAAATAGAGGAAGAAGATCTGGATGAGCAGCGGCGTCGAGCGGATCAGTTCGACCAGCACCGAGATCGTCCAGCCGGTCCAGGGCACCGCGATACGGATTACCGCGAGGACCAGCCCGAGCAAAGCCGCGATGACGAAGCCGAGCAGCGTCGCCTCGATCGAGACGACGGCGGCGCGTGCGAGCACCGGCAGGATCTCGGCGGCAAAACTCCAATCCCAGATCACGCCGCCCTCCCCCGCGCCAGACCGAGCGAGGCCCGCCTTTCGAGAAGCCGCATGCCGATAGAAACGGTGAGCGACATGGCGAGATACATCAAAAGCACCAGCGTGAAGATAGGAATGGTCTTGAAGGTGTTCTGGTTCATCTGCTGCGCCTTGAAGGCGAGGTCCGTGAGCGTGATCAGCGAAACCAGCGCCGTCGATTTCAAAAGCTCGATGAACAGATTGCCCCAGGGCGGGATCATGGCTACGAAGGCTTGGGGCAGGATGATCCGGCGCAGCATTTGCGCGCGGCTCATGTTGAGCGCCGTTCCCGCCTCCCATTGGCCGCGCGCGACCGACTGGATTGCGCCGCGCACGCATTCGGATCCATAGGCGCCGACATTCAAGCCAAGCGCCAGCACCGCGACGGGAAACGCGTCGAGCGTGACCCCGAATTGCGGCAGCACGAAAAACAGCCAGAACAATTGCACCAGCGCCGAGGTGCCGCGAAAGATTTCGACATAGACCGTCGCCAGCCATCTGAGGGGCGCTGGACCATACATGCGCGCCAGCGCGGCGAGCACCCCCATCACGACCGCCAGCAGGCTGCCGAGGACGGCGATCTCGATCGTCAGGACGGCACCCTGCAATAGTCCCGGTAGGAACAGCCTGTATGTTTCCTGCGTCGCCAGCACCGCGATCACGGCCAGCGAAACGACCAGCATGGCAACGAGCGTGCGGATACCCATCTGCTTCTCCGAGGAAAAAAGAGGGCGGCGTTTTCACGCCGCCCAGCAGTTGGGAATTTATTCGCCCTTGCAGAGCTCTGCAGTCGTCTTGTTCGGCAGATAGTCCTTGCCGAAGCCGAGCGGCTCGACCAGCGCGATATGCTCCGGCGTACCGAGGAACTTCTTCAGTTCGGCGTTGAACGCTTCCTGCAGATCGGTGTCCTCCTTGCGGAAGCCGAAGCCGCCATGGCCCTTCACCGACTTGCCGGCAACTTCACCGAAGGGCTTGGTCGATTCGACGCCATCGGCCTTCTTGGCCATGTCGGCGATCGAGAGCGCGGTTAGCGCGGCAGCATCGGCACGGCCAGACTGGACCGCCGCGACCAGGCTGGATTGGTCGGGCAAGGAAACGACTTGTCCTTGGGCAACGCCGGCGTCCTTCGCATATCCCCCCTCGACGGCGCCCGCCATCACGGCGAGCTTGAGATCGGGATTGTCCTTGATGCTCGAATAGTCCTTCACGCCTTTCGGATTGCCCTTCGCGACCAGCATGGCCTGGCCGATGCCATAGGACGGTTCGGAAAAATTGATCTCGGCGCAGCGCTTGGGATTGATGAACATGCCGGCGGCGATGATGTCGAAGCGGCCGGCCTTGAGACCCGGAATGAGCGAGCCGAATTCGGTCAGCACGCCGTCGACCTGCGCAATGCCCATCTTGGCGAGCACCGCCTTGGCGACTTCCGGCGCTTCGCCGGTCAATTTGCCGTCAGGCGTGGCGAAACCGAACGGCGCCTCATTGGCGAAGCCGACGCGGATATAGCCGTCCTTCTTGGCGCGTTCGAGCGTCGTTTCGGCATGGGCCGGCAGTGACGTGAATGCGGTCGCGGCGAGCGCAAGACAGGCGGCGGCCTTCACGAGCGCGCGGCGGGATATCTGTGACGTGAACATGCTTTCCCCTTTTCTTCTTCGATAATTATCGGGCTCGAACGATGTTTCTCCACCATCGCGTCAAGCGCACTAAGACGTATACAACTCATCTGGACATATCGCAAGACGCACTGTACGAATCTGGAAAAATCGCCATTGGGCTTGATTGTGCGGCTTTGTGATGCGCAAGTTGTGCACAATTAAGGTGTGCTTTCTCGATGCGATACGAACCGCCTTTGGATGAGGGCAGGAAGGAAAACGGCTTTGGACGCGTCGGGCGGGCCCACCAAGGCGGAATACGCGCGGCGCCTGGCCGACGTGAAGCAACGCATGGCAAAGGCCGGCTTCGATCTCAATCATCTGCCAGGATCCCAGCGCCAGCGAAGGCGGCGGCGAGCGGCTCTGCGACGTGACCCGCGATCCCATCTTCATCGACTGACCATCAGCCCAGGACCGGCAACTCAAGGACACCTCAATGGACCGCAATCCCTTTTCCGAAGCCGAGATCGCCGGCCGCTTGTCGAAAGTTCGCACGGCATTGGCAGAGCGCAAGCTCGACGCCGCCGTCTTCGCCTCGCCGGAGACTGTTTTCTACCTCACCGGCCTCGACCATTGGGGTTATTTCGCGCCGCACCTCCTGATCGTCACGCTCGACCGGCGTCCTATCCTGGTCACCCGGTCGATGGAGAAGGTGACGATCGAGAATCAGGTGAAGGCAGCAGAATTCCGCGGTCACTCCGACAGCGAGACCGCGGCCGACCTCGCCGCGCGCGTCATTTCCGAACTCGGCCTGGCCGGCAAACGGATCGGCATCGAAAACTGGACGTCCGGCCTCAGCCACGGCCTCGCCCTGAAGCTTGAGGCGCAGGCCGACGCCAAGTGGAGCGACGTCTCGGGACTGGTCGACAAGATGCGGTTGGTGAAGAGCGCCGAGGAACAGGTGCTGATGCGCCGCGCCGCCAAGGTCACGGATGCTGCGGCAGGTGCCGCCATCGCTGCCATCTCCGACGGCGCCGCCGAGCAGGAGGTTGCCGCCCAATGCGTGGCGGCGATGGTGCGCGCCGGCGGCCACGCGCCGGGCTTCGGCCCGTTCATCCGGCCCGCCGCCCGGCTCGGCGAGGAGCACACGACCTGGGGCGACGGCATCTATCGCAGCGGCGAGCCGGTCTTCGTCGAACTGTCGGGCTGTGTCTCGCGCTATCACGCGCCGCTTGGCCGGCTGATCCGCATCGGCAACATCAAGGACGAAGATGCCGCCATGGCCGAGGTCACGGCCAAGGCATTCGAGGCCGTCGTCAGGGCGCTCGAGCCAGGTGCCAGGGCGCGCGATGTCTACGCCGCCTGGCAAGGCGTCGCCGACGAGGCCGGCCTGTCGCATTATCGCCGCCATCATTGCGGCTATCTCGTCGGCATCGGCCAGCCGCCCTCATGGACCGGCGGCAATTCGGTGACGGGCCTCAGGCACGATTCCGATCTCGAAATCGAGACCGGGATGAGCTTCCACATCCTGTCCTGGCTGATGGGCACCGGCCGCGGCGACCATTTCATCTCCAACACCGTGCTGCTGACCGATGCGGGGGCCGAAGTGCTGACCCGCACCCCGGCCGGCCCGATCGTCCGCTAGACCATGAACATGGCGCGCTATTCGGCGTTTTCGATTTTCCGCAATGCCCTTTCCGGCCAGAAGAACTGGCGGCGCGCCTGGCGCGCGGCCGAGCCGAAGCCCGCCTATGACGTGATCGTCGTCGGTGGCGGCGGGCATGGCCTTGCGACGGCTTTCTACCTCGCCGAGAACCACGGCATCCGCAATGTCGCCGTTCTGGAAAAGGGCTATGTCGGCGGCGGCAATGTCGGCCGCAACACCACCGTCATCCGCTCCAACTACCTGCTTGACGGCAACACCCAGTTCTACGAATTCTCGGTCAAGCTGTGGGAAGGCTTGTCGCGGGCGCTGAACTTCAACGTGATGTTTTCGCAGCGCGGCCAGATCGTCACTGCCCATTCGGCCGATCAACTCGACACATTCAGCCATCGCGCCAACATCATGCGTCTGAACGGCATCGACGCCGACATACTCGACCGCGACGCTGTGCGCCGGCTGGTACCCTATCTCGATTTCTCCGAAACCGCGCGATTTCCGATCCATGGTGCGATCTTGCAAGGCCGCGCAGGCACCGCCCGCCATGATGCCGTCGCCTGGGGCTATGCGCGCGCTGCCGACGGCCACGGGGTCGACATCATCCAGAATTGCGAGGTGACCGGCTTTGTCCGCGACGGCGAAAGGATCGTCGGTGTCGAGACCAGCAAGGGCCGCATCGGCGCCGGCAAGGTCGGCCTCGCCGTCGCAGGCCATACTTCGCTCCTCGCCGCCAGGGCCGGCCTGGAACTGCCGATCGAAAGCCACGTGCTCCAGGCTTTCGTCACCGAGCCGCTCAAGCCGCTGGTAGATCACGTCGTCGCTTATGGCGCAGACCATTTCTATGTCAGCCAGTCGGACAAGGGCGGGCTGGTGTTCGGTGGCAATCTCGACGGCTACAATTCCTACGCCCAGCGCGGCAATCTCGGCGTCGTGGGCGAAGTGGCGGAGGCGGCGATAGCCCTGATGCCCTGCATCTCGCGTGTCAGGCTGCTGCGCCATTGGGGCGGCGTCATGGACATGACGCCGGACGCCAGTCCGATCATCTGCCCGACCCCGATAGAAGGGCTCTATCTCAATGGCGGCTGGTGCTATGGCGGCTTCAAGGCGACGCCGGCCTCCGGCTGGTGCTTTGCCCATATGCTGGCCACCGGCAAGCCGCATCCGCTGACCGCCGCCTACGCGCTCGACCGTTTCCGGACCGGCCACACGCTCGACGAAGCCGGCGCCGGCCCCTCGGCCTGGCTGCAATAGAGAACGAGAGAAATGCTTCGCATCGACTGCCCATGCTGCGGCCTGCGCGACCATGACGAGTTCCGCTATGGCGGCGACGCTTCCGCGGTGCGTCCGGCGCATGACGATCCCGATCCGGAGGCGTGGTATCGCTATGTCTACGTGCGCAAGAACCCGGCGGGACCGCACCGTGAATTCTGGCAGCACGTGACCGGCTGCCGGCAATGGCTGGTCATCGAGCGCGACACGAGGAACCACGCTATCGCATCGGTCGGCTTCGCCAGGAAAATGCCAGCATGAAAATGATTGGAAATCGTCTGGCCGCCGGCGGCCGCATCGACCGCACGCAGCCGCTCCGCTTCACATTCGACGGCCGCGAGTTGGGCGGCTATCGAGGCGATACGCTTGCTTCCGCGCTGCTTGCCAATCGGCTCATGCTGACAGGCCGCAGCTTCAAATACCATCGGCCGCGCGGCATCTTCTCGGCCGGCCCGGAAGAACCCAACGCGCTGGTTACGCTCGGAAGCGGTGGACGGCGCGAACCGAACCTTCCGGCCACGACACTGGAACTGGCTGAAGGTATGACTGCCGAAAGCCAGAATCGCTGGCCGTCCCTTGCCTTCGACGTGCAGAGCGTCAACGGCCTGTTTGCGCCCCTTCTTTCTGCCGGCTTCTACTACAAGACCTTCATGGGTCCGACCCGCCGCGCCTGGATGTTCTACGAGCATTTCATCCGTAAAGCCGCGGGATTGGGCCGGGCCGGCACCGAACCCGATCCCGACCGTTACGAGACCCGGCATGCATTTGCCGATGTTGCAGTCGTCGGCGGCGGCCCTGCCGGCCTGTCGGCGGCGCGCGCCGCGGCAGCCAGCGGCGCCAGGGTCGTCCTCGTCGAACAGGACTTTCTGCTCGGTGGCCAACTTCTTGCCGAGCGCACCGATGGCAAGGCGGCAGCCTGGCTGACAAAGATCGAGGCGGAGCTTGCAGGCCAGCCCAACGTCACCCTGATGCGCAAGACGATGGCCTTCGGCACCTATGACGGCAACACGCTGGGGCTGATCGAGCGGCATGACGGCCAGGTCGCGCAAGGCGCTGCGCGGCAGGTTTTCACCGTGCTTCGCGCCGGCTCGATCATCTTTGCGGCCGGTGCTATCGAACGGCCGCTGGTGTTCTCCAACAACGACCGGCCAGGCATCATGCTGGCGTCCGCCGCCCGGACCTATCTCAACCGCTTCGCCGTGCTGCCGGGGAAGAATATCCTCGTGGCCACGATGAACGACGGTGCCTATCGCGCTGCTTTCGACCTCGCCGCCGCCGGCGCGCAGGTGACGGTCGCGGATCAGCGCGGCGCTCCGCCCGCCGGTCTGGCGGCGGAAGCCGGACGCCTGAACGTAGAGATCCGCTCCGGAACCCGGATCGCCGATCTGCGCGGCAGCCATGCGGTGAAGGCCGTACGGCTTGCCGGCCCGAGCGCCAAATCGGAAATCGCCTGCGATTTCGTCTGCGTCTCCGACGGCTGGTCGCCGACGGTGCATCTCACCTCGCATCTTGGCGTCAGGCCCGTCTATCGCGACGACATCGACGGCTTCGTTCCGGGCGGCTTTCCGGCAGGCCAGTTCGGCGCCGGCGCGGTAATGGGGCGCTTCTCGACCGCCGACGCGATCGAGGACGGCCACCGCGCCGGCATCGAAGCGGCATGCTTCTGTGGAAAACCGGCGGCCATGCCGGCGCCGCATGAACTCGATCTCGAAGAGGCCCCGGCCGCTCCTTTTCGTGCGATCTCTTCCGCTGGGCGCGGCAAGGCCTTCGTCGATCTCCAGATGGATGTGACCACCAAGGACATCGAGCTCGCCCATCGCGAGGGCTATGAATCCGTCGAACACCTGAAGCGCTACACCACGCTCGGCATGGGGACCGACCAGGGCAAAACCAGCAATTTCGCAGCACTTTCGGCCATGGCGGCGCTGCGCCGGGCAACGATTGCGCAAACCGGAACCACGACCTTTCGCCCACCCTACGCGGCGGTCGCGATCGGCGCGCTGGCCGGTCGCGCCGTCGGTCATCACTTCAAGCCGGTCCGTCGCACGCCGATGCACGACTGGCACCTGGCAAACGGTGCCGAGATGCTCGAGGTCGGTCTCTGGATGCGTCCGTATTTCTATCGCGATGCCGGACGCGACGTGAATGAAGCCTATGTCGCGGAGATGCGGATCGTGCGCGGCGGCGCCGGGCTGATGGACATTTCCACCCTCGGCAAGATCGACGTGCAGGGGCCGGACGCGGCCATATTCCTCGACCGTGTCTACGCCAACGGTTTCGCCAAGCTTCCGGTTGGCCGCGCGCGCTACGGCGTCATGCTGCGCGACGACGGCGTCGTCTTCGACGACGGCACCACCACGCGCTTGTCGCAAAATCGCTTCTTCATGACCACCTCTACCGCTAGGGCCGCCGATGTCCTGTCGCGGCTGGAATTCCTGCTCGACACCGCCTGGCCGGATTTGCGTGTCGCGGTCTCTTCGGTAAGCGACGAGTGGGCGGCGATGTCGGTCGCCGGGCCGGCAAGCCGCGATGTCCTTGCCGCCGCCTTTCCCGCGCTCGATGTCTCCAACGAGACGCTGCCGCATATGGGCGTCATCGAAGCCGGGTTCGACGGACGGGCCCTGCGCGTTATCCGCCTCAGCTATTCCGGCGAGCGCGCCTACGAGATCTATGTCGGCGCCAGCGCCGGCAAACAGGCCTGGAGCCGTCTCATCGAAGCAGGCGCGCCGTTCGGCCTCAAGCCCTATGGCGTCGAGGCGCTTGGTGCGCTGCGCGTCGAAAAGGGCCATGTCGCCGGGCCCGAGATCGATGGCCGCACCACGCTCGACGATCTCGGCCTCGGCCGCATGGTTGGCAAACGCAGCGGATTCGTCGGCGACGTCCTCCGACGCCGCCCGGCGTTTCAGGCGCCCGACCGCCAGCGCCTCATCGGGCTGGAATGCATCGAGGACGGCAAGCGGCTGCGCGGAGGCGCCATATTGTTCCTGCCTGGCGATGCCGTCACCGGCCACGGGCGCGGCCGGATCACGTCGGTCACCTTCAGCCCGGAACTCGGCCACTATGTCGGACTGGCGCTGTTCGCCGGCAATGCCCCGGCCGAAGGAGACGAGATCACCGCGGTCTACCCGATGCGGACAGAGACGGTTCGCGCCCGCGTCGTGCCCTCCGTCTTCCTCGATCCCAAGGGAGAGCGCATGCATGGTTGAACCTGTGCTGTCGAAGGACTTCAACCTGTGGGCCTCCGATTGCCCGATCGTTCAGATCGAGGGCTGGGAAGAAACGCTGACAAGATTCGAAACGAGCGTCTCGCAGGCCTTGGGCGCGACGCTTCCTGCCGACGTCGGCGAGACGGTTCGGCATGCTGGCGCCCTCATCGTCAGGATCGCGCCCCGCCGTCTTTGGCTGATCGTCGAGACAGGTGCGGAACCGCCGGCCATTGCGATCGATCCTGAATTGGGCTGCTCGGTTCTGCTCGGCGAAGGCCGGGTGCGATTCAGGATGGAGGGTGCGCGTCTTCAGGACATTCTCTCTGCCTGCATGCCGGTCGACTGGTCGTCCGCCGCTTCGGCTCCCGGCCGTGCCGTACAGACGTCCGTCCATCACGTGCCGGCGCTCTATCTGCGAACGGGCGAGAGCAGCTGCGACCTGATCGTGCCGCGAAGCTTCGCCCGCAGCCTTGCCGACTGGATTGCCGCCGCGCGTTAAAGCAACCCCAGGAAAAGTGCGTAACGTTTTTCCGCTCGCGATTGCGTAAGGAAAAAGCTGGACCTGTCCGGCGATCCTGTCGGCCGCTAAACCGGCAGGACTCACCGCGCGCATACCTTTTGCACGACGCTCGATACAGTCGTCCGCATCGGCGAAGGTCTCGGCATCACTGGTGGAGGCCGACACGCCACGGCAGCGCGCCGGCCTCCGCCTTGGTTAGCGGCTCAGTTGTGGCGGATTTCCGTGCCGAGCACTTTCAGGCACTCACGGATGAAGGCGGCCAGCGCCGTCCATCCCTTGGCCGACACCATCGTACCATCGACATAGGCTTCCGTCGGCGAGAGGTCGATATAGGTACCGCCCGCGAGAGTGACTTCCGGCTCGCAGGCGCCCAGCGCCCCGACCTTCTTGCCGCGCACGACGCCGTCGACCGCAATCAGGATCTGCACGCCATGGCAGATCGTGAAGATCGGCTTCTTGGTCTCGTGAAAGTGTCGAACGATCGTCTGCACCCGCTTGTCGGTGCGGATGTATTCCGGTCCGCGTCCGCCCGCGCAGTAGACCGCGTGGTACTGGTCGAGCTGCTTTTCCGCATCCGAGAACGTCTTGTTGATCAGCGCGTAGTGCCCGAGCTTTTCGGTGTAGGTCTGGTCCCCTTCGAAATCGTGCAGCGAGGTCTTGATCAGGTCGCCCGCATTCTTGTCGGGGCAGACGACATGGACCGTGTGACCAACGGCTTCCATCGCTTGCTGGTAAACGAAAATCTCGTATTCCTCGGTGAACTCACCGGTCAGCATCAATATCTTCTTGCCTGGCATAGCTCTTCCTCTCTGTTGTTGGCATGCAAGGCGCATCACGCGCCTTGCCTCATTCGGATGCGGGCCTCAGAACGGGGAGTCGGGGAAGTAATATTCCTTGGCGTTGGCCTGGGTTATGAGCGGGGCGTCGAGTTTGACGGCACCGCGAACCGGAGCCTGACCGATCAAGTTGGCCACGGTCATGTAGATAGCGGTCTTGATCATCGCCGGCGGATACGGCGTCTCGACCGGTGTCATCGCATCCCCGTCTATCACCTTCTTCACGATGTCCTTCATGCCGTTGCCGCCGAGCGCTAGCTTGATATCGGTTCGGCCGGACTGCTTGACGGCCTCGAGCACACCGAGAAGCATGTCGTCGTCATTGGCCCAGACCGCATCGATGTGCGGGTGCTTGGCCAGGTAATCCTGCATGAGCTTGAAGGCCTCGTCGCTGTTCCAGTGGGCATACTGCATGTCGAGCACCTTCAGGCCGGTGCCCTTGATGGTATCCTCGAAGCCCTTGATGCGCTCGTCGTCGATGACGGTGGGAATGCCGCGCAGCACGACGACGTCACCTTTGCCGCCCAGTTTGTCGATCATGAACTTCGCCGTATTGGTGCCAACCGCGATGTTGTCGCCGGCAAGATACAGGTCCTGAATGGAAGGGTCGGTCAATCCCCTGTCGACGACGGTGATGAACGTACCCATCTCCTTGATGGCTTTCACCGGCTGGGTCAGTTCCTCGGAGGTGTAGGGCAGGATCACCAGCGCATCCAGCTTGCGGCTGGCCGACAGATCCTCCAGCGCGCTTACCTGGTCGGCCGCCGAGGGCGACGTCTTCACGACGACTTCGACATCCGGGAAGGCCGCGTTGATTTCCTTTGCGGCGGCCTGCGCGTGATAGACGATGCCGGCCGTCCAGCCATGATCCGCCGCCGGGATCGACACCGCGACCACCTTCTTGTCGGCTGCAAGCGCCTGGCCGGCCACCATCAGTGCGCCGACTGCCGCAACGGCAACCCATTTCCTGCTAAACATAAATACCTCCCAGAGATATGGACCACACAACAGGCGCCCGTCCGGTCCGAAGACGAGCTATTTCGAAAATCTTTGCACGAGCATGGCGATGATGATGATGACGCCCTGCACCGCGGCGACGAGGTATTCGGAAACGAAATCCGACAACACCATCAGGTTGGCGATCAGCTCCAGGATCACCGCACCGGCGATGGTGCCCCAGATGCGGCCCTTGCCGCCCCGCAGCGCCGTTCCGCCAATGACAACGGCCGTTATCACCTGCAGCTCCCAAAGCTGTCCGGTGGTCGGGGTGGCGGCTCCCAGACGAGGCACGTAACAGATGGCGGCGACCGCCACGCATGCACCCTGGATGACATAGGCAATGGTGCGCGTCTTGACGACCGAGATGCCCGAATAGCGGGCGACGTCCTCGTTCGCGCCCACCGCCGCGCATTTGCGGCCATATTTGGTCTTGTAGAGGACAAATGCGCCGACCACCGCAACGAGCGCCGACAAAAGGATCGGCACCGGAATGCCCGCGACGGCGCCGAAATAGACCGGCCGGTACGCGTCCCGCAGCGAGCGATCGATCGGGATCGTGCCGCCGTCGGTCATATAGGTGATCAGTGCGCGGAAGATACCCATTGTGCCGAGCGTGGCGATGAACGGCTCGATCCTTCCGACCGTGACGATGAGACCGTTCGCGAGGCCGCATAGAAGCCCCGCGACGACTGCTATCACCATGCCTGCCGGGATGGCCCAAAGGCCGAGGCTGGGGGCCATCATGTTCATGAACATGATCGTGACGCCGGCGATGAAGGCGACCATCGAGCCGACCGAAAGGTCGAGCCCGCCTGATGAGATCACGAATGTGGCGCCGACGGCTATGATGGCGACATAAGCGCTGCGCGTGATCACGTTGCCTAGGTTTGTCGCGGAAAGAAAATCCGGATTGATGAGGAATCCCGCCACCAGCAGTGCGAACAATGCGAGGAAAGGGCCGGCATCCGTCCACGAGAAATGGTGCTGCCTGTCGCTTCGGGCAGACATGGAATGGGTAAGCGCCGTCACTGTCTTCCTCCTTGGGCCGTGCCATGGCCTTTGTCACTGGTCGCCAGCAGCGCGATGTTGCTTTCGATCATCGTTTCGCCCGAGACCTCGCCGCTGATCTTGCCTTCGCGCATGACCAGGACGCGGTCGCAGATGCCGACCAGTTCCTGCATCTCCGACGAGATGACGATGCAGGCTTTGCCTTGGCCCACGAGTTCCTGGATGAAGGCGTAGATCTGCGCCTTGTTGGCGATGTCGATCCCGCGCGTCGGCTCATCGATGATCACGACCGAAGGATTGGTCAGGAGCACCTTGGCCAGCAGAAGTTTCTGCTGGTTTCCGCCCGAAAGCTGCCCTGCCCTGGCGTTGTGGCTCTTCACCCGGATGTCGTAGCTGGAGACGGCCCGCGCGAGCGCCTCGGATTCGCGGCCGCGCAGAACCAGAAGTCCCGGATGCAGAAGGCCAAGCGACGAGAGGGTCAGGTTCGGCGCCAGCCGCTCCTGCAAAAGCAGGCCCTTGCCCTTGCGATCTTCCGTCAGATAGCCGATGCCCGCCTCTATGGCCTCGCGCTGTGAACGTATCTGTATCGGCGAACCGTTGAGCTCGATCGTAGCCGTCGCCGGCCTAAGCCCCACAATGCCTTCGAACAACTCGGTTCGCCCCGCCCCGATCATGCCGGCGAAGCCAAGAATCTCGCCTTTGTGAACGGTAAAGGACACGTCCCGTGCATAACCTGGAACAGTCGCGTTTCTGACGGTCAGCATGGGCCGGCTCGTCTGGACCTCGCGCTTGTGAGGATAAAGCGCGGCGAGTTCGCGCCCGACCATAAGCTGCGCCATGTCAGCCTGGCTCAACGCATGGCCGGGATAGGTGCCGATCATCTTGCCGTCGCGCAGGACCGTGACCTTGTCCGCCAGCCGCTGCACCTCGTCGAGGCGATGGCTGATGTAGAGAACCGCGATGCCCCGCGCCCTGAGCCCGAAGATGATGGCGAGCAAACGCTCGACCTCCCCACCGGTCAGCACCGCTGTTGGCTCGTCGAAGATGACGACCCTGTGGTCGTCGAGCAACGCGCGGGCGATTTGCACGAGCTGGCGATCCGCCAGCGAAATGTCTCGGACCAGCGCGGTCGGCGACACCTCGCAACCGATCTCGGCCAGTTTCGCGGCCGCTATGCGGCGCATGGCGCCATCATCGACGATTCCGCGCCTGGAGAGCTCGCGGCCGAGAAAGAGATTGTCAGTCACCGTGAGCGCTTCGGCCAGGAGGATTTCCTGATGTACCAGCGCGATGCCGGCCGCCTGCGCCTGGTGAGGTGTCCTGAAACTCACGCGGTCACCGGCCATGGACAGGCTGCCGGCGGTTGGCTCGATGTAACCGGAAAGCAAGCGCATGAACGTCGACTTGCCGGCGCCATTCTCGCCGATGACGGCATGGATCTCGCCAGGGAAAATATCCAGCGTGATGTCCGACAACACGGTCACCGGGCCGTATTGTTTGCAAAGCCCTTCCGCGCGTAGCACCGGAGCCACAGCCGGTGTGGGCTCCGGCGGCAAAGCGGTGACGCTTCCGTCGATGCGAGTGGCAACTGGCATCGCGGCCTACTCGAATGCAGGCAGGAGCCTGTCCCGCGAATTCTCTATGTGCACGCGCATGGCCTTTTCGGCGGCAACCGGATCGCTGGCCGCGAAAGCGGCGAGGATGGCTTCGTGCTCGTCGAGCGCCTCCTCGGTGACCCGCGAGTGATACATCAGGCGGAAAATGTGGAAGTGGGTGTGCTGGTGGTTCAGCGTTTCGCGGATGAGCTCGTTCTGCGCGAACTCCATGACCTTGTCGTGGAAGATGGCATCCTGGCGGGCGAAGTTCGAATAACGCAGGCGTTCGTCCTTGCCCACCCGCCTGGCCATCACGCCAGCCGCCTCCTGCAAAATCATCAGCCGGGCTTCATCGAGCGCAGCGGCTGCCTTGGCGGCGGCTGCGGGTTCGAGCAGCAGGCGCAGTTCATAGAGTTCGTCGAAACGGCGCCGTGTGATCTGGGGCGCGGCCCGGTACCCGATCAGATGGGTTTTCACCACCAGGCCCTCGCCTTCCAGCCGCCCAAGAGCTTCGCGGATCGGCGTATGCGAGACGTTGAACTCCTTGACAAGGTTGTCGACGGTGATCCGCGATCCCGGAGCTATTTTCAGCGACATCAGCTGCTGGAAGATCGCCTCGTAGACGTCGCCCGACAGGCTGTTGGCGCGCTGAATGCGGCCTGTCAACCGAGCGTCATTGTCGACGGTAAGGTCTGGATTCTGCATGTTTTGCCTCTTGACAGGGGCGACCTCTAACACGATGCTCCGCGCAATTCAATCCTATATCCTATACGATTTTATAGAGGATATTTCGTGAGGCAGGAAAACTCGACGACGGCTCTGGCCCGTGCCTTGCCCGAACCACGCCACGCACGCTGGGCAAGCGGTGATCTCCGATCCCCCGCTCCCCAATCCATATTCGAAGGACACACTTCATGACGCTATTTGCAGCAGCCCGGTTGCCGCATGAGATTCTTTTCGGCAAAGGCCAGCGCCACGCGCTGCCTGATATTGCCGCCAGATATGGCCGGCGCGCATTCATCTGCACGGATGAGCGTTTCGCCGGGACGCCAATGTTCGCGCAGATCAGCGCGGCACTGAGAGCTGGCTCGATCGAAACGCTCGTGTACGATCGCATCCTCCCGGATGTCCCTCGTGACAGCGTTGCCGTCTGTGCCGCCCATGCGAAGGACTTCAAGCCGGACATGGTGATCGGGATCGGTGGCGGCAGTTGCCTGGACATGGCCAAAAGCGCCGCGCTGCTGATCAGTCACGGCGGGTCGCTTCAGGACTACTACGGGGAGTTCAAGGTGCCCGGCCCCACGCTTCCGGTAATCGCGGTCCCGACCACCGCCGGCACCGGTTCGGAAGTGACGCCGGTAGCGGTGATCTCCGATCCGGAGCGAACACTGAAGGTCGGCATTTCCAGTCCCCATCTCATTGCCGCGGTCGCGCTCTGCGATCCGGAACTCACCGCGACATGCCCGCCCTCCCTCACGGCAATCGCCGGAGCCGACGCGCTCACCCACGCGATCGAAGCCTTCACGTCCGCCAAACGCGGCTCCGATCCGCACTTGCCGCAGCGGCATGTCTTTGTCGGCAAGAGCGCGCTGACCGATCATTTCGCGCTGCTGGCCATCCAACTCCTGGGCCGCAGTCTCGAAAAGGCTTACCGGGACGGCTCGGACGAAGACGCACGCGCCGATGTCATGATGGGAGCGCTGGCGGCCGGCTGCGCTTTCGGCACGGCCGGAACGGCGGCTGCCCACGCCGTGCAATATCCCGTCGGCGCGCTTACCCATACGCCGCACGGATTGGGCGTGGCGACGATGCTTCCCTACGTGATGAGCTACAACCTGCCCGCCGCGACCGACGAAATCGCGGCGGTCGGCGCCGCTCTGGGGGTGACGGAGACAAAGAGCGCCGAGGCGACCGCGCGCGCCACCATCGATGAGGTGGCCCGGCTGTTCGCGGCGATCGGCATCACCCGCACGCTGGCCGATCTGGGTCTTCCACACGACAAGATCGACTGGACCGCCGAGCAGGCGCTCGGCATCGATCGGCTGATCAAGAACAACCCTCGTCCTTTCGACATCGCCGCGATGCGGCGGCTGGTGAGGGCTGCCTATGACGGCGACATGGCCGCAAGCTCAGTCTGACCAGAGGTGATGAGATGAACGTACCCCAAGGGCAACTCAACGAAGATCCGGACATGTTCGACTACACCACATTCTCGCACGGCCTCTATATCGACGGACACTGGCGACCGTCTTCCGACGGTCGCCTCATTGAGGTGATCGATCCTTCCACGGAGGCCGTGATTGCGGCTGTCCCGGACGCCACGATTGCCGATGCCGCCGCTGCCGTCGAGGCGGCTGCGAAGGCGGCTGCAAGCTGGCGCGCAACCGCGCCGCGCAAGCGTTCGGAAATCCTGCGGCGTTGTTTCGAATTGATGGTCGAACGGTCCGATACGCTGGCGGCGCTGATCTCGCTGGAGAACGGCAAGGCGCTGCGCGACGCGCGCGGCGAGGTCGCCTATGCGGCTGAATTCTTCCGCTGGAATGCCGAGGAAGCGGTGCGCATCAGCGGCGAGTTCGGCCTGGCGCCGTCAGGCGCCAACCGGATCGTCGTCGATTATCATCCGATCGGCATCTGCGTGCTCATAACGCCCTGGAATTTCCCCGCCGCCATGGCGACACGCAAGATCGCGCCGGCGCTGGCCGCCGGCTGCACCGTCATTCTGAAGCCCGCCAGCGAGACGCCCCTGACCGCCTACGCGCTCGCCGCGCTGTACGAGGAGGCGGGTGTGCCTCCCGGCGTCGTCAATGTGCTCACCACTTCGAACCCCGGACCAGTGACCTCCGCCATGCTCGCCGACCCGCGTGTCCGGAAGCTATCCTTCACCGGTTCGACCGGCGTGGGTCGTGTTCTGCTGGCCGAAGCCGCCAAGCACGTCATCTCATGCTCGATGGAACTCGGCGGCAACGCCCCGTTCATCGTCTTCGATGACGCCGACCTGGACGCGGCCCTCGACGGCGCGATGGTCGCCAAGATGCGAAACGCCGGCGAGGCCTGCACGGCAGCCAACCGCATCTACGCGCAGGCCGGCATCCATGACGCGTTTGCCGAAGGTCTGCGCCAACGCATGGCCGCGCTCAAGCTCGGTTCAGGCACCGACCCGGACACCGAATGCGGTCCGATGATTACCAGGAAGGCCGTCGAGAAGATCGATCGGCTGGTCAAGGACGCGGTCGCCCGTGGGGCCAGGATCCTGTGCGGCGGCGCGGTCGCCGACGACAAGGGCTATTTCTATCCGCCGACCGTCCTTCGGGACGTGCCCGCGAATGCCGAGATGGCGCAGGAGGAGATATTCGGTCCGGTGGCCCCGATCAGCCGCTTCGAGAACGAGGACGAAGTCATCGCGCGCGCCAACGACACGGAATACGGCCTTGCCGCCTACATCTACACGCGTGATCTGGCCAGGGGCATGCACGTGGCATCGAAGATCGAAACGGGCATGGTCGCGCTCAATCGCGGCCTGATGTCGGATCCGGCGGCACCTTTCGGCGGCGTCAAGCAGAGCGGCCTTGGCCGCGAAGGCGGACAGAAGCACGGCATTGCCGAGTTCATGGAGGCGAAGTACATCGCCGTGACCATGTGAACGGGCACCCCATGCAGAATGATCCTTTCCGCATCCGCGATCACGTCGCCGAGTTCGACGACATCGTCGCCGAGATCGTTCGTCGCAGCACGGAGGTGCGGGCAACCATGCCGATGGTTGCCGATATCGCCTATGGAGCGGATGCCACCGAGACCATCGACCTGTTCTTTCCGGAGGGCAAGCGCGACCGCCTGCCGGTCCATATGTTCATCCATGGCGGCTACTGGCGCATGTTCTCCAAGCGCGACTATTCCTATGTCGCCGAGACGGTGACGCGCGCCGGCGCAATCGCGGTCATCGTCGATTATGCGCTGATGCCGGCTGTGAGGATGGCCACGATCGTCGACCAGGTGCGGCGCGCCAAAAGCTGGGTGCTCGACCATATCGGCGATCACGGCGGCGATACCGAGCGCCTGACCGTGAGCGGACATTCAGCCGGCGCCCAACTTGCGACGATGCTTTTCAATGACGACGGCCGGACATCGACAATCAAAGGCGCGTTGCTACTTGGCGGGCTCTACGACCTGAAGCCGCTTCAGACCTCCTTCCTTGCCGCCGAGATCGCGATCACGGACGAGGATGCAGCCAGGTTCTCGCCGCTCACCCGCCGTTTCGATCCGTCAGTGTCGGTCGAGATCGCTGTCGGCGTCGACGAAACGCCGCCATTCCACAGGCAGGCCGAGGTGTTTGCGCGGCATCTGAAGGAGCAGGGACTACAGGTCTCGCAGACCACCCTTCCTGCAACCAATCACATGAGCAGCGTTCGCGACCTGGGCTTGGCCGGCACCGAGGCGGCAACCCTGCTGACAAACCTGGTTTCCGTCTGAGGCCATTGGCGTCGGCGACTTTAGCCAGGGATATTCAGCCGCCGCGCGTTGCGCAGCTCCCGCCCTCCGATCCCATGCAGATTACATTCCGCCCTCGGGCGGGCATTTTGCAGCAGGCTTTCTGCGAAAACTCAGCCGGATACGGCCGTGATCTGGGCGGCCTTGTCGGCGCGCAGCAGCATGCCGAAGAGGTCGCGTGGCTCATCCGGGTCCGCCAGCAGATCGAGCTCCTCGTAGAGGCCGGTGCGCTGAAGCTGGTCGCGGACGTAGCGCAGCGCGGAAAAGTCCTCGATCGCAAAGCCGACGGAATCGAACAAGGTGATCTGGCTGGCATCCCGGCGGCCGGCGGCCTTGCCGGTCATCACTTGCCACAACTCCGTCACGGGATGGTCCGGCTCGAGTTGCTGGACTTCACCCTCGATGCGCGACTGCGGCGGGTATTCGACGAATATGTCGGAGCGCAGCAGAATATCGCGATGCAATTCCGTCTTGCCGGGGCAATCGCCGCCGACGGCATTTATGTGCACGCCCGATCCGACCATGTTGTCCGTCAGGATGGTCGCGGAGCGTTTGTCGGCGGTGACCGTCGTGATGATGTGAGCCCCTTCCACCGCCTCCTGCGCCGAAGCGCAGATCGCGATGTCGAAACCGAACCCCGCAAGGTTTTTCGCGCACTTCAAGGATGCCGACCGATCGATGTCATAGAGGCGAAGCCTGTCGATGCCGAGCAGGGCCTTGAAGGCGATGGCCTGGAATTCCGACTGGGCGCCATTGCCGATGATTGCCATGCAGTCCGCCGCATTGGGAGCAAGGTATTTGGCCGCGACGGCCGACGTCGCCGCCGTGCGCAACGCGGTCAGGATGGTCATTTCCGAAAGCAGCATCGGATAGCCATTGCCGACATCGGCCATCACGCCGAACGCCGTCACGGTCTGGCGCCCGTCGCGCGTGTTTTTTGGATGACCGTTGACATACTTGAAGCCGTAGAGCTGTCCGTCGCTCGTAGGCATCAGTTCGATGACGCCGTCGATGCTGTGCGAAGCGATGCGCGGGGTCTTGTCGAACAATTCCCAGCGTCGGAAATCCTCTTCGATATAGGCAGCGAGATCGATGAGAAAGCGATCGATGCCGACGGCAAGAACCAGCTTCATCATGTGATCGACGCTGACGAAGGGCACGATGTTGAGATGGGGGGTCACAGTTCAATAACTCCGTGTGGGACGGTCCATGATCCGCCGGCCCATCAGGCTCGCGGTCAGGTCCACGAGAAGGGTTGCGGTGCGGTTGCGTTCGTCGAGTGCGGGATTGAGCTCGACCAGGTCGAGGCTGGTGACGAGACGGCTGTCGTGCAACATCTCCATCACCAGATGAGCCTCGCGGAAGGTGGCGCCGCCCGGCACGGTGGTGCCCACGGCAGGCGCGATCGAAGGGTCGAGAAAATCGACATCGAGGCTGACATGCAGCATGCCGTTTTCGGCACTGACCCGCTCGAGAAAGGCGCGAAGCAGCGGGGCCATGCCGTATTCGTCAATCATGCGCATGTCGTGCACGGTGACGCCCGCCTTACGTAGCGCTTCGCGCTCCGCCGGATCGACGCTGCGGATGCCCAGTGTGCAGATACGGGCCGGATCCACGCAAGCCGCCAGGCTGGGGAAGTAGCCTTCGAAGCCGGGTTGCCCGCTGGCATAAGCCAGCGGCACGCCATGCAAATTCCCGCTGGTCGTGGTGTCGAGCGTGTGAAAATCAGGATGTGCGTCGAGCCACAGCACGAACAGCGGGCGGCCGGCTTCCGCCGCCCGGCGGGCGATACCGGCCAGCGTGCCGGCGGAAATGCTGTGGTCGCCACCAAGGAAGATCGGCATGGCGCCGGCGCTGGCTGCATAGGCCGCCTCGGTAATCGCCGCCGTCCATGCGACGATTTCCGGCAGCGCCTTCAAGGCGGCATTGCCGTGGCTGATCGGGCGCAGATCGGCAGAGGCGACGGTGCCAAGGTCGGCCAGCGTATGCCCGAGTTCAGTGAGCGCTGCCGCCAGGCCTGCGGTACGCAGCGCACTAGGCCCCATCTCGCAACCCATCCGGCCCGAGCCGACCTGGATCGGTGCCCCGACGATCGTACAATGCATCCGTATTTCCCCGCGCGTTTTCTAGGCCTCATTGGAGCGCGGATAACTGGCAGGATGAACATATCAAATTGGCAAATTTGTCGAAATGGGCTATCAAAATGGAATGATTTGATTGCATTCTGAGCCATGGATCAGCTTGACGAACAGCTCATCACGCTTTTGCGGCATGACGCGCGGCGCAGCATCTCGGACCTTGCCATGGATGTCAGCGTCTCGCGGGCAACGGTCAGGTCTCGCATAGAGCGCCTTGAAAAAGCCGGTGCGATCATCGGTTATACCGTCATCCTGCGAGCCGATGCCGTCGACCAGCGTGTACGCGGCATCATGATGGTGGAAATCGAAGGGCATGCCGCCGATCGTGTGATCCGCGCTCTTGGCGGCTTCTCGGAGGTTTCGACGATCCATACCACCAACGGCCGCTGGGACCTGGTGATAGAACTGGGGACACAGACACTGACCGAATTCGACGCCGTGCTGCGGCGCATCCGCCTGATCCCCGGCATCACCGGCAGCGAGACCAGCCTGTTGTTGGCGACACCCCGGAGCACCAAGGCGCGGCTTTGATCGCTGTCTGCGAATAGCCTAGCTGGCCAAACCGGCAGTGCTGCTCCTGCACCGTTGTGCGGCGCAACCCTAAATGAGCTCGGACTTGGCCAACCTGTGGCAACCTCCAGCGGGGGCGGACCTTGCTGAGAAGAACAGAGCTGCGTGAGCGGCGAGATCTGTCATCGACCCGCGTCACGCGACACCGATTGAGCGAACGCGTCAAGTCGCGCAAGTCTGCCCCGTCCTAGTGTTGGTGGCCTTCCGGCTCAACCATCTTGAACGGCAGGACCTGTTGCTTGCCCTTAGAGGTCAGGATCAGCCTCGCCTCGAACTCGTGCGGCTCGGCGGGGGCGACGCTGCTTTCACGGCGGTGGTGATTGCCGGCGACAGGCCCGAGCGAAAGCGTCTCGGGACCTTCGGACCGGTCGATGATCACGGTCGCCCCCAGATCGTCGGCATGGCTGTCGATGGTGAGACGCAAGCGCTCGCCAGCGGGCGTATCGACGATTTCGAGCGTTCCCGTTGCCAGGTCGCTGACGACCTTGAAAGGCTCCGGCGCATGATCGGCGTGGGCCGAACCGCCCGCCACGGATCCGCCTTCGCCTTCCAGACGGATGTTCGCCTCCGAGAGCGCCGGCAGGTGGTCGAACAGCTCCCCTCTCAAAGCCTCCGCGATGCCGACCACATCCTTTGCGCTCGCTGTCTCGGCCACCTTGATGGCGATATCCGCATGCAGCCTGTGGCCGATCCAGCGCGCCCGCACCTGGGCGACCCGTTGGATGCCCCTCACATGTTCAGCCGCATGATGGATTTCCTCGACGATGCCCGGCTCGACGCCATCCAGCATGCGTGTCAGCACCGCCTTTGAGGACTGCCAGACGATGGCGAGGATAGCCACAGTGATCAAAAGGCCGATGATCGGGTCCGCGAGCGGGAAGCCTAGCCAGACGCCGGCCGCGCCAAGCACCACCGCAAGGCTGGTGAAGCCATCGGTGCGGGCGTGATAGCCGTCGGCGATCAGGGCCGCGCTGTTTATCTCGCGGCCGACGCGGATGCGGAATACCGCGACAGCCTCATTGCCCAGGAAACCGACGAGGCCGGCGGCGGCAACCCAGCCGAGGAAGCTGATGGCTTGGGGATGGATCAACCTGTCGATCGCCTCATAGCCGGCGACGATGGCACTGAAGAGGATAATCAGGACGATGATGATGCCGGCCAGGTCCTCGACCCGGCCAAGGCCGTAGGTGAAGGTCTTGCTGGGCTTGCGCCGCGCCAGCATGAAGGCGATCCACAGCGGGATGGCGGTGACCGTGTCGCCGACATTGTGGATGGTGTCGGCAAGCAGCGCCACGCTGCCCGAGAGGAATACGATGACCAGTTGCAGCACCGCTGTGAGGGCTAGCAGCACGAACGACCATTTGATCGCCCAGATGCCGCGTGTGGTCGTCGCGATTGTGGGATCGACCACGCCATGCGTGTGGCCGTGTCCGCCCTCGCCATGGTCATGGCCATGCCCGCCGAAGCCTTGAGCTGCCGGGCCGAAGCCGAACCAGCCGCGAATGCCGTCCATCATGGAGCGTGTCTCACAAGTATTTGGTGATGTCCTTGAATTCATCGATCGAGCGGCGCTGCTCACGCGGCAGCGGCCCCACGACATCTTCCAGGCAGTGGTTTAGGTGATCCTGGATGAGCGTCTTCTTGGCCTGGGAAACAGCCCTTTCGACCGCATGAAGCTGCTGGGCAATGTCAAGGCAAGGCCGGCCTGCTTCGATCATCTCAATAACGCCCCTCAGATGACCGTCGGCCCGCTTCAGCCGTTTGACGATGTCGGGATGGGTCTCGTGAATGTGGGGACGCTCTTTCATTCTGAAGTGCTATCCCCCCGGAGGGGATATTGTCAATTCGGGATGCTCGATTCCCCGCAGCGTCCCGAACGCTACTTTCGACGGTTGCATGGCTGGTTCTGGCGATCGCGGCGCCAGCGACATCGCCCTGACGCTGCGCACCACTGTTAAAATGCACCGACGCGATGACGTAGCGCGGTGCCCCTAAATGTGATCATGCCGCATCGACTGCGGGCGCACTCAAAACCCCGTGCGGCAAAGGTTTTCAAGATCCGCCTTTGCTATTCCCTCGAGGCCGAGCGCAGGAAGAATATCGTTATCTCCCCTGAGATCGCGACCGTAAGCCGCCGATAATATCGAAACTCCAGACTCGTGGAGCGTCGCCGGTTTCTCGGTGATCTTACCCAACAATACGGTCGGCAGCAGTCCGAACGGAACATCCTCGAGAATGTAGCGGCTTTCGATTGTTGTCGGACCAAAGCCGCCACGGCCTTGACGATCCATCTCCTGGTTCATCTCCGAAACGGTTCCCTTCGGAACATGGAACGACAATGAAAAATGCTCCTGGACGGTGCGAACCGCGATACCGAAATGGGCCGCGATGGCTAGCCGTTCGGCATCCAGAGCCTCGATAAGGCGGCCAGCGGCAGGGGTGACGTTTCCCCCCTGGCTCCATTGCTCGGCTTTTTCCATGCGTGTCAGGTTGAGGAGGGCAATTCCCAAGTGGTTTTGCGGATTGAGGTTGCTGAGCGCGATCGCAAGCATGCCGTCGCGCTTGACGAAACGATCACCAAATAGGCTCGTGCAAAATCCGTATCCTTCATCCTGAGCTTTGAAAGGCAGCGTCGCGACGTCAAGCTTCTGGCGAATGGTGGTGACATGGACCTCGGTTGGCCCGAGTTGCCGCCCGGTCAACAGTGTTGTGCCCCAAAGGACGATCGGCAAGCTGACCTTGCGCTCCGCCAACCGCCTGGAGAGATACAGTGCCCCGAACGAACAATGCGAACTGATGATGACCGGAATTCCATCGATCAGATGGGGGGCGGCAGCATCCATCACCATCCTGTGGCCGTAAGCCGGAAGTGCAATCACCACCACGTCCGCGTTGGCGATGGCATCCTTGCAATCCTTGGCGATGCGCACGGGTACCGTCGCCGCGATATCCCCCGTCGCTTTCAACAATTCGCCGGTAGCCAACGCCCTTGTGCGCTGTCCCGACGGTGACCAAAGCGTTGGCGAATGCCCCGATCCTGCCAAATAGGCGGCAAGGCCATAAGCAATTGCTCCGGCGCCCAGAATACTCACGCGCATAACATTCCTCCGCAGGCTTTGTGGTTCGAGAATCCTTGCCGCCGTCACCTGAATTTTTTCTTCAGCAGGTTTCGCAAGCTGGAGCCGCGTCTGACGTCCCTGTCCGCCTCCGATCCGGATTCTGGCGCTGAAGCCGGCATATGCACAAAGCCCGTAACGAACATTCGTTTCCGCTTGACATATATCAAAAACGAATGAGACGATGTCAATCATACGGATTACGCATGTAGGAGAAACATGGAAACCCGGGACCTTCAGACCTTCCTTGCGGTTGCTGCCAGCGGCAGCATCACCAGGGCGGCTGACATGCTCGGACGTTCCCAGCCTGCGGTGACGCGCACCATTCAGGAGCTTGAGGCCGAACTTGGCTTCGAATTGCTGCATCGGATCGGTCGACGGGTGCAGTTGTCTGAAGAAGGAGTCGCGTTCGAGGAGGAAGCACGACGCCTGCTGATGTCTTTCACCGAACTCGCAGCGCGGGCCAAGATGATCGCCGCCGGCAGAGGGCGAATCCTGCAGATCGTCACCACCTCCGCGATCGGCACCGGCTTGATCCCTACGGCCTTGGCTGAACTCCAAGGTGCCGAGCTTCCGCACGAGACGCATCTCGGGCAGTTTCTTCCCTCGACCGTCGCTCAGGAAGTGCGTAGCGGACGTGCCGAGGTCGGGTTTTCAAGCCTGCCGCTCGATACGCCCGGTCTGGATGTCCTGCGGCTCTATTCGGCGCCTGATGTTGCTGCCGTGCGGGAGGATGATCCGCTGGCCGAACTAGATGTCATACCGCTTTCCGCTTTTGCCGGCCGCCGCGTCGCCACGTTGCTCAACCCGCTGCGTTTCCAGCTGCATGTCTCCAAGGCGTTGGCGGCCAGGGGCATCGACACCGGGCCAGTAATCCGCACGAATACCGCCTATGGCGCGTTGCAGATCGTACGCCGGACTGGTGTTGTGGCTGTCATCGACCCCCTCACCGCCTATGGCGTGGGCCTGCCTGGGGTCGTCATTCGCCCGATCGATGTAACCGTCCTCTTTTATTGGGGTGTTGTGGCTGGCGAAAAACGCCCCCTTCGTCCAGTCGCGCAGGCGTTGGTGGATGCGGTCGAGGCGGTGGCTGAACGGTCGATCGTTGGCTTCAAGAAACTCGATCCGACCCTGGCCGGCCAATTGGTGACCGATCCTGCCTCCGGCACAAATCACGGAACGGGAATATGAAGCACACGCCCAGTTCGCTCCCCCCGAGAGGTCTAGCCGCGCTTGAAGCACAACTTGCTCAGGACCTCGATTTTCTCGAACTGCCTGCCAAGCCATGGGTTCCCGCACGTTCGCGCGATGGCGTGCCGGTCCGTGACGTCGTTGTGATCGGCGCCGGCATGTGCGGACTTGCTGCCACCGCAAAGCTGGTGCTGACGGGGATAACCAATGTCGTCGCCTATGACGCGGCTCCGGCCGGCTTCGAAGGGCCATGGATAACGTTTGCCCGCATGCAAACGCTCCGGTCGCCGAAAACGCTGCACGGTCCGTCGCTCGGTCTGCCGCAACTGACATTCCGCGCCTGGTTCACGGCACAATGGGGCGTCGAGGCATGGCGGTCGCTGGACAAAATCCCCAAGGGCCAGTGGATGGACTACCTGGTCTGGTACCGGAACGTGCTTGGTCTGCCAGTACGCAACAGCGTGCGCATGACAGGCGTTGCAGCCGTTGGCGATCTGATTGCGATCGATGTCGAGGGCGCGGAAACCGGCCGGGTTCTCACCCGTCGTCTCGTTCTAGCCACCGGTCGGTCCGGTCTCGGCGGTTTTGCCGTGCCCGATTTCCTCAGGGGCATCGATCGCTCCTATTGGGCCCATTCTGCCGACGACATCGATTTTGATGCACTGAAGGGCAAGCGTGTTGCGGTTATCGGCGCCGGCGCCTCTTCGATGGACAATGCCGCGACGGCGCTCGAGGCGGGCGCCGGTTCAGTCGACATGTTGATCCGGCGCAAGGAAATGCCGCGGATCAACAAGCTGACCGGGATCGGCAGCCAGGGTGTCATCCTCGGCATGTATCATTTGCCCGATTCCTGGAAGTGGAGATTCTTCGACTACACCGCCTCGACCCAGACGCCGCCGCCGCGTTCATCGACGCTTCGCGTGTCTCGTCATGCGAATGCCCGCTTCTTTCTCGACTGTGGTGTGGTCGCGGTGAAGGAAGATGCCGGAGGCCTTCTGGTCGGAACTACGCAAGGGCCGATGCGCTACGATTTCATGATCGCTGCGACCGGCTTTTCAAATGACTTCAGTGGTCGCCCGGAATTCGCTGCCCTCGCCCCACACATTCGCACCTGGTCGGATGGTCGATATACGCCGGACATGGGGCCGCCGCGCGCAGGCATGTTGGAGGCACCGGATCTCGGCCCCGCCTTCGAATTCCGCGAGCGCGTCCCCGGTTCCTGCCCGATGCTGGCGCATGTCCACTGCTTCAACGACGCCGCCATGCTGACCCATGGTAAGGTCTCCGGCGATATCCCGGCCGTCAGCGCCGGTGCCGACCGTCTGGTCCGCGGCATTGCCGCGTCGCTGTTCGCCGAAGACGTCGAAACCCACTTCGCCAATCTGATCGCCTATGACACCCCGGAACTTCTGGGCGACGAATGGGTCGATTCAACACCCTTGTTGCATAAGGAGGCCGCACTGTGATCGACGCAATGGACAAGGCTGCAGGTCTTTCACCGGACGATGCCCTTTTTGCTGCACGGCGGTTTCGGCCCGAATTCGTGCGAGGGGCCGAGGAATGTCGCCTCTCCGTCCTGCAGCCGGCAAACGACCAGGGGCTGGCGCCGAATTTGCGGGTCGCTCTGGCCCGTCGCATGGCAGCTCTGAACGCCGATCCCGTCCTGATGGCCGAATATGAGGTGCAACTGGCTCAGCTTGGTCCCACGGAGCAGCTTCTGTCCTTGGCCCGGGGGGAAACGGATTTGAATGAACCTCTGGCGACCATCGCCCGACATGTTGACCTGATCACCCTGACGCCGAAAAAGGCGGAGGCGAGCCACATTGCTCTGCTCGCCCAAGCCGGATTGAACAATCCCCAGATCGTTGCGCTCTCCGAATTGATTGCCTTCATCAACTTCCAGACCCGGGTCGCAACCGGCTTGCGATTGATGAGGCGGGCATGATTTCCTCGGTGCGCCTGAAGCCGCTGAATTGGCATCCCTATATCGCACCGGTCGAGCTATCGGAGGCAACGCCGGAACAGCTCGAAGCGATGAAGGTTACGCCGTCGGCCAAGAAAGTTTCGGAATATGTGCGCACCCTTGTGCATGATCCCGAGAGCTATCTTGCCCGCACGGTGTTGTTCAACGCGATCATGTACGTCGAGGGCGGGCTTGCCCGTCCCGACCGCGAGCTTGGCGCATTGGGTGCCTCGATCGTCAATGGCTGCAAATTCTGTGCCGTTGTTCACGCCCGCCGGCATGCAGAGCTGACCAAGAGCGATGAAGTGGTCACGGCGCTGTATCTCGACAAACCTGAAAAGCTCGGGTCGCGCGATGCGGCAATCTACAACTTTGCCCGCCGCCTGTCGGCGGCGCCGTCGGAAGCGACGGCAGACGACGTCGCCTCGCTGCGATCAGTCGGCATGAATGATGCCGAGATCATCGACCTCGTCCACGCCATAGCGATCTTCGGCTGGGCAAACCGGCTGATGCATGTCCTGGGCCATGCGGAGAGCGAGTGATGACGTCGCATACGGTCAAGCCAGTCCGTCCCACACTTTCCGAAGGGCAACCAGCAATGCTTGAACTCAAAGATATAAAGCTGTCTTACGGAAGCACGCAGGTCCTGAACGGCGTCAATCTCTCGGTAAAGCGGGGTGACGTGGTGTCGATCATCGGCCCCAGCGGCACCGGCAAGACCACGCTGCTGAAATGCATCAACTATCTGGCCAAGCCGTCGTCAGGAACCATCGCGTTCGATCAGATTCGGATGGATTACCAGCGTGCCGACAAGGCCGCTGTCCAGGCGATCCGGTTGAGGACCGCGATGGTCTTTCAGCAGTTCAACGTCTTCAAGAACATGACGGTCCTCCAGAACGTGATGGATCCGCTCGTTGTGGTGCAGCGCAAATCCAGGGAAGAGGCGCAGGAAATCGCGCTCAGAGAGCTCGATCGGGTCGGTCTCTCGTCGAAGCGAGACAGCTATCCATCCCAGCTCTCGGGCGGCCAGCTCCAGCGCACCGGCATCGCACGCGCGCTGGCGGTGCGTCCTGACGTCATCCTCTTCGATGAGCCTACGTCATCGCTGGACCCTGAACTTGTCGGTGAAGTTTTGAAGGTGATCAAGGATGTCACGTCGTCAGGGATCACGTCGCTGCTTGTGACCCACGAGATGCAATTCGCAAAGAACATCTCGAACCGGATCGTCTTTATGGACCGTGGCGTGGTTGCCGCCGACGGCAGTCCGGCTGAAATCTTCGACGCGCCTTCCAGTCCACGACTGGCTCAATTCCTGCAGTCAGAACTCGCTTTTCAATAGCTCAACAAGTAGGGAACCCAAGAAATGTCTGCAATCACATCCGGTTTTTCCCGCCGCTATGTCCTGGCCGTCGCTGGTGGCATCGCAATTGCCCTCGCAACCGCTGGGATCAGCTATGGTCAGGCCGTCCGGACGGTCAAGATCGCGACGTCTGCCGAGTCCAAGCCGCTGGCCTGGGGCGCGATCGGCGTCGAACCGCAAGGCTATGAGCCCGATCTTCTGAGGGCGATCAATGCGAAGCTGCCGCAGTACAAGTTCGAAATGGAAGGTGTCTCTGACATCGCCCAGGAAACCGGCCTTGCCACCGGGAAGTACGACATCGCCGTAGGTGGCTACTACAAGTCGCCCGAGCGAGAGAAGCAATTCATCATTCCAGAGAACCCGATGGGCGCCAGTCTGATGAAAATCTACAGCAAGAAAGACAGCGGCATAAAGGAAATGAAGGACCTGGTCGGCAAGAGGATCGTTCCGACCACGGCAGGTGGCGGAACCTACAAGTTCATCATGAACTGGCAGAAAGAGAATCCGCAATATAAGCTCGACGTCACGGCATCGAGCGCCGGGATCCCCTACCCGAACCGCCTGGATGAAGTTCAGAACGGCAAGTTCGACGCATTGGTTCTACCGTCTAACCTCGGTGAGCAGGCGGTCATCGACAACAAGAAGCTCGATATCGTCGCATCCGATCCGGTCTACAGCAACAACACGTACATGCTGATTCACCGGTCAGCGGAAAACAAGATCCTGGCCGAGGAGGTCAACAAGGTGCTCAAGGAACTGAAGGACGACGGCACGATCGACAAGCTCTCGCAGAAGTGGTTCGGCGAGGACATCGTGAAATACATGAAGTAACAAGGCGTCCTCAGCTGCATCTGGACAGCCGGCGTTGAGGCAGAACTGCAAGAAGGAGTGTTCCAAGTGGACGTTTCTGCTATGATTCCCGAGTTGCTCTCGGCGTTGCCGCTGACGCTGGCCATCACTTTTACGGCCCTCATTGCTGGGTTCTGCCTAGCTCTCCTTGCGACAACACTCCGGGTCCGCAGGGTGCCAGTGATCAGTCACCTGGCGGATCTCTACGTATCCTATGCCCGGAGTGTTCCCGTCGTCCTCCAATTGTTCGTTGCGTTTTACGGGCTTCCCTTGCTGGTAATCCTGTTCGGCTCCGAAGATTTTTTCTCGCCGACGATCGCTGCGATGGTGGCATTGAGCTTTTATCACGGCGGCTACCTGTCAGAAGTCCTGCGACCTGCATATCTGGCCGTCGATCGTGGCCAGCATGATGCGGCAGACAGTCTTGGATATACCTTTCGCCAGAAAATCACGCGGGTCATCGGGCCACAAGCAGTGCACTTCGCATTGCCGGGCTACGGGAACTCCGTCATCTACCTGATCCATAACGTTGCGCTGGTGATGTACATCGGGGCGGCGGATGTCATGGCGACCGCGCATTTGATCATGGAGCGCGACTATAATCAGTACCAGTTCGAAACCTATCTCGTGCTGGCGGTCATCTATTCGGTGATGTGCCTGATCGCATGGCTCATCGTCCGCTTCTTCGAGCTTCGTTCCCCGATGCAGGCACCAGAGGCTACGTCACCTGCTCAGATCAAGAACACACTGATCGCGAGCGTGTGACCTAACAAGGGTATTTGACCATGTTTGAGACCGATATCCTGCTCCAAGACTCGCGGGAAATTCTGGGCGCCGTACCCGTAACGCTTGCAATGGCCCTCACGATCTTCGTGCTCTCGACGATGGTCGGCAGCCTGTTTGCGCTCGTGGAATATAGACGGATTCCCGCACTGCGAGAGCTCGTCATGGCCTACAAGGTCGTCTTCAAGGGCGTTCCGATGGTGATCGTGATCTTCCTCGCCTATTTCGGTCTTCCCCCCGCGCTTCAGTTTCTGTTTTCATTGGTTGGCATAGACTTCAACGCCCACCAAACGCCCAATTGGGTTATCCTTGTCATTGCGGTGACCGGCTGTGTCGCGGCGTTCCAGGCCGAGATTATCAAGGGAGCCCTCAACGCCTTTGACACCGGTCAGGCAGACGCAGCCTATTCGCTTGGCTATACAAGGGGCCAATTGTTTCGACGGGTGCTATTTCCCCAGGTCGCCCTGACAGCAATTCCCGATCTGACAACCTCGATGATGGTTATCATGAAGGCGCTTTCACTCGGATTCGCCATCGAGGTTGTCGATATCTTCGCGCAGTCACAGCTGACCGCCGCGTTGAATTTCTACTATCTCGAAGCCTTCGTAATTGCCGTCGTGATCTACATGGTGATTGCCTATATCGTCACACAAATCGCCGACAGGCTGGAGCAAGCGCTTAGGGTACGGACCTGAGGATGTAGAATAGAATCTTCTAGCAAGATCGGCTTGTCTTCCGCGGAAGCATCCTGGTAGTCGGCGCCGCAATCGATGCGCGCCTCGAGCCGTGCGGCGTTCCGCGAACCGTCACGGCGGCCGACCTTATCTGGTGCGGAATCGAGGGATAGAGCCGAGACAATTTGAGGCCTCTCGTTAAGAATGCGATAACCAATTGGTAACGGTGCCTGCCTAGCTTCGTGATCCGATGGCCGGCTCGCCCGGCCACATTTTACACGGAGCGGCGACGGGCGGGCGGATGTATCTGATATTGGAGAAGCTTGTCGCCTTGCCGGCGTCATTGTTGAAATTCGCCTTGAGGATCTCGGTCGTCATCGTGTTTTGCGCCGCCTCTGCTTCCGCCGTGCAGGCCAATTCCAGATTTTCAGGCATTGTCATCGATGCCAAGACAGGCAAGACCCCTCTACAGAGATCATGCGGACGCTCCGCGCTATCCAGCGTCTCTCACCAAGATGATGACGCTCTACCTCATCTTCGACGCGCTCGAGAGCGGCAGGATCTCGAAAGGCACGGCGATACCGGTGTCGGCCAATGCCGCCAACGAGGCTCCCTCCAAACTCGGACTGAAGCAGGGTCAAACGATCACCGTCGAACAGGTCATATTGGCCCTGGTAACGAAGTCCGCCAACGATGCCGCGACGGCCATTGGCGAGTTCCTCGGCGGGTCGGAGGTCGGCTTTGCACGTCTCATGACGCAAAAAGCACGACAGTTGGGAATGACCTCCACCACGTTCAGGAACGCTAACGGACTGCCCGACACAGCCCAGAAGACCACGGCGCGCGACATGGCACGCCTTGGCCTGGCGCTCAGGGATCATCACCCTGGCTATTATTCCTACTTCAACACCCGATCCTTCAAATACAAAGGTCGGCGCTTCGGCAATCACAACCATCTGCTCGGCCGGGTGAAGGGCGTGGATGGGATCAAAACGGGATACACGAATGCCTCGGGCTTCAACCTGGTTTCTTCCGTCGAGGCGCAGGGCCGCAGCATCGTCGCGGTGGTGATGGGCGGACATACGGTCAGGAGCCGAGATGCACGCATGAAGCGTCTCATCAGCCGCTGTCTGGCTAAGGCTTCCAACGGTCCGGACCGGTTCAGGATCGATCGTGGCGGAGAAAGCGCATTGGTCGCCTCCGCGGCTTCGAACGCATCGGTGCCCACTCCGACGTGGAAGCCAGCCCGGGTGGCCGATTCCCGAGCCGCTTTCGCCGCTGAGGCGATGGGCGATGTGTCCAGGGAGCAGGCCTTGTCTGCCGATGCCATCGATCCGATCAGCACCGCTTCCACCCAAGAGGTCAATGGATCATCCAGATTGGATCGATGCCAAGCAAGGCCGCAGCTCGTGAAATCCTTTCACTGGCGGCTCGCAAAGCGCCAAAACTGCTTTCGAACACTTCTGCTTTTACCGAGGCCTTCGAAAAAGATGGCGATGTGTACTACCGCGCCCGATATGCCGGCTTCGATAACAAGTCGGAAGCGTGGCGCGCTTGCGGGCGACTGGCGCTCAAAAAAATCGATTGCTACGCGCTCACTCGGTAGGTGGGATCGAACGCCCATGCGAACGCTGCAACTCGCCTCTCCCGACGTTGTCTCACCAGGACCACGCGGCAATATCGAAAGATGTCCTCGAGCCCTCTTCAATCCTTCGCATGGGGCTTCGCTGTGAGACGCCGCGGTTGTGCGCCTCGGAGCAACGTCGTCTCGTCGACTTATCAAGACACCGGTTGCGGCTTTTTCGTCACGGGTAGCGTCCTTCGTTGTTGCCTCATCGCTGCACTATGTGTTGCAACTGTCACAAAGGCCGGCCCTCAAGCTGCTGTCAACGGGATTGCCTTGCCCCGCTTCGCGTCGTTGAAGAGTTCTCCTGTGAATATGCGGGTCGGACCGGGCACCCAATATGACGTCGAATGGGTTTATGTCCGGCCCAGGATTCCGCTTGAAATCTACCAGGAATATGGAAACTGGCGGCGCGTGCGAGATTGGCAGGGAACATCCGGCTGGGTCTTCGGTCCGCTTCTTTCGGGGCGAAGGACCGCTGTAACCGCCCCATGGAGCAAGGACAAGATCGCGCTGCGCCGGAAGCCTTCGGTTTCCAGCCTCGTCACCGCCTGGCTGGCGCCGGAAGTAATTGTCGAACTGGTGCGCTGCGACGGGCAATGGTGCAGGGTCGCGGTCAAGTCGCTGGCAGGTTTCGTCAGGCAAACCCGCCTTTGGGGCGTCTATCCTAACGAAACACTCTAACAGCAGCACTCGTCAGAAGGCTGCTGCTGGTCGGCCGGTGATGGCATTTCGCGTCGCCTTCAGCCAAATCAAACCTCGCGAGAAGAACGCCGAGTTGAGGGCGTTCCGCACAACTATGGCTGACATCTGGCCGGCGATAGCGCCCCTCCCACCTGTCGCGAGCCTTCGCGACGGCCTGCCCGACTATTCCGGCGGCCGTCGAGCAATGGACTTCCTCAAGTCAGCCGTCTCCCAACACTACCTCCGCGGGCAGGTTCCAAACGTCATTCGGCAGCTTCGACCGATCTCGATGCCGCCACGATCCGCGCGGCACAATATTTGAACTCGGGGATCTTGCCGTAAGGATCGAGCATAGGATTGGTAAGCATGTTGGCCGGGCTCTCATTAAAGCAGAACGGCATGAACACCATGCCATCGGCGACCTCTCGATCGGCCCGCAGAATGGCTTCGACAATGCCGCGCCGCGTCTCCACGTTGATCACGTCTCCCTGCGCCAGGCCGCGGCGCTTGATCTCGTAGGGATTCATTGCAGCAATGCCGTAGGGCTCGATCGCGTTGAGCACCCCGGCGCGGCGTGTCATGGCGCCCGTGTGCCAGTGCTCCAGCAGGCGCCCGGTGGTTAGCACCAGAGGATATTCGTCGTCGGGCACCTCGTCGGGAGGCAGGAGGTCGGCGGGCACGATGCGCCCGCGGCCATCCGCGGTCGGAAACCCGGTGGTGAAGACGATCTCGTTGCCAGGAACATCAGGACCATCGGCAGGATAGACGACGGACTCCTCGCGTTCGATGCGCTCCCAGGAAATGTGCTTCAGCGACGGCATTACTTGCGCCATTTCGCCGAAGACGTCCGAAACGTGCCCGTAGTTCCAGTCCAGCCCCATGCGTCTGGCAAGCTCGATGATGAGATCGAGATCCTGCCGCGCCTCGCCCGGCAGGTTGACGGCCGGCCGGCCGATCTGCACCTGCCGATTGGTATTGGTGTAAGTGCCGAGCTTCTCAGCATGCGCGGAGGCAGGGAGCACCACGTCGGCATGCCACGCTGTTTCGGTCAGGAAGATGTCCTGAACAACCAGATGCTCTAGCTTGGCGAGTGCGGCGCGCGCATGGCTCTGGTCCGGATCGGACATGGCCGGGTTCTCGCCCATGATGTACATGCCCCGGATCTCGCCGTCATGGATCGCGTCGACGATCTCGACGACGGTCAAGCCGCGTTTGGGGTCGAGCGTCTGGCCCCAGAAATTCTCGTACTGGCCGCGGATATCGGCATTCTCCACCGATTTGTAGTCGGGGAAATACATCGGGATGAGGCCCGCGTCCGAGGCGCCCTGGACATTGTTCTGGCCGCGCAGCGGATGCAGGCCTGTGCCGGCGCGCCCGACATGCCCCGTGATCAGCGCCAGCGCGATCAGGCAGCGCGAATTGTCCGTGCCGTGGGTGTGCTGCGAAATGCCCATGCCCCAAAAAATCATCGAGCGCTCCGCCTTGGCATAGGTGCGCGCCACCTCGCGCAGTACACCGGCCTCGATGCCGCAGACGGGAGCCATCGCCTCGGGCGAAAAATCCTTCACCTTGGCCTTCAATGCCTCGAAGCCGGAGACATTGGCCTGGATGTACTGCTCGTCATAGAGCCTCTCTTCTATGATGACGTGCAGCAGCGCGTTGAGCATCGCCACGTCGCTGCCCGGCTTGAAGCGCAGCGCATAGCTGGCGTGGCGCATCAGTTCCTGGCCGCGCGGATCCATCACGATCAGCTTGGTGCCGCGCTTTGCCGCTTGCTTGAAATAGGTGGCGGCCACTGGATGGTTTGTCGCCGGCCGCGCCCCGATGATGATCACGCATTCGGCCTTCATGGCGTCCATGAAAGGCGCCGAGACCGCGCCAGAGCCGACGCCCTCCATCAGAGCGGCCACGGAAGAGGCGTGGCAGAGCCGGGTGCAGTGGTCGATATTGTTGGTGCCGAAACCCTGCCGGACGAATTTCTGGAAGAGATAGGCCTCCTCATTCGACCCCTTTGCCGAGCCGAAGCCAGCCAGCGCCTTGCCACCATGCTGGTCGCGGATGCGTTTCAGCCCGCTGGCAGCGCGCTCCAGCGCCTCTTCCCAGCTGGCCTCGCGGAACACTGTCAGCGGGTCGACACTGCGCAGATCAATGTCGCCGGCCTTCGGCGCGTCGTCGCGACGGATCAGCGGCTTCGTCAGCCGTTCGGGCGACATCACATAGTCGAAGCCAAAGCGCCCCTTGACGCAGAGCCGGTTCTCGTTCGCCGGACCGTTACGGCCGTCAACCTGGACGATTTTATTGTCCTTGACAGCGACCTGCGTCTGGCAGCCAACGCCGCAAAACGGGCAAACCGTATCGACGACCTTGTCGAACGCCTGGACGACACGCGTCTTGCCGGTCTCGTCCATCAGCGATTTCTCGTAGAGCGCACCAGTCGGGCAAGCCTGGACGCATTCGCCACAGGTGACGCAGGTCGACAGGCCCATCGGATCGTGCATGTCGAAGACAGGAATCGAGTGATTGCCGCGCTCGGCCATGCCGATCACGTCGTTGACCTGCACCTCGCGGCAGGCGCGCACGCAAGCGCCGCAGGTGATGCACGCGTCGAGATTGACGGCAATCGCCGGATTGGTGATGTCGAATTCTGGCGCTAGCCCCTCCTCGGTGAACTTGGAACGGTATCGGCTGCCCGAAATCCCCATCGAACCGGCCCATTGCCAGAATGCCGACTGGTTGTCTGGACCGTCGCTCGCCGGTCGCATGTTGCTTGCGAGGAGCTCGAATACCATCTCGCGCGATTTGCGGGCGCGTTCGGTATCGGTTTTCACGACCATGCCGGCGGAAGGCTGGCGAACGCAGGAGGCAGCCAGCACGCGCTCGCCTTCGATGTCGACCATGCAGGCGCGGCAATTGCCGTCGGGACGATAGCCCGGCATGTCGACATGGCACAGGTGCGGAATCTTTGTTTCCTGGCGCTTGGCGATATCCCAGATAGTCTCGCCGGGGGCGGCGCTCACGGTTTGCCCATCGAGGGTGAATACCACGCTCTCGGCCATCAGAGGTCACTCCGGAAATGCGTCAGCAGATGATTGATCGGGTTGGGCGCCGCCTGGCCCAGGCCGCAGATCGACGAATCGCGCATCACCGCTTCGAGGTCGCGAATCTTGTCTTCCGGCATCGGGCCCTGTTCCTGCAAGATGGCCACCAACTTTTCGGTTCCCTCGCGACAAGGCGTGCACTTCCCGCAGCTCTCATGTTTGAAGAATTTCATGAGGTTGAGCGTGACCTGCTTTATATTGTCGGCCTGCGAGAACACGACTATAGCATGGGAGCCGACGAAGGCGCCCTGCTTGGCCAGATCGCCGCCGAAATCGAGCGGAATGTCCCCCAGTGCTGCTGGCAGGATGCCGCCTGAGGCGCCGCCCGGCAAATAGGCCTTGAACTCATGACCGTCCGCCATGCCGCCGCAATAGTCGTCGATCAATTCGCGCACCGTGACGCCGGCCGGCGCCAGCTTGACGCCGGGATTTTTCACCCGGCCGGATACGGACCATGAGCGGATGCCGGGGTGGCCGGGCCTGCCCTGCGCAGCGAACCATTGCGCGCCCTTTTCGACGATGTCGCGGATCCACCAGAGCGTCTCGACATTATGGTTGAGGGTCGGTCGTCCGAACAGGCCGACCTCGGCGATGTAGGGGGGGCGGTGGCGCGGCATGCCGCGCTTGCCCTCGATGCTTTCCAGCATCGCACTCTCCTCGCCGCAGATATACGCGCCAGCGCCGCGGCGGAGCTCGATGAAGCCCGGCTTGACGATGCCGGTGGCCTCGAGCGCGGCGATCTCCTGACGAAGAATGGCGAGCACCGCAGGGTATTCGTCACGCATGTAAAGATAGATCCGTTCCGCCTCGACGGCGTGCGCCGCGATCAATGCACCCTCAAAGGCACGGTGCGGATCTCGCTCGAGATAGATGCGGTCCTTGAAGGTGCCGGGCTCACCCTCGTCGCCATTGATCGACATCAGACGCGGGCCCGGATAGGAGCGCACGAACTGCCACTTCTTGCCAGCGGGAAAACCCGCACCGCCCAGACCCCTCAAGCCCGCATCGCCCACGGTGGCGATGAGCTCGTCCGTGGTCAGCGCCCCAATCCGTACCCGCTGCAAAAGCTGGTAGCCGCCCGCCTGCCGATACGCCTCCAGCCCGACATAATCGGGCACGTTCACACCGGTCTCCGCTGCCGCGGCCATGCGCCTCAGGCCCTCGGCGGTTGCCTGGTCGACCTCGCGATCACCGATACGCGCGGCAGGCGCGCCAGCGCAACGGCCCATGCAGGGCGCGCGCATGACCCTGATCGCCGCTGGATCGGCGCCCGCTTGCAATTCAGCCAGGAGCGTGTCGGCGCCCGCCAGCATGCAACTCACTGAATCGCACACGCGGATTGTCAACGGCGCAGGCGGCATCTCGCCTTCCTTCACAACGTCGAAATGGTCGTAGAAGGTCGCCACCTCGTAGACCTCGGCCTGCGACAAGCGCATATCTTGCGCCAGCGCCCGCAAATGCCGCGCCGACAGGCAGCCATATCGGTCCTGGATCAGATGAAGGAATTCGATCAGCAAGTCGCGCCGTCGCTGGCGCGCGCCCAGGAGCGCCTGCACCTCGGCGAGCGCGGCGTCATCCAGCGGCCTGCCCTTTGGTCCGCGATCACGCGGCCGTCGTTCCTGGATCGTCATGTGCTCACCTCCCCGAGTGAAACGCCCTTACCTCTTAACGATACCCCGCGGACCAGGATGTCGACTATGAGGCACGACATGTCCCCTGCACGACCAGCGCAAGCATTGCCTCGCAAATCTTGGGGCCGCCGCCGACGGGGTGCAACTCGTCACATCGTCGCGGGCTGCGTCTTTTCGATCATGAACACGACGCGATCGCCGTCGCGTTCCGTCGCTTCAAGTTGCTCGCCCATCTCGTTGAGCAGATTGGGGATATCGATGACCGCCAGCGGGTCCGTGCAGTGAACCTCGAGCCGCTCGCCTGGCTTCAAGGCTTTCAGCGCCTTACGAGTCTTCAGTGCTGGCAAAGGGCACTTAAGCCCGGTCAGATCCAACTTCGTCGTGGTTATCATGGTCGGCATGATGCCCGACGGGACCTGGCCGCGTCAATCGAGCCTGGGTTGCGGCTCTCGTTTCGAGGACGCGATCCGACGGCGCTCACATAAGACTGGAATAGGGGAGGAACTGGACCGTGTGACCTGGCTCGACACGGACTATCTCCTCTCCCAACTCGACGAGACCGTCGGTCGCGACCAGGGATGATAACAGTCCTGCGCCTTCCCTGGGAAACTTCGTCGCTTCGTAGCATCCATCCGCGGCCGCGCGTACGCTTGCTCGCACATACTCCCGCCGTCCCTGCTTTTTGCTATAGGAAAAGGCGGCCCGCATAGCGATCGGGGGCGGCGGTTGCTGGAGGGCTCCCGCAAGGGCGAGGATTGCCGGGCGGGCAATATGCGCGAAGGTGACGAAGCTCGCCACCGGATTGCCAGGAAGTCCGATCAGCGGGGTTCCATCGATCACCCCCATGGCGACCGGCCGGCCCGGCTTGATCGCGACGCGCCAGAACACCAGGGTTCCGGCACTCTCGACGGCGGCCTTCACGCAATCTGCCTCGCCCGTCGACACACCGCCCGAAGTCAGGATCAGGTCATGGCTCAATGCCGCTTCGCTCAGCTTTTCAGCGATCAGGCTACTATCGTCCACGAGGATACCGAGATCGGTGATGTCGCAGCAGAGTCGAGCGAGCATCGCCGTCAGCATGAAACGGTTGGAGTCGAAAAGCTGCGCCTGTCCGCGCATGTCTCCCGGCGCGACGATTTCGTCTCCGGTCGAGAACACTGCGACGCGTATCCTGCGCCTAACCTGGAGTTCCGTGAACCCCAATGCGGCGGCGAGCGCGATATCTTGCGGCCGCATCCGATGGCCCGCCGGGAGGACGGTCTCGCCCAATGCGACATCTTCACCCGCAGGGCGCACATTGGCACCCTTTTTCAGGCCGGGCGGGAGAAGGATCCTGCCGGAGCCGTCGATGCTCACGTCTTCCTGCATGAACACCGTGTCGACCCCGTCGGGCATTGGAGCGCCAGTGAAGATGCGTACCGTCTGGCCCGGCCGCACAGGTTCATTCGCCGCCATGCCGGCCTGAACCCTCCCGGCAACGGCGAATGCCGTCTCGACGGTCTGCGGCAGATCTGCCCCTCGCACGGCGTAGCCGTCGACCGCGGAATTCGTGAAGGGCGGCAGCGGCAGCGATGCCACCATCTTTTTTGCCAGGACGCGCCCATCCGCCAGCAAGAGCGGGACCGTCTCGACCTCCTGTACGGCGCTGAGTTTCGAGGCGATCAGCGCGGCAGTCTCGTCGATGGGCCGCATCTGTCCGCCGAAAGCGAAGCAGTCATCCGAGATTTGCGCCATTTATATTCCCACTCTACGAGCGTGTCGGCTTCTTCGTAATCGCATCAATCCGGCTTTTTTTAATCAGCTTCGGTTGAACAGCCTGTAAGATACGGCAAGCTAGCGCAGGCGCGAGCCAGAATACGACGTCAGGAGACTGCCATGCCTTTGATGCTACGCCAACCGGAACACGCCATCATCACACCCGATCCGCAAGACCAACGGCTGACGGAGCTGGTTGCGGGCATCGACCATACAGGCGCGGCGGTAGAGGTCCGCGTACCGATCGAACGTGCCCTGACGCTCTATCTCAACGCTCAGGAGATCGTCACGATGATGACGGTCAACGACTATCCTGAATATCTTGCGCTCGGCTATCTGCTGAACCAGAACATGCTTCTGCCCACCGATGTGGTGACGGACGTCGAGTATGACGAGGACCTCCAGGTCGTGGTCGTTCGCACCGAGCGCAACACCGACTACGAGCAGAAGCTCAGAAAGCGAACGCAGACTTCGGGTTGCGCCCAAGGCACTGCCTTCGGCGACGTGCTGGAGGCGATCGAAGACATCACGCTCCCGCCCGCTGAGCTTCGCACCTCCTGGCTCTACGAGCTGACGCACAAAATCAA
The DNA here is from genome assembly GCF_006441495.1 of Mesorhizobium sp. B2-6-4. Taxonomy (NCBI): domain Bacteria; kingdom Pseudomonadati; phylum Pseudomonadota; class Alphaproteobacteria; order Hyphomicrobiales; family Phyllobacteriaceae; genus Mesorhizobium; species Mesorhizobium sp. B2-6-4. The sequence continues at coordinate 250,020 of NZ_VFUE01000005.1, forward strand.
CACCATGCCGTCGCTCTATCTGGAGGCAGGCGCGATCCATGGCTGCGTCCTTTGCAGAGAGGGCACGCCAATCTGCTATATGGAAGACGTCGGCCGCCATAACGCTGTCGACAAGATCGCCGGCTGGATGTACCGCCACGCCATCGATCCGGGGGATAAGATCATGTACACGACCGGGCGGCTGACCTCCGAGATGACGATCAAGACGGTTCGGATGGGCATTCCCATCCTGGTTTCGCGTTCCGGCTTCACCGCCTGGGGTGTGGCGCTGGCCCGCCAAGTGGGGCTGACGCTGGTCGGCCGGGCGCGCGGCAAGCGCTTCACCGCACTTTCGGGCCAGGAGCGGATCGTCTTCGACCAGGATATCGCTTCGGTCGATGAGGAAGCGCCGCGCCACCGCCGCAAGGGTGCCGAGCATGACGACTGAGCGGCCCATGACGCTGGGCGTCGTGCTCGCCGGCGGTCTGGGTCGGCGCATGGGCGGCGGGGACAAGCCGACGCGCGTGATCGGCGGACGCACGATGCTCGAGCATGTCATCGAACGGCTAGGACCTCAATGCGACGGGCTCGTGCTTAATGCCAATGGCGACCCCGTTCGCTTTGCCCGTTTTGGCCTGCCAGTCGTTGCCGACACGATCGAGGATTATCCTGGGCCGCTCGCCGGCATGCTCGCCGCGCTCGATTGGACGGCGGACAACAGGCCCGACGTCGAGTGGGTGGTCAGCGCCGCCGGTGATTGTCCTTTCCTGCCGCGCGACCTCGTTGCACGCCTCCAGCGGGCGCGCATGACCGAGGGGGCGGATTTGGCGGTGGCGGCGTCCGGCGGTCAGACGCATCCGGTCATCGGGCTCTGGAAAGTCGCCCTGCGGGACGAATTGCGGCATGCGTTGACCAACGAGGGCCTGCGCAAGATCGACCGGTGGACCAGTCGCTACGGCCTTGCCACCGTATCCTGGCCGGTAGAGCCGGTGGACCCGTTCTTCAACGCCAACACAGTCGATGACCTCGCCGAAGCCGAGCGGCTGGCCGCGTTGCTTGCCGCTAACCCGGCCGGCTGAACCCCGCGCGCTCCAGCGCCGAATGCACCTCGTCGGCCTGGAGGACTTCGAGGAACGCGTGCACCGCGGGCCGATCCTTTCGCGCGCAAACCAGCGCGAAGTCGTAGTGCTCTTCGGTCAACGGGATAAGACCGAGCCCGGCCGCACGCGCGACCGGCGCGATGGTGACGCCCCAGTCAGCGCGCTTCTGCGCTACCGCCGCGGCCACGGCATTGTGTGTGCGCGGCTGGTTCCAGTAGCCGTCCGGGCGTTCCGCGCCGAGGAGTTGGTCGATCAGGATACGCGTTCCCGAGCCTTGGTTGCGGTTGACCATCATGCAATCGGGATCGGCGAGCGCGGCACGGACCGCGTCCTCCGCGCCGAGGCCCTCGAAGCGCTCGTCCCCTCGGCGGAACACCAAACCTTGCATGCGGCGCCAGCCTGGCACGAGTTCGAGACCGTCACCGAGGAAGGGCGCGTTGTAGTTCCGCGTCTTCGGGTCGAAGAGATGGATGGGAGCGAGATCGCACTCGCCGCGCTTGGCCGCCGCAAGACCGCCCAGGCTTCCCACAGAAAGCGAGCGCACCGAAATCCCGCGACGCGAAAGTTCGCCAACGACCAGATCGAGGCCGACGCAATGACTGCCGATGACGACGAGGTCGGGAACGCGGACCCGCGGCGTGAACAGCGTCACCGCTACGTCGGCACCGGCAGGCACGTGATCGGCCAGGGCCTCGATGCGCATGAAGCCATCCGCCTGCGTAAAGGATGTTATCGCTCCCGAGCCCTTACCAGTCGGATAGGCCGTCAATCCTCCCTGCCCTTGCACAAGGGAGACCATCGCGAATTCGGTCCGTCCGAGTTCTGAAGGAACCCGCAACGGAAGGCTTGCGGTGACCTGAGCATCGACGCGCGGCGGCAGCCCCGCCATGCGCCGCAGGGCGGGTACCACCATGTCATGGAAGGTGAACATGGCCGAGGTCGGAAATCCCGGCAGGACGATGACCGGCTTGCCCCCGCACACCGCCAGGCAAAGCGGCTTTCCGGGCTTCAGCGCCACGCCGTGGGCGATGATGCCGGGTTTGCCCAGTCGGCCGATAATGCGATGCGTGATATCCCCTGCTCCTTTGGACGTGCCGCCCGACAGGATCATTACGTCGTGGGCGGCGAGCGCCTCGCGCATAGCCGTCTCAAGTGTTGCCTCGTCGTCCGGGAAGGCGCCGATAAAATGCGCTTCGCCGCCATTTTCAGTGACCGCCGCAGCGATAATCGGTCCGTTGGCATCATAGATGCCGGCCGCCCGCAGCAGCTCGCCCGGCTGAACGAGTTCATCGCCAGTGGAGAGCACGGCCACGCGTGGCCTGCGCGCCACGGCCACTTGTGCGATTCCGCACGCGGCGAGCATGCCGATTTCGCGCGAGCCGATTTGCGTTCCGGTGCGCAGCACGACCTCTCCTCGCGCCATGTCGGATCCTGCATTGGAGACAAACTGGCCGGGCGAGATGCCGCGCCCCACCTCGATGGCACTCAACCCCACCGGATGCGTATGCTCCACCATGACGATGGCGTCCGCGCCACGCGGCAGCGGCCCGCCGGTTGCGATGGGCGTGGCGGTTCCGGTCAGAACGGGGAGTTGCGGAACCGTGCCGCAGGCAATCGCTTCCGCATTCAGCTCAAGCCGAACGGGACGGGTTTCAGAGGCGGCAGCCAGATCGGCGGCACGTACCGCGAAGCCATCGACATTGGAGCGGTCGAAGGGCGGCACGTCGACCGGCGCCGCCACGTCTTCGGCAAGAACCAGCCCGAGCGCGTCGGCCAGCGTCCGCGTCTCGGTCGGCAACGAGCGGGGAAACAGCGCTGCCTCGAAGCGCGCCAGCGCAGCTTCGCGCGACAATATCGTCAGGAACTGCTCCTGCCCGCTGTTCTGCCCGGCCGATGATGGAGAATTCGTCATAGCGGCTCACTCGATCAAAAGTTGCGGAGCGGAAAGGCGGAGACGGGCGTGCCGGCGGCATACCCTTCGCTATCGCCCGGGACCGCAAGCCAGGCGTCGGCAAGCCGCATGGCGTCCAGCGAAAAGTCGCCGACGGCGAGCGGCGTCCACATCTCCCGTTCCTTCCCGAGCAGAACGAGCTCGTAAAGTCCGACCGCGGATGAGATTTTCCGCGAGAGCGGCAAGATGATGCCGGACCGTTCAGATCTGCCCGACAGGCGGTCCAGGACTGGCTGGACAAGCGCAAGGAACCCGGCGAAGGCTTGGTGCGGCGATCCGGCCAATGCGACCACCGGTGTCTTGCCGAGCCGGCCTATTGCCGTTGTCCCTCCGGGCCGTAAGGCAATGCCGTGCCCAATCAACACCCCGCGCCGCGCCAGAGCCTCGGCGGTCACGTCGGCGTGGCCGTCACCAGTACCGCCGATCAGGAGCAGAAAATCGCAGGCCTCGCCATCAAGAGCGACAATGATCGATGCCGCGTCGCGCTCTACGGTCTCTATACCGACGATCGAAACGCCCGAGGCACTCAGGCTCTCGACCACGAGCCGCATGGAGAATGTCTCGTGGCTGTCGGCAGCGACATCGATCACGCGCACGCGCGGGCTCCGTATGGCAAGCTGGCTCAGCCCCACTTTGCGGGCGACCAGCAGGTCGGCGACGCCGATCGCCTTTCCCTCAAGCATTGGCGGGCGGGCCGCCGCCATATCCTCGCCCGCCCGGCGCACACCATGACCGGGCACGGCTTCAGCTGCTGCTTGGATCATCGGTCCACTGCAATCGACGAGGCCGGCCTGCAGCACACAGTCGCGATCTTCAGGCATGGCCTCACCCGTCTCGACCCAGATCGGCGCGACCGGCAAAACTAAGGGCGAATAGGCTGATGCCCCCACGAGGTCGAGGGCGCGACACGCCCAGCCGTCAATGGCAGCGATATCTCGCACAGGCTGAGCCGGCACGACAGGCGGCATCCCGGCAGCGACATAGCCCAAGGCTTGTTCAAGCGGCACCAAGCGGGGGGTGACGGGCATTACACCATGGAGCAGCGCGTCGAGCGCCGCTTCCAGGAGAGTCAGCGGGCCCGTCGAAGAAAACGTTCTCGTCATGGCGCGATATTGAAGCAGACGCGAGCCTGTTTGCAACCAGCTTCAGGAACGCCCGCGCTGCGCGTTCGGGAAGAAGAGCTGCTGGCCGTCGATCTTGTACTCTCCGATCGCCTTCTGGCCTTCCGGAGAAATCAGCCAATCGATGAAGCGCTGGCCGGCCTCCACTTTGACGCTTGGATGCTTATGAGGATTCACCAGCATCACGCCATACTGATTGAACAGCCGCTTGTCGCCCTCGACGGCGATGTCCAACTCGCCACGATTCTTGAACGACAGCCAGGTGCCACGATCGGAAAGCGTATAGGCGTTCATGGCTGCCGCGGCGTTGAGCGCCGCCCCCATGCCCTGCCCGATCTCCTTGTACCATGGGCCCCTGGCCGCCTCGATGTCGATGCCGGCCGTCTTCCACAGACCCAATTCGGCCGAATGGGTGCCGGACCTGTCACCACGCGACACGAAGGCCGCCTTCTTGGCTTTGATGGCAATCAGCGCGGCTGCGATGTCCTTGGTCCCGCTGACGCCCGCCGGGTCGCTCTTGGGGCCAACGAGGACGAAGTCGTTGTACATCACGTCGAAGCGCTTCACCCCGAAGCCTTCCTCGATGAACTTCTCCTCCTGCGCCTTGGCATGGACGAAGACCACGTCGGCATCGCCGCGCCGACCGGTGTCGAGCGCCTGACCGGTGCCCTGAGCGACAATCTTCACGCCGATGCCGGTTTTCTTCTCGAACAGCGGCAGGATGTGATCGAACAGGCCGGAATCCTGGGTCGAGGTCGTCGACGCCAGGACGATCGACTGGTCCTGGGCAGGCGCGCCGCCTGCTAGCATCAGAAGCACCACAAGCGCAGAGAATATTCGGCGGGTCAGCATCTCAATCTCGGTCCAGTTGATCAAAGCACGAGCTCGCCGCGCACGAAGGCAGCGGCTTGCGGGGTCGCGGGGCGGTCAAGGAAGTCGTCGGCGTCGGCATGCTCGCAAACGCGCCCTCGGAGCAGAAAAACGACGTCTCCCGCGATTCTGCGCACTTGACCGAGATGGTGCGACGCCATGATGATCTTCGTGCCCGATTGGGCAGCCGTGATGATGATCTGCTCGACAAAACGCGTCGCCGCCGGATCGAGGCTGGCTGTCGGCTCGTCGAGCAGCAGGATTTCCGGCTGGCGCGCCAGGGCGCGGGCGAGGGCCAGCCGCTGCTGCTCGCCACCGGAGAGATGCCGTGCCGGACGTGTCGCGAGATCGAGAAGACCGACGCGCTCGAGCAGTTCCTCCACGCGCGGGGCCCGGAGCCGGCGCGGACAGCCCGCTTGAGCCAGTGCATAGGCGACATTCGCGGCCGCCGAGCGACGCAGCATCACCGGCTTCTGGAACAGGATTGCACGCCGTGTCGGCGGGGAAAACGTTCGTCCCCCCCAAGTCAGGGTTCCAGCAGAAGGTGCAACAAGCCCCATGCAGAGCCGCAGCAGGGAGGTTTTGCCCGACCCGTTCGGGCCGACGACCAGAGTCGGCGCGCGCGGCCCGATCGTCAGGTTCACCCGGTCCAGGATGGTCGTCGCACCGGCGACCAGCGACACGTCATCGAGGACAAGTGGAAGATCGCTCTGAGCAGCCCGCATCCCTAGCCAGCCCGTTGCTCGGACCAAACTCGCACGCCCCAGGCGGCGGCGTTGATCAGCAAGATGAGGAAAATCAGCATCAGGCCGAGCCCCATGGCGAGCGGCAGGTTTCCCTTCGAGGTTTCAAGTGCGATTGCCGTCGTCATGGTGCGGGTGAAGCCATCAATGTTGCCGCCGACGATCATCACGGTGCCGACCTCGGCCGCCGCCCTGCCGAAACCCGCGAGCAGAGCCGTGACGAGGCTGAAGCGGCCGTCCCACAAAAGCGTGGCGACCAAGCCCGCCGGCCCGACCTGCATCGCAGTCAGTTCCTCACGGTACTCGCGCCACAGATCCTCGACCGTTTGGCGAGTCAGAGCGGCAATGATGGGCAGCACCAATAGCGCCTGCGCGATGACCATCGCGGCGGGTGTGAACAAGAGGCCGAATTCACCCAGCGGCCCGGATCGCGATAGCAGCAGATAGACCGTCAGCCCGACCACCACCGGCGGCAGGCCCATGAAACCGTTCAGCAGCACGACGATCGCCGAACGACCGGGAAAACGTGCCAGCGCGATAATTGCGCCCAGCGGCAGGCCTGCGACCATGGCGATCGCGACAGCCGAAAGGCTCACGGCGAGCGACAGGCGCACGATGGCAAACAGCGTGGCGTCGCCGCTCGCGATCAGTTGCCATGTGCCCAGCCCTTCCGACATTGCTCCTCGCAGTCCTGTCCCGTGTCAATGTCCTGCAACTCCTCCGTCACTGTCAAATCCTTGAACCTGAACAGGAATATGCATATCAATGCAGGATGGATTTGCTGACGACGTCCGAAGCCGCCGACTATCTGCGCATTGGTGAGCGCAAGCTTTATGAGCTGATTGCGGAGGAGCGTGTCCCGTGCAGCAAGGTGGCGGGCAAGTGGCTGTTTCCACGGCATGAACTCGACCGTTGGGTCATGTCGGGGTTGGTCCGGCCCGCAGGAATGACGCAATCCGAGCCGCCGCCGATCGTCGGTGGCAGCCAGGACGACCTGCTCGAATGGGCTCTCCGCCAATCAGGCTCCGGCCTGGCCTTTCTGACGGAAGGCACGGAAGCCGGCGTGACACGCCTGCTGCGCGGCGAGGTGTCTGTCGCCGCGATCCATTTCCACAGCCCCGACCCGGACCCGAATGTCGCCGCGATTGCGACCAGACCGCGGCTTTACGATGCGGTGCTGGTCGGATTCGCCCGCCGCGAGCAAGGCCTGCTGCTCGCGCCAGGCAATCCAAAATCGCTCAACAACCTGACCGACGTCCTTGCGACCGGCGCACGCATCGCGGTTCGTCAACGCGGCGCAGGCGCGGACATGCTGCTCACGCAATTGCTGGCGGACTCCGGCGCGAAACAAGACGACGTCAACCGGTTGGAGCCGCCCTGCCTGACCGGACCCGATCTCGCGGCTGCCGTGCGCATTGGCAGGGCCGATTGCGGAATTGCCACGCGCGCGGCCGCCCGCGCCGCTGGCCTCGATTTCGTTCCATTGGCCTGGGAAAGTTTCGATCTCCTGATGCGGCAGCGGACCTACTTCCAGCAACCGATCCAGGCGCTCCTGCGTTTCCTGCGGCAGGAAATCTTCGCCAGCCGCGCCGCCGAGCTTTGCGGATACGATCCATCGCCGGCCGGGCAGATACGGTTCTTCAAATAGCCGCCGACCCCGATCAAGCCGCAGCTCTCATCCAAGATCGATCTCGCCCTCGACGACATGGCGCAAGCCTGCCGGCCCCGAGGTGATGACGGCCCTCACGGTCAGTCGGCCCTGTCCTTTCAGGCCCTTCTCCGCGACGGCTTTCTCGATTGCCTGCTGCGAAGTCACGCCGACCTGCTTCAGGAACTTGCGCATGGAGACGTTGAAGGGATCGGTTTCCATATTCTGGGTCATATGATTGCCTCGAACGGTGTGGACGATATGGCCGGTCCGGCAAGCTTGGTGCCCGCAACGGCGGCGCTGCGCTAACGGAGCACGGAATGGCCCGGGGTGCAACGAGGACGACGCCCGCACTATGTCTGATGCGGTCCGTTCCTCTGTGGCCTAACAACGCGTGGTGCCGAGATCCCTGGTCATGCCGGAGCGCCGCGGGCGATTGCCGTGACGGCCGATGGGTAAACGGCGATCACCGGTGGTTTCGCGATGGAATGGGCTGCTTTTTCGCCCGTCAGCGCGCCCTAAGCAATCCTGGTGCCACTACGAGCATCGAACAGATGCACCTTGGATACGATGATCTCCAACCCAACCTCTTGATCAAGTTTGAAGGGCGGCTGATCCCGCACCTCGGCCACGAGGTCCACTCCACCTGCACTTAATGTAAGCTCCTGGGCCTCACCGGTCGGTTCGACCACTTGCACCCTCGCCTGAGAGTGGTTGCCACCAACCGAAATGTGCTGCGGACGAATCCCGTAGACTACCCCATCTCTGTCGCCCATCCGAGCATCCGCCGGCAAGGGTAAGCGCAAGCCCTGATCGGCGACAAATGCGCCGTTGTCGATGCGGCCCTCGATCAGGTTCATTTCCGGCGAGCCGATAAAGCTTGCGACGAACAGATTGGCTGGGTTCTCGTAGAGCTCGGAGGGGCTGCCGATCTGTTCGATCCGGCCTTTGTTCAACACCACGATGCGGTCGGCGAGCGTCATCGCCTCGGTCTGGTCATGCGTGACATAGATGCTTGTTCGGCCGAGCCGTTGGTGAAGCTTCTTGATTTCGGCGCGCATCTTGACACGCAACTTGGCATCGAGGTTGCTGAGCGGCTCATCAAACAGGAAAGCGGCTGGATCGCGCACGATGGCGCGGCCCATGGCGACACGTTGGCGCTGGCCGCCGGACAACTGCCGCGGCATGCGGCCAAGCAGATCCTGCAGGCCAAGGATTTCGGCCGCCGCCTTGACCCTCGAGACAATCTCTTCCCTAGGGACCTTCGCCAGTCGAAGCGCGAAGCTCATATTGTCGGCCACGCTCATATGCGGATAGAGCGCGTAGCTCTGGAAGACCATGGCTATGTCGCGCGACTTGGCCGGCATCTCGTCGACGACACGCCCGCCGATGCGGATCTCGCCGGTCGTCTGCTCTTCCAGCCCGGCGATCATGCGTAGCAGCGTTGACTTGCCGCAGCCTGACGGACCGACCAGCACCACGAACTCGCCGCTGGCGATCTCGATATTGACATCGCGCAAAACTTCCACGGCGCCGAAGCTCTTGCCGAGCTGTTCTATCTCAATTGCAGACACCTATTGTCCTCCCGTCCGGCACCACTCATTTTTGTTGAGCATGCCGCCATGCTCGGTATTCGGCCTCGCCCTCGGGGCTCAACGGATAGTATTTCCGCAGGTCTCCCCCTTGCGCCAGGCGCGAGCGCGAAAACTCTTCCCACTCAATATGCGCGCCGGCGAGCTCGACCAATTTTGGAGCAAGGGCGACCGGCACGACGACCACGCCGTCATCGTCGGCGACGATGATATCGCCAGGGATGACCAGCACGTTCGAGCAGGCGATGGGAACGTTGACGGCGAACGGCACGATGTTGGTTTGGGCGTGGAAATTCGGCGTGACGTCCCTCACCCAGATGCCGATGTCCAAAGCCGCCGCCTGGGCGGAATCGCGGATGCAGCCGTCGACAACCACGCCGGCCCCGCCGCGCCCGGCGAAATAGGTCAGCATCATCTCGCCGAAGATGCCGCTTCCCAGATCGCCGCGCGCATCGACCACCACCATGTCGCCCGGCTGCGTGGGATAGAGCACGTGACGGTGTAACTGCCGCTCCGGCTCCTCATATTCGGTCTCGTTGTAGAGATCCTCGCGCTTCGGCATGCACTGGAGCGTGAGAGCAGGCCCCGCCGCTGTGCGGCCCAGCCTCAATGGACGCGGGCCCCGTATCTGCGGGTCGCGAATGCCCATCTTGTGGTAGAGTTCGCTGGCCAGCGTCGCCGAGCCGATCGCCGCAAGCGCATCGACCAATTGTCTCGGCGGCCGCGAAATGTCCGATATCGCCGGTATCTGATCAGCTGCCATTCCGTATCCTCCGATTGCGCGGCGAGGTCCCTGACCCCACCGATCGTCACTCAGTTGCGTATCCCGTCGTCGAAGCCGTCGAGCGTTCTGGGTGCATGTCCGCCATTCAGCCGCGGACGGCACCGGTGGTGAGACCCTTGACCAGCAGCCCCTGGGCAAACCAGACAAACACCAGGGTCGGGATGACCATCAGGACGCCGGCTGCCGACATCGCGCCCCAGTCGATGCCGAATTGCGAGACGAAGTTGGTGAGCCCGACCGGCAGAGTCTGCGCGGCCTTGCTTGAGGTCAGGGTCAGGGCAAGCAGCAGGTCGTTCCAGGTGAAGAGGAAGGTGATGACCGCGCTGGCGCCAATACCAGGAGCAATCAGCGGCGTCACGATCTGGACCAGCGTGCGCACCGTGCCGGCGCCGTCCGACTGGGCAGCCTCCTCGATCTCTTTCGGCACGTCCTGGATGAAGCCCAGAAGCAGCCAGATGGCGACAGGCAGTTTGGCCGCCGTATGGCTCAGGATCAGCGCCCAGATGGTGTCGAGAATGCCCATGGCGGCAAACACGGCAAAGAGCGGAATGGCAAGCGCTATGACCGGGATCATGCGCATGATCAAAAGCAGCCCGAAAATCAGCATGGCGCCCGGCATCCTGAAACGCGACAAGGCATAGGCGCAAGGAATGGCCAGCAGATGGACGAGGATGACCGTCGCCGTCGAGACGATGACGGTGTTCCAGACATAGTCCATCGTGTCGTACTCCGCGAAAACGGAGACGTATTGTGTTAGCGTCGCGGTCTCGGGAATGATGTGCACCGGCACCGAGAAGATGTCGGCCGAACTGCGGATCGACGTTAGGAACAGCCATACCAGCGGAAAGACGGTGAACGCGACGGTCAGGGCCAGCGCCATATACTGGCCGGCGGTTCCCACCGTAAATCGACGGCGCCGGCGCTTTGGCCTGGGACGTGCGCTAACGATTGCGGCTTCGCTCATATCGCTCTCCGTTTCGCAATCAGCCACGGTATTCCGTAGAGGAGCCCGAGCACGAACAGCGACATCCCCAAAGCAATGTAGGAGACGGCCGCCGCATGTCCGAAATCCACCGCCTGAAACGCCAGCAGGTAGGAATAGACGGTGAGCAGGTTGGTGGCGCCGCCCGGCCCGCCCTGCGTCATCAGCCAGACGACGTCGAAGGTCCGGAACGTGTCGATGATGCGAAGCATCAGGGCGATCATGATGATCGGACGCATCAGCGGCAGCACGATATGCCAGAAGCGCTGCCATGGCGTGGCGCCGTCCACGGTGGCCGCCTCGAGCGGTTCCTGCGGCAAGGACTGCAGGCCGGCAAGGAACAGTAGCACCATCAACGGCGTGTTCTGCCAGACATCGGCGACGATCACCGAGACGAGCGCCCAGGTCGGATGGTTGAGCCATGGAATGTCGGGCAGGTTGAACATGCGCAACAGCGCGTCGACCAGGCCGTACTGGGTGTTGAACAGCCACCGGAAATTCAGGCCCACCACTGCGGGCGCGATCATCGGAGGCACCAGGAGCAAGGTGCGCGCGAGCCGCATGCCGCGCAATTTGCCATTGACGAGCACGGCGATCGCCATTCCAGCCACCACTTCAATCGTGATCGAAATGATGCTGAATATGGTCTGATTTCGCAGTGCCTGGTTGAACTGGCGGCCGAAGAGTTCGTCGGTGTAATTTGCCATCCCGATGAAGGGCGCCGAACCGCTCAGATCCCAGCGGAAGAAACTCATGGTGAAAGAGTATCCGAGCGGATAGAGCAGGATGGCCAGCATGACGAGGAGCGCCGGGCTGGCCAGAAGGTATCCTCTCTGCCAGGTGTAGGGCAGCGGCGAACGTCGCCGACGCCTCGACACTGTATGCTGCGCGACGGACGGCATCGTCAATCGTAAGCTCCGGCCCGACGCATGATCTCCTCAGCCTCCGTCGCCGCCTGGTTGAGCGAGTCCGCGGGAGAGACCTGGTCGGTCAAGGCCTGTTCGATGGCCGAAAACATCAGCGTGCAGACTTTCGAGAAGCCGGCTAGCTTCGGCCATTCCTTGCCGTTGGCTATCGTCGTCTCGAGCTGCTGCAGCCACACGGCCTGAGGCCCCTTTGCCGCTGATATCACTTCCTTGGCGATCGCCTGGCTGCTGGGAAAGTTGGTGAATTGGTCGAACTGCAACCGCTGCGCCTCCGGACCGACCGTATACTTGATGAATTCGACGGCGGCGTCCTTGCGTCCGGATTGTCCGTTGAGCGCCATGGCATGCGAAATGGCGCATGAAATCGCGGCCTTGTCCTTGACGTAGGGCGCAGTCGACCACTTGCCGACGACACGTGAGGTCTCCGGATTCGATAGGGTCGCGAAGGCGCCCGGCCAATCGAAATTCGCATAGACCGTGCCGGACGAGAATTCGGTCGAATTCTCGTTCCACTGATAGCCGACCGCATCGGGTGGCACGATTTTGTGCTTCTGGATGAGATCGCGATAGAAGGTCAGGGCCTTGATGCCGGCTTCGGAATTGAAGGCCGGCTTGTTGGCCTGGTCCACCCAATCGCCGCCGGCTTGCCAGAGCAGATCGCTGAAGGTGCGTTGTGCTGGATCGCCCTGCCCCGGCACGACCAGCCCATAATGGCCATTGCCGGTCAGTTTCAGCCCGACGTCGACGAGCTCCTCCCAGGTCTCAGCCGGCTTCAGGCCTTTTTCCTGATAGATATCGCTGCGGTAGTACTGGACGCGCGAATCCATGTTGCGCGGAATGGCCGCCAGATTTCCGGTCTTGGGATCGCGCAGATACTTGACAGCGACCGGGTAGAATTCCGCGAGTTCGCTGTCGCTGAAATAGCTGTTCAGCGGCGCAAAATGGTTGAAGTAGGAATCGATCTGCGCCGTATGGGTGCTATAGACATCGTATTGGCTCGATCGCGCTGCGCTCAACGTGACCACCTTCGCGGTCAGCGGGGTGAATTCCAGCAAGTCGTAGCGAACCTTGATACCGGTCTTGGCGGTGAAATCCTGAATGATCTTTTCCCAGTATTTGGGATAGAGCGGGCCGCCGGTGATCAGCAGTGCGGTGATCTCGTTCGCGTCTGCCCTGGCGATCCATGGCGCGGCTAGCGAGCCGGCCGTCACTGCCGCGCTCGCGGCCAGGAATTTGCGTCTCGATAGGTTTGCGGACATCATAATCTCCTCCTTGGTTTGATTGGTCGGCCCATCCAAGGGTCGGCCGATAACTTCAACCTTTCCGGCAAATCCGCGGCGGCTTGCTCCTCCCGCAGCGAGACTGCCTGGATTACGTCCCGAACGACGCTTGCGAGCCGGCCGGGCGATTAGGCACGTTTGTTCCAAGGCGCCTGGGCGTTCGCGAAGGCGTATCGGTCCTGATTTCGGACAGCGGGAGTCGGGATTGGACGAGCTCCACCGTTCGATCCTCCCTTCCCGCAGGCCGAGTTATAGGCTACTGAGCACCATGAGATAAGTTGACTGCATATCTAGCTATCAGCCTATAAGCTTATCAGACAAGTGGATGTTAATGATGGATGCCATGGAGGTCAAGCTTCAAACTTTGCCCAAGCAGGTGGCCGGCGTGCTCGCGCGCCGCATCGCCAGCAGCGGCGTCGCCGGCGGCCAGGGACCGTCGGAGCAGCAGATCCTTCAGGAGTTCGGGGTTTCGCGCGCGGTGGCACGGGAAGCGCTCAAGATCCTGGCGTCTCTCGACATGATCGAGATCGCGCAGGGACGACGCGTGGTGCTGCGTCCCGCAGACGAATGGGACTATCTCAGTCCATTGCTTATCGACTGGCTGCCGCCCGAGCAGACCCGCGAGATCTTGGCGGAAGCACACGCAACGCGGATAATCATCGAACCGGCCATCACCGCCATCGCGGCCAAGCATATGACCAAAGAGAACCTCGAGCGTCTTGGCACTCTGCTGGCAGCGATGTCGGCCAGCGAAGACAATGCGGACGCCTATCTGAAACTCGATCTGGATTTCCACATGGAGATTTGCCGGGCAGCCAAGAATAGAATCCTCGACCGCTTCATGTACTCCTCCCGATGGTGGCAGATGGCAAGCAGGCGCATCAGCAACCAGGTGCCTCATGCCCTGCCCTCGGCGACTGAGATGCACAGAGCGATCTACGAGGCGCTCGTGGCGCGTGATGCAAAACGGGCGGAAGAGGCGATGCGCCGGCACCTGAAGATCACCACGGCCGTTGGCCTGCCCCCATAAGAAATCGCCAGCCGATGCTCCCGAGCGGCGCAGCCAGCAATCGGGCTAGCCGCGCCGCTGCGCGCCGGGAGGACGCGGCCGATATCAGGCGCTTTTTGCTTGCTGTTCCTGGCGCTGGCGCGCGCGAAAACCGAACATGTCGCCCTTGTCTTTGATTTCCGCCCATACCGGTCCGGTAATCTTGTCGATGGCAGCGATGTCCGCGTCGGAAATCGCCCAGCCTGTGCTCTCAGCATTTTCCTCGAGTTCCTTGACCGTGCGCGCGCCGACCAGCGGCGAACTCACGCCCGGCCTGCTGGTAAGCCACTGGATCGCAAGCTGCGGAACCGTCTTGCCGTAGGGCGCCGCAATCGGCTTCAGGGCGTCGACGGCGTCAACCGCGCGCTCGTAGGTGCCCGGCTGGAACAGAACGGTGGTGCGGCGCTCATCGCCTTCGACGAATTTGGTGTCCGGCGACAACAGCCCTGTAAGCAATCCCTGGGCGAGACCGCTATAGGGCATCACGCCGATATTGTGCTTGCGGCAATAGGGCAGCGTCTCAGCCTCAACCTCGCGCCACAGCATGTTGTAGGGCGGCTGGAGCACGTCGATGACGCCATGCTGACGGGCGCTGTCCATGTCGGCGGTGCTGAAATTCGAGACGCCGACTGCCTTGATACGCCCGGACGACCGCAGCCGCTCCATCATCTCCATGGTCGGGCCGATCGGAAAATCCGAGTTCGGCCAGTGGACAAAATAGACATCGACATAGTCCGTCTGCATCCGCTTCAGCGATCCGTCGAGCGCCGCCTCAATCGCGGCGGGTTCGAGGTGATTGGGCGCAACCTTGGTCGCGATAACAGCCTTGTCGCGACGGCCGGCCAGTGCCTTGCCGACGATCTCCTCGGCATGGCCATGTCCATAGGCTTCGGCCGTGTCGATCAGCGTTATGCCAAGCTCCGCGGCGCGTCGGATCACCCGGATCGATTCCTCGTCGTCGGCCGCGCCCCAAAAGGCGCCGGACATACCCCAAGTGCCTAGACCGATCTCCGATACCCTGACCGGCGACGATCCCAACTGTCGCTGTTGCATCCTGTTCCTCCTGATTGGCAGGCAGGGCTATCACCCTGCTGATGTCCAATTTATACGCTTATATACTCGTCTAACAAGTAGGTCCCGGCGGATTTATGGCGCTTGGCGCGGAGCCACGAATTTCCCAAATGATTCAATGATACCTTCCGTTGCAAGGTGTACTTGCGCAAAATCGTTCAAAGGGGGTTTACGTTCCATCTTCTCATCTTGTATGCTTATTGGACAAGTTGACCTAACTGACCATATGCATTTGTAGGCGCCGCGCGCCATCACGGGGAGGAGGTTTCGATGAAGATCACGGACATCAGGACAGCGGTCGTCGCCTATCACGGCAAGGCGACCCTGATCCGCATCGATACGGACGCCGGCATCTCCGGTTATGGCGAGGCAAATCCCGATGCAGGCGCCGCCGCAATCGTCGGGCTGATTTCGGAACTGAAGTCGGAACTGATCGGCCAGGATCCGCGCAATGTCGAATATTGCTGGGACAAGATTCGCCGTGACCATGTGTTTTCCGGTGCGCAAGCCGGCGTCTTTCTCATCGCGCTGACCGGGCTGGAGATGGCGCTCTGGGACGTGGCGGCGAAAGCCGCCGGGCAGCCGCTTTATCGCTTGTTCGGCGGCAAGTTCCGCGACCGGATAAGACTCTATGCAGATTGCGGCGATGGCGATGAGGAATCGGGATCGCCGCAGGGATGCGCGGCACGCGCGCGCCGCATGGTGGCGGAAGGCTTCACGGCGCTGAAATTCGACATCGACAATCTGCGCCACCCGGCGAAGTTCGACGCGGTGAACCATACCATCAACGGCGCCGAGTTGCGCTTCATGGTCGAACGTGTTGCAGCGGTCCGCGATGCGATCGGCCCCGACGTCGATCTCTGCATCGACCTGCACGCGCGCTACGACGTGCTCAGCGCCAGCCGCATAGCGGCCGAGATGGAACGGTTCAACCTTCTCTGGCTGGAAGAGCCGATCCCGGCGGAAAATGTCGAGGCCCTGAAGCAGATCCGCATGCGGACCAAGACGCCGATCTGCGTCGGCGAAAATCTCTACCTGCGCTGGGGCTTCCGCGAACTGTTCCAGAACTATGGCGCCGACGTCATCATGCCTGACGTGCCGAAATGCGGCGGCCTTGCGGAAAGCCGCAAGATCGCGAATCTCGCCGAGATGTACTATGTGCCGTTCGCGCCGCATCTGGTGTCGACGCCGCTGGGCACGATGGCGACATGCCATGTCTGCGCCAGCGTTCCGAACTTCCTCGTTCTAGAGTGGCACGCGCTTGAAGAGCGGGAGGCGTGGGACAGTTACGTGCGCCTTCCGGACGGCGCGAAGTCGATCGTCGAGGACGGCCACATCGTGGTGCCTGACGTGCCCGGCATCGGCGTCGAGCTCGACATGGAAGGCGTCCGCAAGCACGCCGTGCCAGGCTTCGGCATCTTTGAATAGCTGACGACCGGGCCGGGCGGATTGAACTGCCCGATCAAACAAATCCGTTGTGAGGAAGCCATGGGCAAGCGGATCATCTTCACCGGCGGCAGTGGCAAGATCGGCCGTCACGTCATACCCTACCTGCTCGAGCGCGGGCATCAGGTTCTGAATCTCGACCTGACGCCGCTCGATGTGCAGGGCGTCGACACCGTCATCACCAATCTTGCGGACGCTGGCGAGACCTACAATGCACTGACGCTGCATTTCGGGTTCAACGAATACTTCGGCGGAAGGAGCCGCGGCCCGGTCGACGCAGTGGTCCATTTCGCGGCGATCCCGCGGATATTCCTGCGACCGGATAACGCCATGTTCGCCGCCAATGTGCAGTCGACCTACAATGTGATCGAAGCCGCCACCAAGCTTGGCATCCGCAAGATCGTCACTGCTTCCAGCGAAACGGTGTACGGTGTGTGCTTTGCCGAAGGCGACCGCGATTTCACATCGTTTCCGGTGGACGAGGACTATGACGTCGATCCGACCGACAGCTATGGTCTCTCCAAAGTGCTGGGGGAGAAGATTGCGCGCTCTTTCGCCTCCCGTACTGGAGCCGACGTCTATGCCCTGCGGATCGGCGGAGTCGTCGAACCGCGGGACTATGGCCTCTTCCCGGAATTCCTGGCCGACGCCTCGAAACGGCGGCGCGACGGCTGGACCTACATGGACGTGCGCGATCTTGGCCAGATCATCGATCTGTGCATCGAGAAGGACGGCTTGGGGTTCCAGATATTCAACGCAGTCAACGACAACATCGTAGCCGAGATGCCGACGGCGGAATTTCTCAGCAAGCACGCACCCAACATACCAGTCACACGCGCCATGGATGTATTCGAGGGACCGATCTCAAATCGGAAGCTGCGCGACATCCTTGGGTTCCGGCAAGAGTATGACTGGCGCACACAGCCTGCGGATACTTGACTGGTGGCGGAGAAGGCAGCGGTAGATGGGGATGTTCCTGAGGCCAAGGTTGGCGCAGAGACCAGATTTTCCTGAACTCAAGCAGCGCGCTGGGTAAACGTAGCACTCGGTTCACGAATATTGCCGGCGCTGCGGTGCCACATGGCTTCAGGGCCTTTGGCCGGGCTAGTCCAACGTCTGCTTCCTAGCTCACGCGGTTTGGAGCTAAACGGCGGGTTGGAGGCGCAAAGCTGCCATCCGCAGACGATGCGATCGGCGAGTGTCTAGACCATCGCCTCGAATCGCCTTGGCGAACCGCTTCGTAGCCTAATGGCGGATAACGACAATGGTCGGCCCGGAGGGTCGACGTCTTCTACTGGAAGTCAAGACGTTAGCGGACGGTTCGGCAACCCGTTTCCTTCATATTCTCTGGTATGATCTGGCGAACCTAAGGAACCGGGGGAGCACTAGTTTTTTACTACGCGTGGTATCTCTGTCTTGTCCCGCAAAGGGGTCGATGCATGTTGACCCAGGGCATGAGCCCGACTGGTTAGGAGGCCAATAGCGGACGCGCGTCTCCGAAGATATAAAAACCATAGGCCAACGTTATCCTGCGGTCCAACTCGAGGCGTAACACCCAAGTGACAACTACTCGTTTCCTTAGTATCTGGCGATCGCTCTCCGGTGTCGGCATGGCCCTCGGCATGCTATTCTTCGCGGCCGCCCTGACGCCGACGCTCGTTCCCCGCACCGACCTGACGCAAGGCGTACTGGCGGGCGCGTGCTTCGCCATCGGCTACAGCCTTGGCGTCGCCTTGCGGTGGCTGTGGAAATATCTCGAGATTCCGGAACTGCCGCCACGGCCGCGTTTGCTGTCCAAGGCGATCATCCTGGTCCCGTGCCTCGGCCTTGCCGTTGTGGCACTGTGGCGATCCGGCGCGTGGCAGAACTCCATCCGCGCGGTGATGGGCATGCCGGCTGTCGATGGCGCTCATCCCCTCAATGTCTGCGCCCTGGCCATTTGCACCTTCATCGTCGTGCTCGCGCTGGCGCGCCTTGTCGCTTGGCTGGTGCGCGCCATCGCCGGGGCACTGAGACGCTACATACCCCGGCGCCTGGCGAATGTCGCCGGCGCCGCTGTCGCCGTGCTGCTCATCTGGTTGCTGGTGAGCGACGTTGCGATCCGCGCGATCTTCGGCGCGCTCGATTCCTCGTTCGCCAAGTTCGACGCACTCATGGAACCGGAGCGCCAGCAGCCGAGCGAACCCTCCAGGACCGGAAGCCCCGCCTCGCTGGTCAGGTGGGACGAGCTCGGCCGCGCCGGCCGCGAGTTCATCGCGGACGGTCCCGCCGCCGCCGAGATAGGGACCTTCACCGGCCGGCCGGCGCAACAGCCGGTCCGGGTCTATGTCGGGCTGGGAGCGGCGAACAGTGCGCAAGCCCGCGCGAAACTCGCGCTGGAGGAGCTGAAGCGGGCGGGCGGCTTCAGCAAATCCACGCTTGTGGTCATCACGCCGACCGGGACCGGATGGATCGATCCGGCCTCGATGGATGCGCTCGAATATCTGTGCCGCGGCGATGTCGCCAGCGTCGCCGCGCAATATTCCTATCTGAGCAGTCCGCTGTCGCTGCTGGCGCAGCCGGAATACGGCGCCGAGACGGCCCGGGCGCTGTTCCTCGAAATCTACGGCTACTGGACCACCCTGCCGAAGCAGTGGCGGCCGAGGCTTTACCTGCACGGGCTCAGCCTTGGCGCCATGAACTCCGAAAGATCGGCCGGGCTGTTCGAGATATTCAGCGACCCGATCAGCGGCGCACTCTGGAGCGGCCCGCCCTTCGAAAGCCGCATCTGGCGCTCGGTGAGCGATACGCGCAACAACGGCTCGCCGCAGTGGCTGCCGATCTTCCGCAATAGCAGCCTGGTCCGGTTCATGAACCAAAGCGGCCCGGCGGTGGCGCCCGACACGCCCTGGGGCCCGCTGAGGATCGTCTACCTGCAATATGCCAGCGACCCGATCGTATTCTTCGATTATCGCGACGCCTACCGGCAGCCGGATTGGATGAAGGCGCCGCGCGGGCCGGACGTCTCGCCGCAACTGAGCTGGTACCCGGTGGTGACCATGCTGCAGCTCGGTCTCGATATGGCCGTGGCGACAACCACGCCGATCGGCTACGGCCATGTCTACGCGCCGCAGGACTATGTGGAAGCCTGGAGTGCGGTGTTGGGCGTGAAGGACTGGTCGCGACAGGACCTCGCCGCCCTCAAAACCCATCTTGCCAGCAAGGTTGCAGCACAGGCCGACAGAGGCGGCTAGCTGGGGCTTCAGGGCACGGCCGAAATCAGCAGGAACATGGCGAGTATGCCGAGATGGACCACTCCCTGGAGTCTCGTCGTGCGGCCCGTGCCGAGCGTGGGCGTGCTGACGAACATGGTGAGCAGAAGAAACACCGCGAGCCCCGACATCTGTTTAGGTTCACGCCGCAGTCGATTTGCCACTGATGTAAATGGCGGAAAACGGCAGCGGGCGTAAGGGAGCCCGCTGCCGCCAGGAGCGAGGCACGACGACGGACTGACGTGCTCGGCTCCTTGTTCCCGCAGCGGCTTGGCGGCAGACATCGCCGCGGGAAATTGCTGGATGTTCCGCGGCTATCGCGGCGGCATTTGGGGCGGGCGCCCCGAAACCAACAGGCTCCAGGCCGCCTTCTGTCAGGCCTTGCCCACGGGCAGCGCGACGAACCGGCTCGAGTCGTCGCGGGTGATCTGCATCAGTACGGCCTTGCGGCCAGCCTTGGCTGCCTCGGCCATGGCCTTGGAGACGTCATCAGTGGTGTTCACCTTGGCCGAACTGACGGCGGTGATGACATCGCCCGGCTGGATGCCACGATCGGCCGCATCGCTGTTGGGATCCACATCGGTGACGACCAGTCCTTTGCCATCGTCTGACTTGGTGATGGTCAGGCCAAGATCGGCCAATGCGTCGGCCTTGGCAGGCGCGACCTGCTTGCCGTCATCGCCGGAGGCCCGCTTGTCGCTGGACGGCAGTGTGCCGAGATCGACCTTGATCGTCCGGCTTTTGCCGTCACGAAATACGGTAAGATCGACCGATTTTCCCGGCGCATAGGCGCCGATCGTGCGGGCGAGTTCCTTCGGCGAGGCGACATCCTTGCCGTCGACCTGGGTGATGACGTCACCGGCGGCAATGCCTGCCTTGTTGCCGGGACCAGCGTCCTGGGCGTTCGAGACCAGTGTGCCCTTGTCGGATTTCAGACCAAGGGATTCAGCAATTTCAGCGGTGACCGGCTGGATCTGGACGCCGAGCCAACCTCGCTTGATGGAGCCTTCCTTCATCAGGTCTTCCACGACCTGCTTGGCGGTCGAGGCCGGGATGTCGAAACCAATGCCGACACTGCCGCCCGACGGCGAGAAGATGGCTGTGTTGATACCGATCACCTGGCCATTGAGATTGAAAGTCGGGCCCCCCGAATTGCCATGATTGACCGGAGCATCGATCTGGATGAAGTCGTCATAGGGGCCGGCGCCGATATCGCGGCCCCGAGCGGATACAATGCCGGAAGTGACGGTGCCGCCGAGGCCGAACGGGTTGCCGACTGCCACCACCCAATCACCGATGCGGATCTTGGAGTCGTCGGCGAAGTCGACATAGGTGAACTTGCCGCCGCCATCGACCTTCAGCACAGCCAGGTCCGTCCGCGGATCGGTGCCGACCAGCTTGGCGTCGAGTTCCTTACCGTCACTGGTGACGATGGTGAAGGACGAGCCTTCCGAGACGACGTGATTGTTGGTGACGAGATATCCGTCCTCCGAGATGAAGAAGCCTGAACCCTGTGCCACCGGGCGCGGCTTGCCGTCACCATGTTTGAAGCCGCCCTGCTGCCGGTTGTCGGGCAGGTTCTCGAAACCATCCTGATCGTCGGAACCGTCGTCGGCGACCGGCTGGACCGTGGACTTGACCTTGACGCTGACGACCGCCGGCGAAACCTGCTCGACGACATCGGCGAAGCTCGGCATCTGCGGCGCCTGGACATGCACCGCGTCGGCCAGCACGGGGGCAGTGCCGGAAACAACAGCTCCGACGCCTACAGCGCCTACAGCGCTCAGCGACACTACAGCCGCCGCCAGGCGCCGACGAGTTCCGGAATGCGAATTGGGGACAATATTCATGGGGTTCCATCCTTTTGAGTGAGATGCACTGAGCATCCTTGGCCATGATGGTTAGAAGAACCTACATTACGGCATCATTGCCATATCATGAAAGTTTTGTCATTTTCATTCCATAGTATTTATAAAGACGATATGTATAGTTATTTTCACTAATATTGCAAATTTGTAACTTGCACGTTCGATTATTATTCAATTCTGTGACATCGAATTCGGTGGATTTACGATGTCACGACAATCTAAATCGACACTAGAAAAAGTGAATGTGCCTTCCGATTTATTCGGAGTTTACGCGACATTGGGCCGGGGCTTGCCGGGCGGCGATTTCAGATCGAATTTCATCGCGAGTTCTCTATGTGTTGATTGCATGGCAGGCCATTTGAAGGTAGCGCGCATGGCATTGGGCGCGCCTTTGTCGCCGGGACGCCAAGAGGCCGCTCCGGGCGGTGATTTTCCGCAGGGTGAGAGCCTCCCCAGGAGGTGATTATCGTCCAAGCGAGGCGTCGAGAGGGTCTGTCGCTAGCTCGCTAAAGACCGGCGCACCGCTACCATACCACTGGCCCTCCGTCCCGCATCGCCACCGGCATTCGAGCAACACTGGTGGCGCCTGTCGCGACGGGCGTCATTGGCGGAAAGACATGCTGTTCGACTAGCCTCATTCATACCGCAAGCAAGAAATAAACGCTCGATCCACGTTTGGGATTCACCGCATATTCCAAGAAAACCAGGTACTGCCTTAAATTACTTGGCTTTGATGCCATCCGCAGCAGCAGGTCGCACGGCGGGATGAAGTCCACGGAGAAGCATATGAGGCGCATCATCGTCGCTGCGATCATCGCAAGCATGGCAGCCCCCACCTGGGCAATGCCCGTCGGAGCGCTAAGGCCGTCGGTTTCCGATACGGTCACGAACATCGACCTAAGGAGGCCTTCCCGCCATCGACCGGGACATGGAGTACGGCCACCGCACCACAGGCCGCCCCATTATCGGCCCTCGCGTCCGCCACGCCATCACCGGCATTCGAGGAACAATAGCGGCGCCGTCGCCGCGGGCCTCATTGGCGGAATGCTGCTCGGCGGGATGGCGATCTCGGCTGCCCGCCAGCACAATCACAGCGCTTGGAACAACCATGTGAACTGGTGCTCGCAGCGGTACCGCTCCTACCGGGTCTCGGACAATAGCTGGCAGCCCTACAATGGCCCACGCCGGCAGTGCATCTCGCCCTTCTGAGTGCGCTCTGGGCTCGCTGGTGCTAGGAAGCCTACTGGGATTTGTTGAAACGGCTGAATACAAGCTTGGACGGGAGCAAAAGCGAGCCTGGCAAAGGCCGGCGGGGCCATTGGCGTGAGCCAGCGGAAGTATCCCGCCTGTTCAAAGAGCATCTCCGCGAAGGCGTTTGCCGATCAATTGATACATGTCCGGCGTTCTGGTCGATGCGACGAATCTCGGTCCGAAAGTCGCAGGTCCGCAGGGAAGACATGGTTCTCTGTTTTCATCCACGTCGATGCGCCAGTTGGGAGGACTATTGTGCTAAAAAATCTATCGATCGCGGCAATCAGCGCCATCATGATTGTAAGCTTCAAGCATTCCGCGTTTGGCACGTCGATCGGCGTGGGCAATCCCTACCCGGTCAGTCACTACGAGTGCCAGGACGGCACGCGTCTGGCAGTGCGTCTCCTCGGGGGTCGCGCTTCTGTATCCGTCAACGACGCGGCCGAGGTCGATCTGCCCTCCAAGGGACCGGAAGGAACGACGTATTCGAACGGTCAGTGGACGCTGACCATCATACAGGGACGCCTGTCCTGGGGTGTTGGCCGAGCTGTGCCATCTCTATGCGCCGGCGGTTGAGCCTCCCACCTCAGGAAAACTGATGAAGACTGTCCAGTTCGGTCGCGCACTTCATCGCAGCTTTCGAGATCCAGATACGCGTCGGCTCCTCGTGCATTGCAGTGTTTCTGGACGCCTGGTGCCTCGGCGCGGCCGGCGGCAGGAACAATGGCACCCATGACAATCTCCATCCGTCAAACCAGCGGTTAATGCATGTCGCCCAGAAGTGCGCAGCGGTTCTGGGACAACGATATGCATCAAAACAAAGACTTAAAGCGAGTCGCCTGAATCTGTTTCGACGCGACACGCTTTAATCCCAAGAGATGCGCTTCGACAATAATACCGAAAACGCACGCGCTCTGACGGCAGTGCATAAAATGCAAAGAATCCAGAAACTAGGCATTGTGTCTCCAAATATCCGAGCCACCATGCAGAATTATTGACAACGTGTTCGCATGCGCGTGATGTCGGCTTAATTCACCAAAGAGGACGAAAGATATGCGGAGATATGCACTAGCTGCCCTGTTAAGTGCCGCACTCGGCTTTGGTATTCCTCTTGCCGCTGTGTCCCCAGCGGGAGCTGTGACCGTAAATATAAATATCGGATCAAACCTTAACAACGGCCGCGCGATTACTTGCGCTCAAGGCCAGCGATTGATTCAGAGCAGAGGCTTCAGGGACGTGCGTCGCGTGGACTGCCGGGGACGCAATTTTGTTTATCACGCGCGTCGCATTGGCGGCAGCACTTTCGAAATAGTGCTGAATGCCCGTACTGGCCGCGTGGTGGATTTCCACCGCATTCGTAGATGACTCAGAGAGGCAAGGGAATGACGCAGTTGTCCGAGACCCAGCAACCCAGACGATCTGCGTGGACGAACTCGGCGATCGGAATCGTCTTTATCCTGGCAGGGATCTTCGTGTTGGGCGATCTGGCGCTGGCCACGACCATCAGCGCGCTTGTCCTGGGAATTGCGATCGTATGCGCCGGCTTTGTCGAGATCGCCCTCGCCATCTGGGCCGGCGGGTGGCGTGGTTTTCTCTGGCAGACGATGCTCGGCATCCTGTACGTCGTTTTTGGCTGCCTGCTCATCAGCTTGCCGGTGCTGGGATCTATCATCCTCACATGGGTGCTCGGTGTCGTGCTCGTGATATCTGGGCTCGGAAGAATGTCTTTGAGCCTGCGCTACCTGTCCACCGACCGATGGATGATGCTTGTTTCCGGCCTGTTCGGTCTCGCGGCTGGCTTCTTGATACTCATCGGATGGCCATCGACCGGGGTTTGGGTGATTGGGGCGTTCATGGGTATCGACCTAGTTCTTCACGGCCTGGGCTGGCTCGTTACAGGCTTTCGGCCAACGGATACGACCCGATGATCCAACCATTTTCACCGTGACCGTTACCCGCTTTGCGGCATTGGCTCCTGTCCTGCCGCGACGGTTCCCAAGCGCGGCAAGCTTTTTGCGTAGGGTTTCATTTTGTCCTGGACGTCGCGAACGGCCCGTCGATGCGCACGATGCCGCATGATCGGGATCAGCCACCCCTCGAGACCAGCAGCGCGCCTCTGATCACATAGGAGAAGTTCGGGCGGCTCCGGACGAGAATTCGTCGCGACAAAGCCGAGCGCAACGGACGAAGCGGCCGACAACCAATGTCGAGACCGCAGGCTTGCCAGTCGGACAGGCAAGCAAAATGAGACGTGCTGCACACTATTCGGATTTCCGGCTCAATCTTTCACCTTCTAGGATGTGTATTACGTGCCCTTGGAAAGTCTTAGCCTAGGAGGGTCCCATGTCCGATCTGATCGTCATCGTCTATCCAAACGAGGCCAAGGCTGAAGAGGTACGTCAACGGCTCATAGGACTTCAAAAGGAATACGTTATTAAACTTGGCGACGCGGTTATTGCCACCAAGACCGAGGCGGGTGCGATAAAGCTCAATCAACTTGTGAATACGACGGCGGCAGGCGCTGTATCCGGTAGCTTCTGGGGCTTGCTTATCGGTGTTCTCTTCCTGAATCCGTTGATCGGACTTGCGGTCGGCGCCACCTCCGGAGCCCTTGGCGGCGCTTTGACGGACGTGGGTATCAACGATGCGTTCATGCGCGATCTGTCAGCCAGCATCCAGCCTGGGGACGCTGCCCTGTTCGTGCTCGCGCACGAGATGACAGCGGACAAGGTGCTCAAGGAGATCCAGGCCTTTGGCGGCGTGGTGCTTAAGACGTCGCTGGATGAGACGAAGGAGCAGGTTCTGCGCGATGCGCTTCAACGCGCTTCGGCGATGGCCGGCCAAGGCGCGGCCGCGACCGCCTGACCGCGGTCACGGAACATCCCGGAATCGGAACTCTGCTGGTCGGCAAGGGCGATGGATGGCCCGATAGTAAGTGGGCGATGCAAGCATGTCCGGCCTTGAGACAGCGGCCCTGCTTTTGATTGAAGCCATCTGCGGCGCGGGCGGAGCTTTCGCTACGACTTGGTTTTGGCGCATGGCTGCGCTGGGTTGGAAATCTGTCGCGGCGGCTGGCGTCGTGGGAGGACTGACCCTGACAGGGCTGGCCGGTCGGATTCCCGCCTTGGCAAACTTCCTCGGCAACGTCGAAAATGCTGTCGATGCCACCGCTCGTGGTGTCGGCACCCTCACGCCCGGCGTGCTGATTGGCGTCGGCATTGCCGGCCTTCTTGGCGGCATCCTGTCGGTTTGTATCATCGGCCTCGTCCGGGGCGCGGGATCCGGACGTCGCTAGGGGCCCGGCCAATCGAATTTCCTGGCGGCAATCACGCGTTCCGCCGATCGGCGGACCCAAGCAACTGAGCGATCCAAAGGGTCGCCGGCGATTGCGAGCAAAAAGTAACCAGCGCGATGGTGATGGGCACACCTATGAACGCGCCGAACACACCCCAAAGAAACGACCAGAAGAAGACCGAAAACAGCACCACAAAAGGCGACATCGCCAACACGTAACCGGCAACCCGCGGTTCTATGTAGCTGCCGATGACGAACTGAATGATGTTGAGGCCGGCAAAAATCGAGACGGCGGCCTGTGGCGATCCGAACTGCGCGAGCGCGTAAAGCGTCGGCAAGAATGTCGCGACGAACGGCCCGATAAACGGAATATAGTTCAAGGTGAAGGCGATAACGCCCCACTCGGCGGCAAACCGCAGTCCGAAAGCCGCCGAAAGCGCGCACACCATCGAACCGGTCGCAAGGCTCATCAATGTCCGAACCAGCATGTAACGTCGCCATTTCGATGCTGTCTGACTGCTGCCATTGATCAGTGCGGCCGCCGCCTGGGCGCTCAGCGCTACACGAGCATTGCGAGCCGCCGCTTCAGCGTCGAGAAGACCCAGAAGCACGTAAACGACGACAACGATCCAGAACGAGATCACGGTATTCAGCCTTGCGGTCACGCCTTGAGCTATCCGCACGAACCAGCCGACATTGAAATGCTCGGCCCAGGCGCCGGCCATCACGACACCGTGCCCTTCCAACCACTCGGCGAGTTGACTGTAGAGTCCTTGAAAGCGGGCGCTGTCGGCGAGGACCGATCGGCCAATGCGGCCAAAACCCCAACTGGCGATCGATGCAAAGGCGAAGAATGCCAGGACGACGACACAGACGACTATCGCCAGTGCGATCAGCTTTGGAAGAAGCCGCTGCAGGTTGCGCTGCAATGGCCACACCAGCGCGATGAGGAAAAGAGCGCACACGACTGGCGCGAAAATTGAGGCAGCGGCCTGCAGCGCCCATATGACGGCGATAACCGCCAGAATATACGTAGGCGCAAAGAGCGTTCGCTTCGCCATGGTATAGTCTGTTCCCGGCCGGCTGGATGACGTTACAGACAACTCCGAAATTGGTCCGGAAGCTTGCTCAGCGCCCAGACCAATGTTCATCGATATCGCTTAACCAGCTCGATTCGTGCTGAATAAAGCTGATCTTACGCATCGCGCCTAGCACCGTTTTGTGATGGGTCGACCCTGACGATCGCGAACCGTGTGACCCCAGCGATCACGAACCCAGCATTCGCGATGATGCGCGCGCGGTGCCGTGGCAGCGCCGACCACAGCCCCTGTGCCGCCACCGACCGCCGCGCCTACAAGGGCACCTCGACTGCCGTTTGCAAGGCCGCCGATGACCGCACCCGTTCCGGCTCCTGCCAGCGCCGTGCCTGCTGTTCGCTGTTCCGTGGCAGTACAACCCGCAGCCATCAGAGCCAAAGCAGAAACAAATATAATACTTCTCATGATTTCATCTCCTGGGTACATTTACATCCGCTCGCCAACAACGAGCATTCCGTCCAAACAATGTGCCGATTGTTCCTAAAGGATTGGGAGCGACTCCAACGCTCTATGAGCAATTCTGGGGTAGACGGTCTTTATGTGCTGGAGGCCGTCCGACAGGCATGGCCTTCAGACTATTTGGGGGCCGACCGGCCGCCTGTACCGAGCCTGGCCGGATTGCTATCAATAGTCGACCGCATCACGAATGATGGGACATGTCATGCAATGACCCCCGCCTCGGCCACGGCCGAGCTCCGCGCCTGAGATAGTGATGACTTCTATGCCTTCCTTGCGCAGCAGCGTATTTGTGTACGTGTTGCGATCGTAGGCAAAGACGACACCAGGCGAGGCGCAAACCAAGTTGGCGCCGCTGTCCCACTGGGTGCGCTCGCGCATGTAGTCGTTGCCGCCGGTTTCAACGACGCGCATCTTCTTGAGACCAAGCGAGTCACGCACCGTCTCAATGAAACTGCCTTTGTCCTTGTGGAGTTCGACGCCCCCCTTGCCGTCAGGGCGATAGGAGAATGCGTCAATGCCGTTGACGATGTCCGGATACATCAGCACGCAGTCGCGATCGGCAAACGTGAATACCGTGTCGAGATGCATCGCCGCGCGCAGCTTAGGCATTGCGGCGACGATCACACGTTCGGCAACTCCTTTCTCAAACAGGGCCGCCGCCACTTGGCTGATAGCCTGGCGCGAAGTGCGCTCGCTCATGCCGATAAGCACATTGCCCTTGCCGATAGGCATCACGTCCCCACCCTCGAATGTGGCAAGCCCCCAATCCCTGGTCGGGTCACCCCACCAGACATTGACCTTGCCGGCGAAGTCCGGGTGGAACTTGTATATCGACGTGGTGAGGATGGTCTCCTCGTGGCGCGCAGGCCAATAAAGGGCGTTCAGCGTCACGCCGCCATAGATCCAGCAGGTGGTGTCCCGGGTGTAGAGCGTGTTGGGCAAAGGCGGCAGCAGATATTCGTTGACGCCGGCCGCGTCACGGATCAGCGCCAGTTGTTCGCCGCCGATGCTTTCCGGGAATTCGAAGGTCGACAGCCCGCCGATCAGTGTTTCAGCGAGGTCGCGATTAGAGAGGCCGTCGAGATAGGAGCGGACCTCGTCGATGAGGCCGAGGCCGACCTGGTTCGGTACGATCTGCTGGTCGAGGATCCACTTCTTGGCTTCCGGAATGGCGACCGTCTCGGCGAGCAGATTGTGCATCTCGACCACCTCGACGCCCCTGTCGCGCATCTTGGTCATGAAGTCGAAATGATCGCGCTTGGCATTGTCTACCCAGAGCACGTCGTCGAAGAGGAGTGCGTCACAATTGCTGGGTGTCAGCCGCTGGTGGGCGCGGCCGGGAGCGCACACCATGACCTTGCGCAACTGACCAACCTCTGAATGAACGCCGAATGAAGTATTGTTTGTCATGACCTTCCTTCTTTCTGTTCAAGGTGCGATGGAGCCCGTCAGCAGCCCGTAGGCTCCGATCAGGCCAGCGATGAGCGTGGCGGCGAACACGACGAGTTCGGCGAGCGTGAACAGCTGCAATTTCTGCTCGCGCCGCGCCCAGACGTAGAGGATAGTTCCGGGCGCGAAGAGGACGGCAACAAGCAGCACGTATTTGAGCCCGGCGGCGGCGAACATGAAGACCGTGTAAATCACCGCGATCCAGGCGAAGATCTGGTCGCGGCCGCGCTGATCCGGCGTCTTTTCATAGCCAACGCCGCTACGAGCGAGCAGGATGCCGTAGCCAGCCACGAGCAGGTAGGGCAGCAACGCGGTGACGCTCGTCATGTCGAGCATGAAGTTGAACGCGTCCCGCGACCAGTAGGTGGAGATCACGAAGAGCGACACGACGATGTTGGTGAGCCAGAGTGCGTTAGCGGGAACCTTGTTGCCATTCTGCGCTGCGAAGAGCCTTGGCATGTCCTCCGACTTCGCCGCCGCGAACAGCACCTCGGCGCAGATTAGGGACCAGGCGAGATAGGCGCCGAGCACCGAGATCAGAACGCCGATCGAGATGAAGACCGCACCCCAGTGACCGACGACCGCTTCGAGAACGCCGGCCATCGACGGCTGCTGGACACCGGCGACAGCCGATTGCGGCAGAGCCGCGTAGGGCAGCAGCGTGACCGCTACCATCAGGCCTGTGACGCCGACGAAACCGAGAATCGTCGCCGTACCGACGTCGGAACGCACCTTGGCAAAGCGGGAATAGACGCTGGCGCCCTCGATGCCGAGGAAGACGAAGACCGTGATCAGCATTGTGTCGCGCACCTGGGCGATCAGGGACTTCGGCGGCATGTCCAAGCCGCCGAAGAAATTCTCGCGGAACTGCCCGAAATGAAAGAAGAAGATCAGGAGCAGGATGAAGACCAGGATCGGCACGATCTTGGCAATCGTCACGACAGTATTGATGAAGGTCGCCTGCTCGACGCCGCGCAGGATCATGAAGTGGAAAGCCCAGATGCCGATCAACGAGACGATGATGGCGATGGCGCTGCTGCCGTCCCCAAAGATCCCGGGAAAGAACCGCCCCAGCGTCGAGCCGATGAGCACCCAATAGAAGACGTTGCCCAGGCAACTACCGAGCCAGTAGCCGAAGGCGGACAGGAAGCCCATGTAGTTGCCGAAGCCGGCCTTGGCATAGGCGAAGACGCCTGAGTCGATGTCTGGCCTCTTCTCGGCCAACGCCTGGAACACCCGCGCCAGCATGTACATGCCGGTTCCCGCAATTGCCCAGGCAATGATTGCGCCGAACGGACCTGTCGCAGTCGCGAACCGGCCAGGCAGATTGAAGATGCCCGCGCCGACCATCGATCCCACAACCATGCTGGTCAGCGCAAACAGCGAAAGCTTCTGATTTTCGTTTGAAGTCATAAACCGCTCTCCTGGCTGCGCGAACCAGAGTTCGCGATCAGACGCCTCGCCGACACGTCTCGGTCCAGCAAGGTTATGTCTGATCAGAAGCAGTAAATGCGAATATCGGCAACCGGTTAAACGAGCCAAGGCAAAGGTTTTGGACGTCAGGTATACTAGTGGGATTTTATGCCAATCACGTGGGCGCCAGATTCGAGATAGGTTGCAGGCGTAACAATGAGGCCGCTGGACCGCCGTCCGCCAAGGAATTGTTGATCCAAATTCAATGAACTCGACCGTTCAGCAAAAATTCTCGATATGGACCCTGACGGCTATGGTCGTCGGTTCGATGGTCGGCGCGGGCATCTTCTCTTTGCCGCAGGCTTTTGGTCGCGAGACCGGTCCGTTCGGGGCCATGATCGCTTGGGCCATCGCTGGCGTCGGAATGCTGATGTTGGCCTTCGTCTTCCAGACCTTGTCGGTTCGCAAGCCGGACCTCGATGCGGGCGTGTATGCCTATGCCAAGGCCGGCTTTGGCAACTATCTCGGCTTCCTCTCGGCCCTCGGTTACTGGTCTGCCGCCGTTCTCGGCAACGTTTCCTATTTCGTGCTGATAAAGTCGACGCTGGGGCTTTTCTTTCCTGTGTTCGGCGATGGCAATACCATCACGGCGATCGTCATTTCCTCGATGCTTCTGTGGATCGTACATTCGCTGATCCTGCGGGGCGTCAAGGAAGCGGCGGCGATCAACACCATTGTCACTTACGCCAAGATCATTCCGATCTTTCTCTTTATCATCTTCGTTATCTACGGCTTCAGCGCCGATGTCTTCACGGCCAATTTCTGGGGCGGGGAAGAAGTCAGCGTTGGCAGCATCGCGAGCCAGGTTCGCGGGACCATGTTGGTGACCGTATTCGTCTTTGTCGGAATCGAAGGCGCGAGCGTCTATTCGCGTTACGCACGCAACCGCGGGGATGTCGGGGTCGCGACGCTCCTTGGTTTTCTCGGCGTGCTCTGTCTGCTTGTGCTGGTCACCATTCCCTCCTACGGGATCATGCTTCGTCCTGAACTGACAGCGCTGCGCAATCCCTCCATGGCCGGCGTATTGGAAGCGGTGGTCGGGCCATGGGGCGCCAAGTTCGTCAGCTTCGGCCTGCTGATCTCCGTTGCCGGTGCCTATCTGTCCTGGGTGCTGCTGGCCGCTGAAATCCTGTTCACCGCATCACATCACCAGACCATGCCGCGTTTTCTTGCGTATAGAAACAAGCATGGCGTGCCGTCGCGGGCGCTCTGGCTGACCAATACGGTTGTGCAGGTTTTTCTGGTCCTGACGCTCTTTGCTCAACAGGCCTTCAGGCTCGCTCTCGAGCTGACCAGTTCCATGATCCTCATCCCATATCTTCTTGTCGCCGCTTACGGGGTCAAGCTCGCATGGGGCGGCGAGAGCTACGAGAACGACCCCGTAGCGCGGCGTGTCGACTTCGCAAGGGCGGCGATAGCATTGATCTATACGGCCGGTCTCATCTACGCCGCCAGCGCCAAGCACCTGCTGCTCTCGGCCGTCATCTACGGACCGGGCACGATCCTCTTCGTCATGGCTCGGAAGGAGCGGGGGCAGAGGGTGTTTACTCCCGCCGAGATGGGGATGTTCGTCGTCGCCGCACTTGGCGCGGTCGCGGCAATCTACGGCATCCTTGCCGGCGCCATCGCAGTCTAGGGCCCAAAGCTGTTTCGCAGCAGAAGACCACTCAGCGTGTGCGCCCTGCTGTCAGGCTGGCTGATCTGCTGCGAGCTCGTGGCCTGGGCGCCTTGCCAGCCTTCCACGCGTGCCTCCTTTGGCGTAATGCCGAATTCCTTCCTGAACATCCGGCTATACGCCGATGGATCCGTGAAGCCCCAATCCCCGGCAATGGCGGAGATCGGGCGCCCATCCAAGCTGTCGGAAAGTATATCGCGTGTCTTGAGCAGGCGTTTGTGGCGAATATAATTCGAAACACCTCCGGCCGGTTCGAATATCCGGTAGAGGCGAGAGCGGGACACACCGAGTTCGCGGCAAAGCCTGTCGGATGCCAAGGACTGATCATTCAAACTTTGTGCAATGATTTTGGCAGCGCGCTCGGCGATCACGGCGTCGATCACACGCTTCGCCTCGGTGATGCGGTCATGTGATGGCGACACGCACGCAGCCAGCAGATTGGTGGTGGCAGTGGCAATGTGCGACACATCCACGGCCCTCAGATCGGAAAAGGAACGGTGCAGCAGAAGCATGTAGTCTGCCAGGAGTCTTTTCGACTCCTCACGTATTTCAATCCTGGACGATTGGATGAAAGGCAGGTCGCGTGGCAGGAAAACGGCAAGGAGGGCGTCGTTCTCCATCACGCATTCGTAGGGCTCTGCAAAAGATTGCAGGGTCGTTCTCACGACCTGCCAACTTCCAGGAAGCCTGCCCTTGGACAAGGGCAGGCTCAAATACCAATTGTCCACCGAAGGGTTTTTCAAATGCCGCCAGCGACAGCGGTAGCCACTGCCAGGCAATTCGAGGAACATGACAGCCAACGTTCCCAGATCCCACACTGTTTCATGTGCTGGAAATGAATGGCTCCGTTCTTGCATAAGTTCAGTGTCGGCAACGCCTTGATACCAGGTTCGAAACAGGTCGAATTGCTTAGCAGGTGGTGCCGTGGAGGTATCGATGTCGACGGCGCATTGCAGGGACTTCTCGGCACCTGCTCCTCCAGATAGCCCGGCGGCATGAACCATAGCATCCATAGCAACTATCCGTCTTTGTTGGTGCAACACGGGTTATTGCAAGAACATTAGTTCATTCTAATATATACAACTCCGGCAAGCAATGTTGAAGGTGGATGTAATACCCTGTCTACTACCAGCATAGAAGCATGTTAATCAATCGTTAACATGCCATCCGGCCCATTTGAGGTATCCACCAGGAATTCGCGAACTGGGCTTAATTGTACCCGACGGAAGTTGTGGAGGTGGCTGCGTGATATCCGAGGCTTATCACACCGGTTGTGGTGGCTCTCAACTCAGTATGCAAGGCATCCCAATCATAGACCACCAGTCCATTTTTCTTGTTGGAGGCTGTACTCCCTGAAATGTCTTGTGGGACTAATGCCCGGATACCACGCGCACAACGGGAATCGGTAAGGACGATCTAGCCGCCCTCGCAGGCGTCACCGCGAGATCTGCAGCATGATCCTCATCGGCAGGGACCACACAGCCATGGCGCATGAAACCAGCGAGGGCCTCGGACGTCGCGACTTCATGATCGCATCGGTCGCTACCATCGGCGCTGCCGCTGCGCTCATGGCCGGGCCGGCGCAGGCGCAAACGGGCTCGGCACCTGCAAACGCGTCTCCCGCAGGGACGTCGGGGACCGTCTATACCGGCGATGTCATCGACGGAAAGAAGGTCATCAGTTCGCTTGACATCTCGGATCTGGAACCAGGCAAGCACAGCTTTTATTTCCAGGGCGTACAGATGCCGACGGGCCAGCACTGGTACGTCTCGGTGATGGTCGCCAAGGGGGCAGCCCCAGGCAAACGACTGGGGCTGATGAGCGGCGTGCATGGCGATGAAATGAGCCCCATTCAAACCGTGCAATCCGTAATGCGTGAGCTCGATCCGGCCGCGATGTCGGGATCGGTGATGGCGGTACTCGACATTTCGCGCCCCGCAATGGAAGGCATGGAACGGAGATGGCCGAATTCGGGGCGCGGGATCGACCTGATCGACATCAATCGGTTGTTCCCTGGCAACGAGGACGCTCCCGACGCGCCGACGCGCCACGCCGGCCTGATATTCAACCGGCTTCTGCGGTCAAACCTCGACTACGGGATCGATTTTCATACAGCCGCCACGGGCATGGACGCGACGGCGTTCCACCTTGCACGCATGGATCTCCCCGAAGTGCGGGCGATGGCGGAACTCTATCCGGTCGATCAGATTTTCGACAACTTTGGCGAGCGAGGTCTTCTCGCCAATGCCCTCATCGATGCCGGCATTCCCGCCTTCACGCCCGAGATCGGCAAGCCGCGGATCTTCGATCACGACATGATCGCCCTGTTCGTCGAAGGAACGATGAACGTCATCAAGCACCACGGAATAATTTCAGGCCCTATCGGCAGAACCAGCAAGGATTCGAGCGTTTTCGTCGCGGACGGCATGTTTCCCGTCACCGCGACGCATGGCGGTTTCATCGAATTGTTGGTCGAACTCAATGAGACCGTTCGGCCCGGACAGAAAGTTGCAGTCCAAAGGAACACCTTCGGGGAAATCGTCGCGGAATACTCCGTGCCTCTCGGCGGCGAAGTCGGCGCCAGGCGGACCGATGCAACAGCGGAATCGGGGACTCCGATCGTATTCCTCATCTTTGACAGCGCCAATCCTGTCGGCGGCGATGTGTTGGTCGAGTAACGGGACCTGAAATGACAAGAACCGCGACACGAAGCGCCGTCCGGCAGGTGTCAGTGTCGCTCAACCGAAAGCAAAAGACATGCTGCGGCTAGGCTCGAAGTACGGTCACCTCGTTCACAGTTCTGGTTGCGGTTGTCTCAATCCCGATCTTCAACGAGTCTCTCGTCGTCTGGAGGCCTTTTCCAGGCGTAGTTTTCTCTCCGGTTTCGGGGCTGCCGCCATCGCCGGGGTGCTGACAAAGCCGTCCTTCGCGCAGACGGCCGCGCCCCCTTCCAAGATCCTGTTTCGCGAAGTCCGGCTATTCGACGGCAAGTCGGGTACGGTGAAGGACGGAGCGCAAATCCTGGTGGAGGGCGGCAGGATTTCCGGAATCGATATGACGAACGCCCCTCCCCCGGAGGACGCCACCGTCATCAAATGCCGCAATGGCGTCCTCATGCCAGGGCTCATCGACGCGCATTGGCATGCGATCTTCGCGGCGGTCCCGGTCAACATCCTGCTTAACGGCGACCCGGGGATTATCTTCGCAGCGTCCACCGCCGAGGCGGATCGCACGCTCAGTCGCGGCTTCACCACCATACGCGATCTGGGAGGTCCCTCCTTCTCCTTCAAGCAGGCTATCGACACCGGGCTGATCCCTGGCCCGCGCATCTATCCCTCCGGCGCGATGATCACGACCTCCGGGGGCCACGCCGATCTTCGCCTGCCAAGCGAGATTCCGCGCGACGGCGGCAAGCTCAGCAAAGGTGAACTCCTGGGGGGAGCGGCCATCGTCGACGATATCGGCGACCTGAAGATGCGGATCCGGGAGCAGCTTCTCCAAGGCGCGTCACAGATAAAGTTGGTGGGCGGCGGTGGCGTATCATCGCCCCGCAGTCCGCTGGACATCGTCACCTTCAGCGAAGAAGAGCTGCGGGCAGGCGTCGAGGTGGCACAGGATTGGAGCACCTACGTTACCGTGCACGCCTATACGTCTCGCGCGATACGACGCGCGCTGGCAGCTGGGGTGCAGTCGATCGAGCACGCGCATCTGATGGACGAGGACACGGCGGCGATGATCGCCGAGAAGGGCACATGGCTAAGCACCCAGCCCTTCCTGACGGCGGAGGACACCGGCCCGCTGACGGGACCTAGCGCCGACCGCGCCCAGGAGCTTTTCTCAGGGACGCCGAGGATATATGCCTTTGCTCGCAAACATGGCATCAAGACGGCCTGGGGTTCCGACGTGCTGTTCTCGCCTGCGTTGGGTCCGCGCCAGAGCATGATGCTCACGCATTTGGCCAACTGGTACAAGAACGCCGAAGTCCTGCAGATGGCCACCTCCGGCAATGCCGAACTGCTCGCACTCTCCAATCTGCGCAACCCTTATCCGGGCAAGCTCGGCGTCATCGAAGAAGGAGCTTTCGCGGACCTCTTAGTCGTGGACGGCAACCCGCTCGACGACATCCGGCTGATCGAGGATCCAAATAAGAACTTCGTCGTCATCATGAAGGACGGCCGGCTTCACAAGAGCACCCTTTGAGAGTCAGCGGAAAACCGTATGCCGCCTTCACTTCCCAGCAATCAGTTAATCCGACACGGCCTCATGGTCCTGACGAAGCAAGGCCGCGAGAAAATCTCGACTAGGCAGTCGTCGTCATCGGGAAATCTCGCCGCGAGGCAACCAGACAGGCTCCTGACGCTCCGTCCGGCAGACTTCTTCCTGATACTTTCCATTGAGCGCTCTCGGCTCTCTTCTCTGCCCGCAGGGTGCGAGATCGATATTTAGAACCTGCATGGAACGGGGACATGCCAGAAAAATCGGATCACCCACCTGCAACGCCATATGAACGGGCCGAAATCGAGCAGGGCAAGTGGCGCAGGTTTCTGCTCTTTGGGCTCCTCCTGCTTGCGGGCGGCGTGTTTTCAGTCGCAGTTCCCAGCGTTTCCAATTTCGCATCCAACGTCGTGTTCGCCGTGGCCCTGATGGCAGTCGGCGTCATCAAGGTCATCCAATCGCTCTGGATCAAAAGTTGGGTGGGCTTCGTGTGGCAGGAACTGACCGGCTTCTTCGAGCTCATCGGCGGCATCATGATTTACTTCAATCCTATCAAAGCATCGGCCGCAATATCACTGTTCATAGCGTTTGTACTATTTGTCCACGGTGTTCTTCAATTAATCATCGCCGCTGAAGTCAGGAAAATCGGCGGCTGGTATTGGTTCGCCGTTTCCGGAATCGTGGCCATATTCGCTGCTTTCTCCATACTGCTGAAGTGGCCGATCGTCAGAGAGATGCCGACTGGCTTGGTGGCCGGATTTTCCATGATGATTGCTGGACTGGCGTATCTCGTCATTGCCCTGAGCGTGCGCAGGACGAAGATTTTGTCTTGAGAGCAGGATCCGACGATGATGAAAAGCAATTTTGACTTTCGAGCCAGGGTCGTGGCGGCCGCATTGCTAGTCAGCGTGGGCGGCTTCGCGGGAGCGGCACGTGCGCAGACCGCGGCGACGGTGCCAGTGGTCGTGCAGAAGGTCCAGTCCGGTCCGGCAAACGCGCCGCTGACATACAACGCGCAGGTCGAGGCGATCGATGCGGTCGACATTCAGGCGCGCGCGTCCGGCCTGCTCAAGGAGATCAGGTTCTCCGAAGGCCAGCACGTGAAGGAGGGCGATCTGCTTTTCGAAATCGAGCCGGATCAACTGTCGGCGGCGGTAATGTCCGCACAGGCGCAGGTGGCCAGGACCGAAGCCACCCGCAACGCCGCGCGACAAAGCCTCTCACGCGCCAGGGACCTGCTCAGCCGCAGGACTATTTCTCAGGCCACGTTGGATGACGCGCAGGCTGCATTCGATGTCGCCGCGGCGGATGTTCAAAGCGCCAATGCAGCCCTCAATACGGCCGAACTCAATCTTTCCTATGCTCAGATCAGGTCTCCCATCAATGGCACCATCGGCCGCTCCCTGGCGACGCGCGGTAATCTCGTGGGGCCCGGCTCCGGATCATTGGCGCGCATCGTACAACTCGATCCTATCCGCGTCGCATTCTCGATCGCTGACAGCACTTTGGTCGACATCAGGCAGAAACTTGCCGGTGGCCAGAAGATCGATGCGAACAAATTCCACCTGAGTCTGTCTCTCGCCAACGGCACACAATTTGCTTTGCCGGGGCGGGTGCAGTTCATCGACAACGAGGTCAATCAGCAGACCGGTACCGTCGCTGTCCGCGCGCTGTTCCCCAACCCCGACCACATTTTGGCGCCTGGCCAGTTCGTCCGGCTAACAATCGTCGACGAAGAAGCCCGGAAATTGCCGATGGTGCCGATGGCGTCCGTTCTTCAGGACCGCCAGGGCAAGTTCGTCTTCGTGCTCAACGACAACAATACCGTGACCAGGCAGGCGATCACGACCGGTGCGCGCATCGACAATCGCTGGGCGGCGACGAGCGGATTGGAAGGCGGCGAAACGATCGTCGTCGAGGGCCTGCAACGCGTTTCCGATGGTCAGCAGGTCACCCCCCGCGAAGCGGAGGGTACGCAATGATCTCGGACCTCTTCATCAGCCGCACCCGGCTCGCGATCGTCGTCTCGATCATCATTTCGATCGCCGGCGGGATCGCGGTGTTTTCCCTTCCCATACAGCAGTATCCGCAGATCACCCCTCCAACGGTGACGGTGTCGGCCTCCTATCCGGGAGCAAGCGCGGAAGTCATCGCCGACGTGGTGGGCGGCCCGCTGGAGACGGCCATCAATGGCGTGGACCACATGATGTACATGTCGTCCACCAGCTCCAATGCCGGCCAATACACGCTATCGGTGACCTTCGAGGTCGGAACCGATCCCGAGACAGCACAGATCAACGTGCAGAACCGCGCTCAGCTGGCGATCTCGCGCCTGCCGGCAGCGGTCGCGCAGCAAGGTGTCTCCGTGCGTGCCCGCTCGCCGGATTTTATCCTCGGCATCGCTTTCTATTCGCCGGACGACAGCCTCGATGCGCTGGCGATCACTAATTTCATCACCACGACCGTCGCCGACACGATATCGCGCGTGCGGGGCGTCGGCGAGGCTTCGGTCGCCGGGGCTTCGGAATACTCGATGAGGGTGTGGCTCAACCCGCAGCGCATGGACGCGCTTAGCCTGACGCCCGACGATGTCTCGGCCGCCATCCAGCGGCAAAACATCCAGGCGACGCTCGGACAGGCCGGCGCCCCCCCGCAGGCGCAGGGCTCGGAGCTGCAATACACTCTGGTCGCGCAGGGGCGGCTGAGAAGCGTCGAGGAATTCGGGGACATCGTCGTGCGCACGGGCTCGGCGGGGGCCAAGGTCTACCTGCGCGATATCGCGCGGCTCGAGCTTGGCGCGCTAAGCTATGCTTCGAGCGCCAGCTTCGCCGGACACGCCTCGGCGATGATGCAGATCAACCAGTCGCCCGGCGCCAACGCCATCCAGACCGCGGCGTCGGTCCGCGCCGAACTGGAGCGCCTCTCGTCACGCTTTCCCAAAGGCATGCAGTATCACATCGTCTACGACGCGACCCGCTTCGTGAATGCCAGCATCTCGCTGACGGCCAGAACCCTGCTTGAGGCGTTCCTGATCGTTCTCGCAGTCACCTACGTCTTCCTGCAGGATTGGCGCGCCATGTTCATCTCGGCGCTTGCCATCCCGGTTTCCATGCTCGGCGCCTTGGCGGTGCTGTTTGCCGCCGGCTATTCGCTGAACATGATTTCTCTTTTGGCGCTGGTGCTGGCGATCGGCCTGGTGGTGGACGATGCCATCCTTGTCGTGGAGAACGTCAAGCATGTGCTGGAGGATACCCCTGACATCGCGGTCGCCGACGCCACGCGCAAGGCGATGCACCAGATCACTGGGCCGATCATTTCCACGACCTTGGTGCTGCTTGCCGTGGTGACGCCGACTGCGTTTCTCGGCGGCATAGGCGGCCAGCTCTACCGGCAGTTCGCCGTGACGCTGTCTTCGGCGCTGGTGATTTCCTCCTTTGTCGGATTGACTCTAAGCCCGGCGCTGGCCGCACTGCTTTTGCGGCGCGATGTGGGCCATTTCAAGCGTGGCCCGCTGGCCTGGTTCACGGCATTCATGAACAAGACGCGCGACGGCTATGGACGCCTCGTCGGGTTTCTGGTGCGGCATTGGTACGTGCCGGTGGCGGGATTGCTTGCCTGTTTTGCCGCCGCCTATCTGATCTTCACCGGGCTACCGTCGACTTTCCTGCCCGACGAGGACCAAGGCGCGCTGTTCGTCGACATCCAGTTGCCCAATGCCGCTTCGCTCGACCGCACGAAAGCCATCGTGGAGGACGTGCGCAAGATTCTGACCGACACCGGAGGCGTGCAAGACGTCATCACGGTTGCGGGGTTCAGCATCCTTCAGTCGACGAGTTCGCCGAGCGGCGCAATGGCGGTCGCGGCGCTGAAGCCCTGGGACGAGCGCAGGTCCAGCGAACTGCAGCTCGCCGGCATCCTGCAGGCGCTGCGGATGAAGTTCTCCCAAATTCCGGGCGCGAACGTCGCCGTGTTCGCGCCGCCGGCGATTGCCGGCATCGGCTCGGTCGGTGGCCTGGACTTCCGCCTGCAAGCGCTTGAAGGACAGCCGCCACAAGAGATCGCGCAGGTCGTCGGCGCCCTGCTTGGCGCCTTCAATCATCTGCCGGAGCTCGGCGGGGCCGCCACCACCTTCAGCGCCAATGTCCCGCAGGTCTATGTCGACGTCGACAGAACGCGCGCCGAAGCGCTTGGGGTAAGCGTGTCGGACGTCTATTCCACCATCGGCGCGGCCTTCGGATCGCGCTACGTAAATGATTTTACGCTCAATGGCCGCGTGTTCCAGGTCAATCTGCAGGCCGATGCCGATTTCCGTGCCCATGCGGAAGACATCTTGAACCTGCATGTGCGTAGCCGGAACGGCACCATGGTGCCCTTGAACAATCTGGCGTCGTTGACGACGATCCTGTCGCCATT
Organism: Mesorhizobium sp. B2-6-4; assembly: GCF_006441495.1. Classification (NCBI taxonomy): domain Bacteria; kingdom Pseudomonadati; phylum Pseudomonadota; class Alphaproteobacteria; order Hyphomicrobiales; family Phyllobacteriaceae; genus Mesorhizobium; species Mesorhizobium sp. B2-6-4. Next base: position 291,006 of record NZ_VFUE01000005.1, read on the forward strand.
CGCCATCCAGCGTTACAATCTCTCGGTCGCCGCTCCCATAAACGCCATTACCGCACCTGGAAGCAGCAGCGGCGGCGCCATGGACGCGATGGAGAAGACAGTGGCCCAGCTGTTGCCGAATGGCTATGGCTTCGAGTGGTCAGGCCTGTCGTTTCAAGAGCGCCGCGGCAGTGGCCAGGAGGGGCTGGTCTTTGCGCTGGCGTTCCTCTTTGCCTATCTCTTCCTTGTCGCCCAATACGAGAGCTGGTCGCTTCCGTTGATCGTCATCCTTTCGCTCGGAGCGGCTCTCTTCGGCGCCATAGCGGCATTGAAGGTCTTCGGGTTGCAGAACAGCCTCTACGTGCAGATCGCCATCGTGCTGCTGATCGGGCTGGCGGCGAAGAATGCCATCCTGATCGTGGAATTCGCCAAGGAGCGGCGCGATGAGGGACTAAGCATAATGAAGGCGGCGCGGATCGGGGCCGAGCAGCGCTTCCGGGCCGTCATGATGACCGCGGTTTCCTTCATCCTCGGGATCATTCCTCTTGTCGTGTCGACTGGTGCCGGTGCGGGCGCGCGGCGGGCTGTTGGCGTCACAATTTTCGGGGGCATGGCCGCGGCTACGACTATTGGCCTGTTGATCATCCCCTCCGTCTATTTTGTCGTCCAGAAAGCAACCGAGTATCTGTCGTCCCGGCGTCGGGGAGATCGTACGGAACGCCTCGATACGATCGAACCATCACATTGAGGTTCGTCCTCGCCAAAGGGCGGTCGAAATGGCCCGCGGCAACCATTTATATTCTTGGAATCTCAATTCTTGGCTTTGCGTCCATTTTTTCGCCGAACGGACTCCTTCTCCGAAACGCGACGATGGACTGAAGACCGGATGTAGGTACATTCGGCGCAATATTTGGCGAAGTTGCCCCCAGAGGCCGGTTTCCGGGCGGCCTTCGAATTCAGTGACGCATCGTCTGGAGGCTGCAACCGTGAGTCCAAAGTCCTGCTCATCCTTGGCGTTGGCCGCTTTGCTCGCGGTGTTGTCGCTGTACGCCACCGCAACGAGCAATGCGGAGGCTGCCTCGTTGGCTGCACGCGGCAACGAACCCGGCTGGCAAATCAGCATCTCGGACACCGCGCTCAGCTTTAACGCCTTAGGGGGCGAGACCTTCACAGCTCAGCCGGCTCCGCGTCCCACAAGGCAAGGCGACGCCGACACCTATCTGGCGACGGTAGACGGCCGGCAACTCGCGCTGACCATCGCTGCCAAAATATGCGTCGATACCATGAGCGGAATGCCATACCCCCAAACCGCGACCGTCATCCTTGGCGACCGGAAATTTGAAGGCTGCGCCGGAGAGCCGGGCGACCTCCTTCACGGAGATTGGCTCGTGGACGAGATTCGAGAAGAAACCACGGTCGCGGGTTCGAAACCCACCCTTGCCTTCGAGCCGGATGGACGCATCCATGGGAATGGTTCGTGCAATCGGTTCTTTGGCGGCTTCGCCTTGACCGGAGAAGCGCTGACGATCTCGGAAACCGGCTCGTCCAGGATGATCTGCGATCAGCCCCTCATGGATCAAGAGCGCAATCTTCTGGAGGCACTCGGGTCCGTCCGTCGCTTTGAAGCCCCACAGACAGGACGAGTGCAACTGTTGGACAAGGATGGCCAAAGGCTGGTGAGTTTACGAAGATAAGCCGGCGCGGCCAGCAGCATGCAGAACCCCGCAGGACGATTTGTGTTGGTTATCTCGCTGGCATTGCTGGTGCAAAGCTGCGCCGGTCCAAGAGCCGTGACGGGCCTTGCCTCGCCTGTACAAATTAGCAACGAAATGTCGGCTATTTCCTTCCTGATCGCCACCACGCGCACAAGGTTCCCCACCTCCGAACCGCCCTATTCGCGGGATCGTTCCCCGACGTTGAGTTTTTCGCAGTTGACTGTCGTCGTGCCGGCCACACACTGGCCGGGCGTCGTCGAGACGTCATCGACATCACCCGATCCGAAGCGCCATTTTTCCGCTCGTGATCTTGTCCGCTTCGAGAACAGAGCATCCTTCGCAGGTCGGTTGAACGGGATGCTGGCGAAGCGTCCGCCTTCGGAGCGCGAGGTGTTTATCTTCGTGCACGGCTACAACAACAATTTTGCCGAAGGCCTGTTTCGTAATGCCCAAGTCGTCCACGACTACCGCATCTCCTCGGTTCCGGTTCATTTCTCCTGGGCGTCGGCGGGATCTATCGGCGCCTATCTTTTCGATCGCGATAGCGCTCTCCAGGCGCGGGACGGCTTGGCCGAAACGATCGAAATCGCAGCTCGATCGAACGCTAGCGGTGTTTTCATCGTCGGCCATTCCATGGGCGCGTATGTCGTAATGGAGGCGCTTCGCACCCTTGTATTGCAAGGTAAGGCGGCGGTTACCTCAAGAATCCGCGGCGTCTTGCTTGCCGCGCCCGATATCGATCCAGATGTCTTCAGCAGCCAAGTCAGGGACATACCCCAACTGCCGCACCCCTTCACGATCGTTGTCTCTCGGCGAGATCGCGCCTTGAGCCTGTCGCGGCGCATTGCAGGTGGCCAGCCACGAGTCGGCAGTGGCTTCGATATCCCGCTCCTCCAGAAAAAGGACATTCAGGTTATCGACATTTCCGACGTGGACGGCGGCGGCCACAGCGGCTTTGCAACGTCGGAAACACTGATGAAGCTGTTGAGGTCCGGGCCCCTGCTGCGCCGTCTCATCGTGAACGAAGATATGCCGGTCGAAGACAAAGCCGAAGAGACCCGGCAGATCATCTTCGATAACGCCTCCCTCGTTCTCCATCTGCCGCTCACAATCCTGAAGCGGTCGGCATCCCGGCAATCCGTGTCCCAGCAGCCGGCGTCCGAGCTCGGCGCCATGTGATGAAAGCCCCTGCATTTTGAATCAGACGGAATGAACATTTGGAAGCTGAAGTCGCGATAACTCAATCAATCCTGCTGAAGCTTGTGCTTGCGTTGCTGCTCGGCGCGCTGATCGGTGCGGAACGCCAGTACCGGCAACAATATACAGGACTTGTGACGCACGCGCTGGTCGCACTGGGCGCGGCGGCATACTCCTCGCTGCCGGGCGCTCTTGGCTCAGGTCTCGATCTTAGAATGGGGGCTCAGGTCGTAACCGGCATTGGCTTCCTTGGCGCCGGCCTGATCATCAGGGACGGTTCCAACATAAGAGGGTTGAGTACGTCCGCGACGATCTGGAGCACTGGCTCTGTCGGGGTCTTCGTAGGCTTTGGCTTTCTGCTGCTGGCCGCGGAAACCGCAATGCTCATTATTATACTCAATTCGCTTCTTCCTAATTTCTCAAGATTCTTTCGAAGGCACTCTCAGGAACAACCTGCCATCGAATACACGTACACTATAGAGATCGTATGCTCACGAGATAATGTTTATTTGCTCAGATCGATTCTGCTTCAGACCATCAATACAAACCTCCTCCGCCTACGCTCCCTTAACAGCCATCCCATCAATGAGGGCGACGCCATGAGAATAGAAGCAACGTTGTTCAGCAACCGTGATGATGCGCAATCAGTCGAACGCGTCGTCGCTCACCTCGCGCTCGACTCGAATGTTCAGTCGGCTTCCTGGGAGCCGGAAGAAAAGACCGAATAGAGCGAAAGCCAGAAAGACCCTCGACACCACCTCGAAACGTCAAATTTTAAGGAGCTGCTACAATGGAAGGAAACACCAAGGCCTTGTTGGCAAACAAATTGATAGCTATCGGCCTCTTGCTCATAGGCTTTCTCATTTTTGCATCGGGCTATCGCTATGGCTCTCCATCGAGCATCATGGTTGGCTGTCTTCTCTTTGCTATCGGAATCATTCTTCTGATTATAAAGATCGCCCGCAGAAACAAGCCGGACTCGGTTGCTTGACTTATCGAGTTGGACGAAAGCGATCGCGTCCAACTCCAGTCCGGACAAAAGACTTGGAGAGGCCCTCGTTGTTGGAGGCTCCTAACTGGTACGCCCGCCAGTATAATTCCGTGGTCGCGCGCACCCGCGAGTCCGATCCCGACGCGGAATTCCATATCCAGCAGATTGGCGAGCAGCGCCATGCATCGAGCCTTGCAACGATAGACTATGGCGACGCGTTCGTCCTCGATTTACGGGACAAGGGTGGCATCGCCATGTCCGGGGCGATCAATGACGATGCGTTGACGGCGGTGTTCCTCTGGGGCGAAGGCACGACCTTCAACGGACAACGGAGTGAAGTACCGCAGTTGCGGATCATCGGCCCGGGAACAGAATTCAAGCTGGAGATGCCAGGAAGCTATCGCCTCATGCGGATCGGTCTGCGTGGGTCCGCGCTCGAGTCTCTGCGCACGGCATCAGCCTCCCACCTGGGCCAGAGGACCGCGCTGATGCCAGGGATACATGAGCAACGCCTCACGGCAGGAGCCGAGCTGGAGCTTCAGCAGAGGCTGCTGCGAACCGTCGGGTTCGCGGAAGCTGCAGCACAGCGTGGCTATGACCTAAGTGCCGGCCTGGCCGTTGCGGCGAGCGAAGCGGGCGCCGCGCTCGCGCGGGTGCTTTCCCTCACGGAGCAACCATCCCCCCGCACCTTCGGCTCCAGCGATCGGCGCGATATCGTTGATGCCACCCTGGCCATTCTGGAGGCAAGGCCTCATAGCCCTGTTTCCGTCAGTGCAGTCTGCGAGGTACTGGGCATTGGCGAGCGAATGTTGGAGCGCGCCTTTCAGGAACGTCTGGGAGTCAGCCCTCGAGCTTACGAGCGGGAGCGGCGGCTTCGGGCCGCGCACGGCCTTATCCTGACGCAGGGCGATCGCCTCTCGATCACCGACATCGCCATGAGCTTTGGTTTCTGGCACCTGGGCCGTTTCGCTGGAGCCTATACGTCAATCTTCGGATGCTCCCCCAGTGAGGCGCGTCGGCGCTTCTGGAGACACGCAGCACCAGACTGATGGGATGCTCAAACCTGCCGATCCGAGGCTGGTTAACGCGGTGCCCCAGGCATTTTGATCAGGATGGAAGACGATGAAGCCGTCGGCTCCTGTGGACGGAGGCAGTCGGCAGAAATGCCGGATCCCCCGCGGTCGGCGAATCCTAAAGCCAACCACACACCTACGCGTAGGGCCTCATCACAGCTATGTGCAGCCCGCATTCGGCCTAGTTGCCTGCTGAACCACCCCAATCCGAGAGCTTTCGGGCACTCCGTCGGAAAGTGGATAGAAATTGGTTGGCCGTCAGGAGATTCTGATGGCGCGACCTCAGTGGGGCCGCAACAAACCTTCCGACCGGTTGGTCGCAAGCAAGAGAAACGCAAGGTCACTCCACATGGCGCGCTCGGCGCCGATGAGAATGGCCATAGTCGCAAGGGTAAATACGATGCGAAAACGCTGTCCCAGCTTCCACGAGAAATAAACGCATTGTCTACGTTTGGGATTCCTAGCCCACTCTAGGGGAGCATCTCCGGCTTAAGATTGCCTCAAAATCAATCTCATCCGCGGCGGCAGGTTGAGGGTGTGTTTTATTGTCGGTTTCCTTGCGGGAAACGGCCTGCCGACCTCTTGAGCTGCCTATACTTCGGCGTCTCATGTACGACAGGAGTTTGTTATGGACGCGAGAGTAACCGCTGCCGGCATTCCCACCGACCCTTTTGCGGATGAGCCTCTAAGATGCGCCATCGACGTAAATAGCTTGTCGGCACCCCCAGCCGAACAGTTTGATTTCTATCGATCATGGTTTGCTGGGGTTGCCGAAATACAGCTTCTTCGGGCCGAGCACGCCGTGTTCCCGGCTCGTCATCAGGTATGGCAGTTGGGCGATCTGGCGTTGAGTTCCATCGAAATCCCAGGCTCCGGCTACGAGATACAATGGGAACATCGCAGACGGTCCCTGTTGGATCACTGGATGCTGTCCGTGCCGTTCTCGCAGTCTGCTGCCGGCGAGATGATATCTCGTCGGCCCCGCATGAGGTGTCTGGCCTTGCCCGATGTTGGAGTGAGCAACGATGATCTGTTCATCACACTGTTTCTGCCCCGCACATGGCCGGCAACCAGATCATCGAAAATCGAAGCCAGCGACGAGGCACTGGATTTTCTTGCGCACTACGCCGTTCTGCTGCACCGCTCACTTCCTCATTTGAGAGAAGCGGATCTGCCCCATATCGTCACCGCGACTGCCAACATTTCCGCGGCTGCTCTTATGCCGACAAAAGATCATCTGGCAGAGGCGCAAGGGCCTGTGAACGCGGTGTCTGCCGCTCGGATTGCCAAGCGTATCGCAGAGAGGTTGAGCGATCCCGACTTGACGCCCAACAAACTCTGCCGTGCGGTCGGTGTCTCACGCTCCCGTCTCTACCGGATTTTCGAGCCGGTGGGCGGTGTGTCCAACTATGTGCGGCGCAAGCGGCTGCTGAAAACGCGCGACGCTCTAGCGGACAGTTCGGACAGGCGAACGATCTCCAGCATTGCCGAAGTATGGGGCTTCCAAGATCCGTCTACCTACAGCCGGATGTTCAAAACAGAGTTCGGCATCTCTCCAAGGGAAGCGCGCGAACTCGGGTGGCAGGGCGTCAAGCATTCGACCTGGCTGACTGTGGATGAGCCCCTCGCGGATGCTGGCATCCTGAGCAACCTTCTGATCAACAATTCATTGGGATTGTCCCTTTCTTCAAGACAGTGACGGATTCCTGGCAGAGGTCGGGGCGCCTGGAGATCATCCCACAAGCTACAAGAAATATACGTCAAACCCATATTATGGATTCCTCGCATATTTTTCAAAAATCGATGACCGTTTAAGCTCGGCCGTGTCCTCGTCATTAGCATCACGATTTTCGATAACTCCACTCTGGATTTTTAATTGTCAGGACCGTCTCCTTGCGAAAAGCACATCGTTCATTGTTGATCTGCTAGCTCGATAGGAGCTTGTGATGGAGGTAACAGTACGAAGCGATACTCTTGGCGAGCCGATCGCTGGAGCAGTTGCCATACACGCTGCCGACATCCGCACATCATCGATTCTGCTGGCTGGGCGAGATGTTCTTGTCGACTGGTTCTATACCACCCAAGCAGGTGCGGGTGTCAGGATTTCAAGTCCCATAACCTCGATCTCGCCGCGGCTACATCCGCCGGGGATGAGCCCGATACGTCTGGTCTCTTGATCGAGAATTCCGTGGGGTTGCCGTCACCCTCTTTCAAGCAATGAGTTTGCCTCAATGCAAGACAAGCCATCAATTGTCAGCGAAAGCGAAACGATCGGGACCCCAGAACCTCTAAGATGCGTCGTAGACGTTGATACCTCGCAGGCGCCACCGCCCGAGCAATTCGACCTTTTCCGGAGTTGGCACTCAAATATAGCCGACGTCGAATTGCTGCGAGACGAGTTCGGCTCGTTCTCTGCGCGCGAGCGGGCGTGGCGGTTGGAGAGCCTCGTGCTGGCTTTCATCGAATATCCCGGGATGGGGTACCGTCGGCGGTGGCGCAGCAGAAAGAGTCCGGTGTTCGACCACTGGGCTCTTTCGGTGCCCCAGACAATCCCCGCGGGCGGCGGCACGCCAAGAATGGGACAGCTGCGCTGGCAATGCCTGGGTGCACCCCATGAAGACCAGGGTGAGGATGACGGTGTCCTTGCGCTATTCCTTCCGCGGGATTTCGCCTTCTCGCAACCCTTCACGCTCGATATCCGGCCCGAGATGGCCGCATTCGTCGCCGACTATGTTCTGCTGCTCTATCATTCCTTCCCCCATCGCACGGAAAGCGACGTCCCGTATGTCGCATCGGCGACCACCAGCCTGCTTGCCGCGTGCATTTCCCCGTCCCGGGATCACTTTTTCGAAGCACAGGAGCCGATCGACGCGGTCATCATGGCCCGCGCGAACAAAATCATAATAGCCAATCTGGCCGACCGGAATCTGACACCGGGAAAGCTCTCGCAAGACCTCGGCATTTCACGCTCTCGACTTTATCGGATTTTCGAACCAGCCGGAGGAATCTCGCACTATATCCGGCGACAGCGGCTGCTGAAAACGAGGGACGCGCTCGGAAACATCGCGGATGGACGCCCGATTTCGAGCATTGCGGAGGAGTGGGGCTTCATGGATCCCTCGACATATAGCCGGACATTCAGGCGCGAGTTCGGAATCTCGCCCAAAGAGGCGCGGGAGGCGGGCTGGCTGGGCCTCAAGCACCCTCCGTTGGCGGAGCGGTCGAACAACGGCAAACCTTCTCTGAACAGCCTCCTGGCCAACAATTGCCTTCTCAGCCATCAGCTTTCGACTACGTGATTGGAGTCTTCGGCTGAGGTAATCTTGTCGAAGACAAGAGTGAACCCATTCCTTGGCGAAGCTGGAGATTGGGCGCCGGTTCGAACTGCCCGCCGGGAACACCACGCAGTCTGACGAGGCGCTCGTATGACATAAGAGATTGCACCCTCAGCGGAGAGGCCGATGTCAGAAGTGTTGGTCCCGATAGCGCAGGCTCATCGAAGCTCATAAAATACCAGCCAAGAAGCCATTAAAATTTCGGAGGTTCATTTGGTGAATTCTTTGAGCAGACGATCCGTGATCGTTGGGGGAATATCATTTCTGGCGCTGTCCGGGCATGCGGAAGCTTCCCAAAAGAGTTGGTATATCGGGAGAATTCCAGATAAGCCTTTTGACATCCCTCTCGTAGACAAGACGCGCATCCCCCGGCAATTCCGTCGGCAAACAGTGCCTTACTTGGGTAGGGAAACCGCCGGAACAATCCTAATCAACAAGCAGGAGCGCTTCCTGTACTATGTCGAAGACGCAGGCAGGGCGATCCGCTTCGGCATCGCTGTCGGTCGGGATGGACAGCGATGGGGTGGAGAAGCCATCGTTGAACGAAGAGCCCAATGGCCGACCTGGACCCCCACCGCCAACATGCGACGCCGTAATCCGAGCTTGCCGCAGCGCGTTCCGGGAGGCCCAAACAATCCTCTCGGCGCCCGGGCGCTGTATCTGTATCGCAATGGCCAGGACACGCTGTATCGCATTCATGGGACCAATGAGCCGTGGACCATTGGAAAAGCTGCATCATCCGGCTGCATCAGGATGTTGAACGAGCATATTTTTGAACTCTTCGGAACGGTGCGCAACGGCGCGCGCGTTATCGTTGTCTAGCCTGCGGCAATCATGAATGCCATTGCGCGGCACCTCTAAATGCCGAGGCCGACGCGTGGAGACATCCTCGTCACAGGACACCGTCTCTCCGGAAGCTTGAGCGCAGAGGAAGCCGGCGCTTCTCCGGTTTCGTTTGGCTACCGCACGACCAATACAGGCACACTTCCATCCGCGAGAACCTCCGACGTCTGGCTTCCCAGCAAAAGCTTTCTGATGCCACGACGGCCATGGGAAGCCATCACAATCAGGTCGCAGCCTCGTGACTTGGCGGTGTCGATAATCGCCTTGGCCGGGTAGGTATCCGGGACATGTAGAAATTCTGCGGAAACCCCCATCCGGTCGGCTGCCTCCCTGACTTGATCGAGGACTTGCCCTGCGAATTCCTTGCTCGCGGCCTCAAAACTATCAACCTCCTCCTGCGAAGGAATAGACCCGGAGGTAAATCCGGTTCCATAGTCAATCAGCATTGGCTCCGTGACCGTGACAACTGTCGCCTTGGCAGCCAAGGCTTTCGCCAGGGCTATCCCCTGCTCAACGCCCTTCCTGGCGACGTCGGAGCCATCCGTGCTCACGAGGATATGAGTGTACATCTGAGTTCTCCCTGCCTGGTCGACCACGGTTCCGGCAACACCAACACTCGTCGAGATATGCACGTTGGTGCACTGCAAGCCCTCTCTTGGACATCCAACTCACGCCGCTTGTATCGCGACGCTGGGCACATTCGGGAGCGGACGCACCATCTCCAAACCGCGGAGGAATAACGCTAGCCCGGCCCGACGATCACCAATTGCCTTTTCGTGTACCAGCTATGGTTAAATCACAGACAAGACGACAGATGTTCGCAATGCCTTTGTTGCCCCTCAACCTACAATTCATCGAGTCATTGCGTTATGTGCAATTTATCCCAATGAATTGCATCTCGTCCAATTCTCCTTATTGCGACGTGCATATGTTGGCGATTCCCCTTTCGACCCCAAAATCGAACAATATGATTTGATCAATGTATCTTTCGGTGAGTATCTCCATGTGAAAAGAAGCACATTATTGACTGGAGGGGCGGCAGCCGTCACCGCCTGTCTGCAAAGCCCGCCTTTTCGCAGTCGATGGGACGTGCATCTTGGGGTTAAAGGCGACGCGCCCCTGCACCGCGCGAATGACTCGGCCGGAAGCCCCGAGCCCGAGCGACCAATCGATCTTTTCTGATCCCGGCACAGGATCGTTTTCGGTCATAATTCGAAGAAAGCAGACAGCCAGATCCGCGA